>CAZIJO010000021.1:0-40306 GCA_964539515.1 uncultured Bifidobacterium sp. | reverse complement strand
GGGCGTGAAAGGCTCGCTGGTCTATTTCATCAGCCACAACATCGCCCGCAAGGAACTCCTTCCGGACGGTCGCGGCAGATTCGCCGGCGAAGGCTGGGTGCATCGTAAAGGCGCGACCCGCGCATTCCCGGCCGGCCATCCGTCGCTGAAGGAAACCCCGTTCTCGGAAACGGGTCATCCAATCCTGCTGCCTGGCAATCCCACGGCGGGCAGCGTGATCATGGCTGCCGATGCCGGCGCACATGTCGCCGCGTATTCGGTGAACCACGGCGCGGGCCGGGCGATGGGCCGCAAGGCCGCCGAACGCGCCCTCGACCAGAAGACGGTGGACGACGAGTTCACGGCCCACGACATCCTCACCAACTGTCGGGTGTATCCCAAGGACGAAGCGCCCGCCGCCTACAAGGACTTCGACGCGGTGTTGGACTCCGTGAAGTCTGCTGGCCTGGCGAGCGAAGTCGCCCGGCTCAAGGCTCGCTTCGTGATCAAAGATTCGGATAGCAGCCTGCGCGGTGCTGCGTGAGTAACAGACCTGCCCGCCAGTCATGAGACGCGGGGGAGTGAGTGTGAGTTGGCCCTCGTGTCGCGTTCCATAGAATCGCAATTTGATCCTGAGGACGGTTCTTGATTATGTGAGTTCCTCCGAGGGTGAATAGTCTCCACAGGGTGACTCCGGTAACGTCCAGTGTTTTCTGCAGAAATCTTGCCGCGATTTGCACCTGAAGAATCCAGGCCTGCGTCAGATTGATTCTGATTTGCACCTCATCTTCCACGATTTGGCAGGGCGGATACCATTCGCCTAAGAAGCCGCACACGGTGGTCAGTATGGTGTTGCCAGTTTATGAACGGCAACACACAACGGCACCACCTTGATGAGCCGATTTCCCGGCGGCAGTATTCGGGCGAGTCGCCGCTTCCCGACAAGTACTCACCCGTCCCGCCCAACGGCAAAAGGTGTGAGTTTTGCGGACTGGGCCACTCGCGCCTGTATCAATTACTGGACGGTCCGGCGAAACCCTTTGTCCGGGTAGCGTCGCTGCGTCAACCCGGCAAGAAGCGTGGGACCCGGTTGTTTCATGTTGGTGATTTGTTGCGTTACCTGGACGGTCTTGCCGTTGACCAAGCGGCCGACTTGCCAAACAACGCGCCCGAAGTTACGGACGCATCGGGGCTGGGAGATCGCTCATGAGTTCCCCGGCCGGCCAGCCAAACCTGAATGTCTCGATTTGTCCGCACGCGACGAGCAATGCAGCGGCGCTGATCGAACTGGAAAGCGTCGTTGAAATTCTTCGCTCCGGTGACACCGACAGGAAACTCACCAACGCGCTCGCCGTTTTTACCGGGCGCGACCGTCCGAAGATCACCGGCGGCGGGTTCCCCGGGCACATCACGCAGATTCGGGAGACCTACGCAGAGGCGCGCCGCAAGGCCGCGATAATGGGCAATTCCCGCGACGCGATTCGTGAGGCCAAAGAGTCCGTGTCCGTGCTGAAGAAGGCGCTTCCCGGTTTTTTGTTCAGCGGCACTTTTTCACGCCGGGCCAACGATGGTCTTCTGGAGCATTCTGGCCTCATCTGCGTGGACATTGATGACGGTGCAATGGAGTGCTCACTGGAAGAAACGTTTAGCCGCCTGACTGCGAGTCCGCACCTCGTTATTCTATTCCGCTCCCCAACCGGCGCCGGCTTGAAAGCGGTGTTTCGTGTGCCGCCGGAAGCGAGCCGCCACATGGACTCCTGCTGGTGGCTGAAGCAGAACGTCCACGAGCTTGCAGGCGCACTGATTGACGTCGCCGCACGGGATGTTGCCCGGCTTTGTTTCGCCAGCCATGACCCTGACCTTTACTTCAATCCTTCTGCCCAGGAACTTTCTCCACCGTCGCCAGCACCGAAGGACGCGTGGGGCACAAAGATCAAACGACCGCGGGCAGGGGCGAATGCAAAGAAGACTGTTGCGCCGGGCAAGGTGAACTCTCCGAGCAGTCGCGATGACGAGTGCCCTTCTGGAAACCTCGACGCGATCACGTCGTGGCTGAGGGGTCAAATTGCGTCGGTCCTTGATGCCCGGGGCATGACGGAGGAGGCGCGGAACGAAAATGTCTCGCGGATTGTGGTCAATGCGCTCATCAACATCGGAACATTTTATTGCGACGCCGAACGGCCGGAGTTCGCAGGCACACTGTTCTTCAACCGGTTCACAAAACGGTTGGAATCTGTTCGTAGCGATTCATTCCGGAGTTGGTTGTCCGACCTCACCGCGTTGAACCGCGCCAACCGGCGTTTCCCGTTTGTTCAAGCTGCAGTCGAGAATGCTGCGCTGACCGGTCCCACTACCCGTTTGGTTGCGTTGGAAAAATTTTGGGCCAGTCGCCCGGGCGGGATCTACTTGAGTTGTGGTGATGGCAAGATCGTGAAGATTACCGGTGCAGGGGTGAGGGTTGTCGACAATGGAACGGACGATGTGCTTTTTCCGGCCGGCAAAACCCTTGCGCCGTGGAAACTCACAACGCCCGCCGATCCATTTGTGACTTGCGACCTGTTTCGCGATGCGCACATCGAATCGCACCACGGTCGTGACCTGCTCCAGCTTTGGGTCTATTCGCTGCCGACGAACCCACGCAGCAAACCCCCGCTCGTGACATCAGGCGAAGTCCGCAGCGGCAAGACCCGAACTGTCGAGGGCGTCGCCGAGTTGTTCGGCATCCCCTTTATCGCTCAGTCGGTCGATGAACGCGGAGTGGACGATTTCTGGGTCGCCGTCAATGAAGGGGGAATGTTTTGCCTGGATAATGCGGACACTCGGTATCGCTGGCTGGCGGATGCAGTTGCGGGCGCCTCGACCGGCGGCTGTTCGCAACGGCGAAAGCTTTATACCAACTCCCAGACCGTAACGCTGTACGCCCGGGCATGGGTTGCCATTACGACTGCCAATCCAACCTTCGCCAGTGATGCGGGTTTGGCTGATCGCCTCCTGCTGGTGCGAATGAATCGCCGTATCGGCAAAACCAGTGACGCCGCATTGTCGCACCAGATTGCCAAGTACCGCGATGCGGGAATGTCACATATCGCACACACTTTACAGGCCGCGCTCGCTGACACCAAGCCTGTGCCCACGGGGTTGAATAAACGCCATCCGGATTTCGCCGCTTTCGCGGTCGGCATTGGCCGTGCGCTCGGTCGCGAATCCGAGGCTATTGCCGCGCTAAAAGCGGCTGAAGTGGACAAGGCCACCTTTTGCCTCGAAAATGACCCGGTTGGCGCGGCCTTGATTGCCATGGTCTCGAAGAATGGCGGCTTCATTGGCACTGCTGCCGAACTGGCTGGCCAACTCAGTCAGATCGACACCGAGCTTGCCAGCGGACTTTCAGCCAAGGGGGTTGGCAAGCGACTTTGTGCGATCTGGCCACACTTGGTGGAGCGCCTTGATACCTGCCATCGGCAGGAGGATCGCAATGGCGTGATGCGGTATCAATTCAAAGGGGTGCGGGGTTTTGCGGGGTTTCATAAGCCCATTTCCACCAATTTCTCACGAGGATGATGTATGGAGACTCCTGCGAAATCACCTTCCCAAACCCCGCAAACCCCGCAGGGGGATCGGTCAGCTTCCGCCCCAGTCGGCAGCCAGGCTTCAAACGAGTGGCCCTACACCCAGGCGACGGCCAGACGGGCTCGACCGCGTCGGGGACTCCGCGCCGCCCAAATGCTCTCGCGTTCCTGGCCTGCGGCGATCAGCGGAAAGCACGGCCACGACACGACATTCGCCCTCGCCTGCGATCTAGCCCGTCAAGGTCTGGATGCCGAGGCCATCGTCCAAGTTCTCCTCAAACATTACAACCGTCGTTGTAAGCCCGAGTGGACGGAGGTCGAACTCCGCCACAAGGCCGAGGATGCCTGTAATCAGATTCTGACTGAAGGCGAGGCAGGACATGCCCCAGATGACTAAGCCCCAGCCAAATCGGAACAACCATGACTCCAAAACCATTGAATGAGGTTCAGGTCGTTGATCGACTTTCCTACTACGCATCCAGCGGCGTTTCCGCAGATGCATTCCCGGTTGCCAACGCCTGCCGTTGGCTCACCCGGGGCTCAGATGACGAAGCCGTGATCGTACATTGGTCCGAGATTTTGCTCCGCTTCACGCCGTCGTTTAAAGCCGCCTTCCCGTCGGGATTGCGCATCACAAAATCCACACCTGCCAACTCGGGAAATATCCGGGGTTACATACCCGGCTTGGTCGAAGCTCTGCGCCTCTGGAATGAAGCCAAATCGAAGGTTCTGGAAGCCCGGCAGGAAACCGAAGTTCGCCCGTCTCCGCTTTCGTCTCAGGTGACATCGCCTTCAACGTCGCACCGATTGATCGGCGGATCCGCAGGCGAGCCTGATCTGACCGATGAGGACGACTCCCGGCTTTCCGCTGCCAAACCATCGCCTAGCAACACACTTACTCTGCCCACATCCCAACCACGGTCGGAGGTGACAGCCCCAGCCTACTTCCCAGAAGTCGCCGTGCGTCCGGCGAAGGTCACCAGTCAGGAATCTGCCGCGTCATCTCTAATTGACTCGACCGCACTCGAAGCCGCCGAGCGCGAGACGGCCGAGGTGGACTCGATGCTGGCCGCCATGCTCGGTGCCGATGACGCCACCCCTCAATCCATCAACAACCCTTCACGCTGATCCCATGGAATTTAACCACCAACCACTACCGACTCATGATGCCGCAAGACTGCTGGATAGTCTGGCACTTGGCCTTACCCCGCCGGAATTTGCCTCCGTCCTGCACGTCAGCCGTAAGGCGGAGTTGGTCCGACTCAACGCCGGATTGCAGCAGGTAAGGAATGGCGCATCCTTCCTAGGGCTTCTGACTGCTGCAAACGGCGCGGGCAAGACCCACCTTTTGGACATCACGGAGCAGGCGGCAACTCATCAGGGAATCGTGGTGTCCCGCGTGGAGATGCGGCCGGAGTTTCGTTTGCGGGGTAACGACAAGGATTCGAGGGCCTTGATCTCCAACGCAATCATCAGCCTGCGCGTGAATGGGAGCCTTCGTGGTCAGGGCTTCGAAACCATCCTCAGCCTGCTGCGGGATCGCATTCTGAAAGGCCGCACCCTCACTCAGAAGGAACTGGCCAACGCCGTGTGGGATCATTGTCGCGAGCTCACCCGTTATCGATTGGGGGACGCGGTCATTGAAGTTGTCGCCGCATATTTCGCCGCCGTGGAGGTTCAGGATGCCAAGCAGCAGGCCCGTTTGCTTCGCTGGCTGCGGGCGGGCTACGACACCCGGGCCGCTGCCTACAAGGAAATCGGCATCGCTGGCGTCATCGATGGAGACAGCTTCCTTGATTACCTGCGTCTGGTCGCGCTGTTGTGCCGGCATGCGGGTTTGGGCGGGCTGCTGGTGACGCTGGACGAGGCGATTCTGCTCACCCGTAATCTTCACGGGCGTGATCGCGATCAGAATTTCGACGCGTTGCTCGGCATTGTTAACGCGACCGCACAAGGCCACGCGCCCGGCCTCGGTTTTATCTTTGGCGGCACCCCTGACTTTTTGGAACATCGTTCACGCGGCCTCCTGTCTCACGAAGCACTTCGGACACGCCTTGAAGATGTGGGAGGCAAGAACTCGTTCGCCGGGCCGGTCATGCGGTTGCAGACTCTGACGCCGGAGGAATTGTTTCTTCTCCTTCGCCGTGCCCGCACCTTGCTGTGCCAGTCTAAGTTCATCGAGACGCGACTTCCTGACGAAGCCCTTCGCGCAATCATTGGGCAGAACCTCCAGCGACTTGGTGCGGCGGAAACCGTGACTCCACGCGAAGTCCTCCGAAAGCTCGCCCACGCAATTTCGGCGCTCAATCAATCTCCCACCGCCAGGTGGCAGGACCTTCTGCAAAGAAACTCCCAGACCGCTGACAACCGCATAACCACGCCCTAACAATGAACACCATGATCCAAGCCTTTAACTTGCTCCACCCGCTCGTCCGCCAGGCCGTGTCACGGCTTGGCTGGCATTCCCTGCGGCCGATCCAAATCTCCGTGATTCTGGCTTACTTCGCTTCAGCCCGGGATCTGCTCATCTCCTCCCCAACAGCCTCCGGCAAAACCGAGGCGATCCTTTTGCCAGGCTTCTCCGATATTATACCGAACCACCAAGGATCGGTTCTGATCCTATGGCTGAGCCCCCTCAAGGCACTGATCAATGATTTATATGGGCGATTGGAAGCAATTGCCAAGGGCCTTGGCATTCCAGTTCACGCCTGGCATGGCGACATCGACGACGGGCGCAAGGAGGCGGTTCGGCGCAAACCCGAGGGCGTGTTGATCATCACGCCTGAAAGTTTGGAAGCCATGCTTATGAATCGCTCCGGCGAGGCCGCGACCATGTTTGCGCATTTGCAGTTGGTGGTCATCGACGAAATTCACGCCATGTTGAACGAGGCCCGTGGCGTTCATTTGCAAAGTTTGCTGGCGAGGTTGTTCACGCTCATCGGTCATCGCCCGCGCATGGTCGGATTGTCGGCAACCATCGGAGATCCCAAGGAGGCGCAGGCATTCTTGAATCCTGATGCCCCGGAGTCGGTTCAGATCATTGCCGACCACGAAGACGGACGGGAATTACAGATCGCCTTGATCGCGCCCCTGCCAGCGGGGGATGAGACGGACGACGATGAAACCCCGGTGAAGGCACCACGGGATCTATACGATCAGATTGTTCCCGATATCGCCCAGGTCGCCCAGGACGGCAGCAACCTGGTGTTTTGTAACAGCCGTGGCGTTTGCGAGATGCTCTCCGCAAAACTCCACCGTTATGTTCAGGAGCAAAGCTGGCCCGACGATCCATTTGTCTCGCATCACGGCTCGCTCTCGAAGGAAGTCCGCCACGCGACCGAGCGGCGCTTGAAGCGCGGGCTCGGTGCCACAGCCTTCGCGACCTCCTCGCTCGAATTGGGCATCGACATCGGCGAGATCCGGCGGGTTCTGCAAATTGATCCACCTTGGACGGTCAGTTCGCTTCGGCAACGGCTCGGTCGCTCGGGCCGAAAAGACGGTCAACCCTCAACCCTTCGCCTCTATGTCATCGAATAACCAATTGAACGCAAACAGTAGTCTTTCCGACCTGCTACACCCGACACTTCTGCGCGGCATCGCGATGATCGAACTGCTCCTGCGCGGGTGGGTGGAGTCCGCCCGCGAGGCCGGCTACCACTTAAGCACACTCGTCCACCAAATTCTGAGCGTGGTCCGCCAGCATGGCGCTGTCGCCCCGGACCAATTGTTTGGCACGTTATGTGTCGTTGGCCCCTTCCGCCGGGTTGATGCCATTATGTTCAACGAAGTGCTGGGCTGTCTGCGTGAACGCGAGTTAATTGACACTGAGGCCGACGGGGTTCTGGTTCTCGGTAAACTCGGAGAAGTTCTCACCGGACACTGGGAGTTTTATCCGGCGTTCCGAACCGAGGATGAATTCTCCGTCCGCCATGGCGGCGAGACGATCGGGAAACTGCAGGCCAAGAATCTGTGCCGGCCAGGCGATTGTATAATTCTCGATGGTCGAAAGTGGCTTGTTGATCGCATTGAGCAATCCAGCAAAACGGTATTTGTGTCGGTCGCTCCAGCGGGCTCCGTGCCCCACTTTTCCAGCAGCGGAGGGAACATTGACATCAGGATACTCCAGGAGATGCGGGCGGTGCTTCAGTCCGACATCGTGCCAGCGTATCTCGACCCCGGCGCCCGGGAGCTTCTCCAGGCAGCCCGCACGCGTGCTCGCCAAGCAGGTTTGGACCATCGCTTCGTAATTGTGGGTCGCGACACAGTGACTTGGTTCCCGTGGGTGGGCACGCGGGGTCGCCGCACCCTGCTACTGCATGCCATCCACGCAGGCATCATTCCCTATGCCGATACACTTTCAATCTCATACACCGGGACAGGGCGGGATCAGTTCAAAGCCCATCTGCGGGCGATCGCTTCCGGCGCGGTTGATCCGGTGACGCTTGCTTCCCATCTCAAGCCGAAGGCGTTTGGCAAGCTCGACGGTTTTCTCAACGACCATCTGCTCAATCAAGCCAACGCCTTCGAACAACTCGACATGGTGGTCGCAGCGGAGGCGGCCAAAGCCGCGCTGGCAGAATTGGAGGTAGCTGCCTGAGCGATCTCAAAACCGTGGGCCTCTCGGACGAGCCGCACACAGATAAAGAACAGCGACAGCAAGAACACTGATCATGCCAAGATCCAAACAGACCCCTTCGACAATTGGATATTGGGCGCTGCTCGCCCCGGAGATGAAACAGTTCTGCTCGGCCTGGATCGGACAGCCAATCGCCTCGAAGTGGCTTCACCGGTTTGTGAAGGATTGGAAGAAGGTCGCTGCTTGGGGCGGCGGTAAAGTGCCAAGTCAGGATTCACAACGCGCACTGGTTTCCGCTGTTGTCGACAAATACAACCCGGTCATCACCTCGCAGATCCCAATCATCAACGACCGAACAAAGATCCGCCCGGCACAACACGCTCTTGTTAAGCATCACATTGATTTGAGACGGGGAAAACAGGTGGTCAGTTCGGTGATCTATTCGCAGACAGGATGTCACACAGGGCCAACAAAGTTGGTGCAGACACTCCCAGAATGGCTGCTGCGCGTGGATGACATGACGGTAATCCAGCAAGCGTTCCCGGACTTCACCTCCGCCTGGCTGGCCTACGCTCGGCAATTATTGAACAACAGGTCCGACAAGGAGTTGGTCGTTCGGGTCTGGCTTCACACCACAACCTGGACCCGGGACCGGGATCGCCCCGGTAGGCTGAGGCAATGGATTGACGACGACTTCAGCTATAAGGACATCGAGCGATGCATCCAACGCGATACAGGTTTGAAGGTGTCGGAACGCACGGTTCGAGGTGTTGTCGCGAAGATGTGACGGGATGAGTGTGATTGTCCTCCAATGGCAAGCCGAGGATCGACGACAAACTCAACTGGTTCATACCGGCAAAATGTTCGTCACCGTTTGCCGCTTGAAGGTATCGCGCGGTTTCACCAGGTGACCGAGGATGCCACCGTGAAGCGCGAGCCCTTACCCAAACACGAGAACGAATCGCAACTGTTGCGCACGCAGCGCGTCGCGACGGTTCTGCAATGGCATCCGGGCAGTGTGAGGCGTGCCATTCGACAGGGCCGGATCAAGGCGGTGCGCGTGGGTCAGCAGTGGCGCGTTTCGACTGAGGAGTTGGTCCGCATGCAGAACGAAGGGCTACCGCGATGAGCCACCACGAACACCAATGTGATCGGATAGATGTTTTCCGCCTGCCTTCCATGCCCGGAAGGCAGGCGGGAGCAATCACGCTCCGACTACCGGAGACGAACTCCGGCTCGCCACGCGGTGACCAGCGCGTGCAGTCCCGGACAGGCGGGCATACATTATATGACCAATGTTGAATTGAATCAGACTCAGGCTTCCGAAAGTGTATTGAATTCCCAAGTTGCACCTGAGTGCGTCTCGGAGCATCCCAACCTGAGCGATGGAGATTATGCGGCCGCGCAACAGGCTTGGGACATCGCAAGGAAGGCACGGCAGAAACTTGAAGCGGCAAGTCACGAGCAGGAAGCGATGAATCAACAGGAATCGGTGGAGCTGGCCAAGAAGATTGACCGCGGTGAGCTTCACCCGGGACTATTGTTTAACGATCGGTTTGAACTCCAGTGTTTGCGTCCCTTGTCGGAGTGGATTGTGGAAGGGGCCGACGCCGTGGCGAATCTGCCTCATCCAGCCCTGACTCCCGAGGAAAAGGCCGTGGCTCAATCCGCAATCAAGAAGATCCGGGCTTTTCAAGCCGCCGGCCAGCCCATGTCGAAAGCCGATGATGCCGCTGTCGTGAAGCCCGTATCCATCGACACTGAGATTCAGGACGCCATCCATCTTGCCTCGCAAATCGTCGCCGGCGAAGTGCATCCGGCCAGCATCATCGACACCGAGGGCGAAGTCCAAGGACCGGAGACGTTTCGCGCGTGGATGAAGCCCGGCGCAAAGATCGAAGCTCACCGGCTGCTTTCGCCGCAGGTGCGGGCAGTCATTGAAAGTGCCGCAAAGCGGATATTTGCGGTCCGGCGTCACGAGGATTTCCGAACGGCCGAGGAGGAAATGGCGCGACGGTGGCTTGATGATCTGAAGTGCCAGACACAGCTCGAAGACGCACTTGCCCGAATGGGCACAGGGCATCAAATGGCGCGCTACCGCGCCGGTTTGCTGAACCTGTACGAGGAAGCAAAGCCGCTACTGGAGGAAGAAACGTTCGCTCCGCTCCGGTCGCTCCATTTGTCCCGATACGTGGACATCATCCCGGAGGACGTGTTGGCCCATATGTATGGAGAATGGTACGTCAACCTCGACGAGGCGCAGCTGGAGGAGTGGATTGTCGGGGGCGAGATCATCACCGACAGGGCAACTCATGAAGAACGGGACTTGATGGAGCAAATCCAGACCTTGCTTCCCCGCAGCGACATCATTCTATTCCAATATCGCCTCGGCATGGAGGATAGCACGGCCGGTGAGTTCATGTTCTGCCGATGCCGCAATGGCATCACGGTCACAGTGCCGACGGAACACTACTTGTTCATCAGATCATTTGCCAGCCCACGGGGTGACTATTTCCGGCCGTGCTGATTCCCTTGCAGTTGCTCGATGTGCGCGACAGTCAGGGGCAAACCCTCGCAAAAGCCTACCCAGGACACAAATGTACAACACCCGACAGACCATGAAGGTCAAAATCCCCGCCGGCTATCCCGCCTGGCGCGGCCCGGACGAGGAACCGACGATCGTGCATTGGCTTGAGAACAACTACGCCAAGCCAAGCGGTGTTGATTCCATCACCTGGCTCAAAGCTAACTTCCCGAAGCACAATTCGGAAAGTGATACGGAGTGGCTCGAACGTCTGGCCCAGCATCCAATTTGGGCCCACGCACTCCTGGCTTGGCCTGAGTTCCCATGCGAGGTGGAGAACATCCGTCTTGGGCTTGGAAATCGTATCTATGCGAAAGTCCAGAACCACCACGCCTTGCAGAACTACTACGAACTTCTCGATTGGTTTTTGGAGCAAAGGACCAAATCGCTAAAAGCCCATGGATGGATTCCCCAGGACACCTTTGAAAGCGGCGTGCGTTTCGGCAAGGGCTATCGGGCAAAAAACGCCGTGCATGCGCTATTCCGGGCGATGAACGTGCAGTCCCTGCTGACCCTCCAGCTGCCCGGCGAGCTGTTCTTCCATACCAACACCGTCCTGCCCGCAAACGAGGCTCGGCGGGTATCCGGCCAATCACATGATATCTACAACCCGGGCTCCGTCGGTCCATGGTCTTTGCACAGCACGCATCTATTTGCGAACCACGAAACCGGAATGGCGGTGACAAGTTCCAATCTGGACCAAACAACCCTGACGAGCACGATGACCGAATGGAAACACAAGCCTTTGAAATGGCAGAACTATCAAGCGATAATTCACGGTTACATGGACCCGCAGGGCGATGTGCATTTTCGGGGCTGGGTGAGTCCCGAAAAGCTCGTGCTGATGGGAGCGCCAAAAGGAGCGACCGACAGCGACCTGATTCCCTTTGGCTTCGAGCGCGGCTATCCGCACCACTTCATTCGGGGTGGGCAACGGACGGTACCGTGCCTGGGTCAGCGTGAGGAGCGCGTGTATGAATACAAAGCCATTGTCAGGAAGAAGGACGTGACCGAACGGAATGGCAAGCTGATTGAGATAATGGCAGACGTGCCGGTAACGAAAACACGGACTGCGCTGCAATACTTCATGCCATTCGATCAGTTGAACGATCCTGTCAGCTTGCTGCGCAAGCTGGAAGGTTTCGATGAATCCCGGATAGGGCCAAGTCGGTGAGCGCAACGCCAATCGTTTTCAGCCAGCGACTCAGGCCGTCGGGTCTACTCGATCAGCCGGCGCTAGATGTCGTGCATGCCTTTGCCGACTGCGTGCCCGTTCCTGTGCCATCTGGCGTCGACCCCAACACCGTCCATCCACCCCTAGTTGATGAGGCAGTCACCCCAGCGTTCCAGTCCCGACTCGCGACCCACAACATCGCCGTCGTGCTCGGTCAACGGAATGGTCTGCTCGCCGTCCGGTTTGAGCACGAGGCGGCGATGGAGCAGTTTCTCACCCAGAATCCCTCCTGCCGCGCATCGTTGATCACCATGCACGGTGGTCGCCCTGTTGTGTGGCTTCGCGCCCGGACGGCGCACAAGGTATCGCTCCGACTACCCGATTTAAGCGTCGTGATGCAGGGAGCCATCGTGGTCCTGAGCCGAGACGGACTGGAACGGACAGATGCGATTCTCAACCAGGCGGCGCCTCAAGTGGTGAATCCCGAATCGCTCGACTGGGGATCAGACGCCGACGGCTTGATTGACTCCTGGTTGACCCGGCTGAATCACGGCGACTTCTTTCGGCGGAACTCAAGGGGACAAGCCATCCCAAACCGGCGAGCCTGGCATCATTACCTCACACGCCGACTGCACACACACCTCGTCTACGACCCGGACGAATGCCAGTTTTTCGAGCCCACCAGTGCGGGTGTTTGGCTCCCGGTGCCGGAGGATGAATTGCGGCTCCAACTCCGGGAGTTGATCACGTTGGCACCGGTGGACGCCCCGGAGGCCAAGGCGCGGCTCTCCGACGAGTGGCTGGAGCAAGTATGCCGCAGGCTGAAGTGCTCCTTGCAGGCGCATTTGCCGCTCTTAGATGCCCGGCTGCGCGTGTTCTTGGACCAGCACGTGGTCAAGGAGCCGGGCGCCAATGTGACGAACGCAGAATTGATCATGGCGTTCGCGAACCATTGCCGGCAGACGAGTCAACCGCGGTTGTCTGCCAACAGCGCCAAGGTCATGCTCGGCCGCATTCTTCGCAGCGAACCTTGGCTGGTAGGCTACTCCAAGTCCATCCGGCGCCCGGCTGGTGAGCAGAATGGCTGGCGTGGCGTGCGCCTGAAGGACGTGAGCATGCCAGCAGCACCACTGGGCGGGGCAGACGGGGCAGACGGGGCCAAAATCTGATGCGATATTTTGTCTCGCCTCTCGGCCCCGTGTGGAAGTGGGAAACGGATGCGATAAAATCGATCTATGGAAAACCAAACTTCGATCACTACACTAACTCCAGATTCAGCCGCCGCTGCTGCTGCTGCTGCTGGTTCACCACTGAATGTTCCTCAAGCGCCATCGCCGGGGGCAACCACCGTCACCGAGACGCCTCCGGCGAGCCAACTGCGTGCTCGCCCCCGCCGTGAGCGCGGCAATCCGGAGTATCACCCGAGGGCTGTCCTACATGCCGAGAATCCCAAGGAGGAGTCGATTCAAGAAGTCGTCGTGCCCGAAGACGCAGTTCGCCTTGATTACGAGTTCGTGCTCCGCGGCGGGCGCGAGGAGGTGGTGCGCGTCAAATCGCAACTCGTTTTGCCGATGGCCTTGGCGCTGGAAAACCTGCCGCTGACCGAGTCGAGTTTTCCCGAAATGATCGACCGCGTTCTGGTCCAGCCGCTGAACACCAAGTTTCGGGCGTTCTTACAGCGGCTGTTCGATGCTGCGTCGAGGGCCGCGGCCGAGAAGCAGGCTGCTGCTGTTGAGCCACCAATTCAGCGCCCGTTCAGCATGAATGCAGAACCGCCCAAGCCCGGCAACGGCGCGTCGTTCACGATGCCAGAAATCGACCCGAGACCGCCATTGCCCACGCGACCTGGTAGTGCGATGTGGCCAGCCGGGAAGAATGGGGCGTAGGCGGCGGTAATCACGTCCGAACAAGGTGTCCATCCTGCCAAAAGCGCAGTCTGTTCATTCCGCACTGCATTTCCGTTTGCGGGTCTGCGGAACAGTCGCACTCAAGCGTCAAATCCACGGCGGAGTTCGTCGGCCTGCTGGGCGAACTTGTGCGGATTGGTCTTCTTGAGCTTCGCCAGGTTGTGGAGCTTCCACCGGATCGCCGGCAACTGCGACAGATGGGAGCAACTCATCAACTGCCATTCGGGCTCTCCAGACACGAGACTGACTAGGAAGCGGCGTTGATCAGGCGTGAGTGAGTGAGGCAGTTCCGTTTTCAGCCGGCGGCGGGTCTCCTGCAACTCGGCCAAAGCGATTGGATCCCTGGTCATGCCGGTGAACTCGTTCTGATACGCCAGAGCCATGTCCTGATCCCGGGAGAACAGGACTTCATGCACCGGGCGGTTGTGGCCTGCCAGGTAGCAGACGAAACATTCGACGACCTGCGGAGTCAGCCCGCCACGGTTGAAGAGACCCCGAACGTCAAAGAGATCGCGCGGATGCTGGCGATCCATCGCCGCGACAAGTTTGCCGCCGTATAGTTCTGGCGCGGCCAGGACCGGGACGGAAAATTCCGTGGTGAAGAGCCTCCTTGCCTCGTCCCCCAGCCGCCGCATTTCAACCGCAAGGACCGTCCCACGAAACACATGGTTCACCTCCACCTTCACCTGGCTGCGACCCCGCTGGATGAACAGTTTGATTTCATCGCCATCCTTGGTGGCTGAGACATCGGCTTCCAGTCCGGACTTCGCAAGGCGTTTGCACACGCTTTCCAATCCGCCGGAAATGGATTTCAGCGCTTCCTCCCGAGTTGCCAAGTGATCGGTGAATACCACGTCAATGTCCACGGACAAACGGGGCATATCCTCGATAAAGAGGTTGATGGCCGTGCCGCCTTTCATGGCGAAGCCTGGGGTCTCGAAAATGGCGGGCGCACTTTCGAGGAGAAGCCGGACAATCTCGACGTAGACTTTGTCCATCAAGGTTTCAGCACGAGGGTTGTGCCGTCTTTGAGGCGGGCGGTCCACCGACTCTTGCCCAACCGGCTTCCCGCCGCCTCGCTTGCAGCCGTTGCCCACGGCAAATCGAGTTCCCCGGCCCAATGCACGCAGAGCCGCACGACTTTGACACGACGACAGTGCTGGAGGAGCGTTGCCAAAACCTCCGACCGTAACGACCTGACGCCCTCCATGATGTTGCGGGTTTCCTCGACGCCCTGATGCACGCCAACCTCGCTCAACAACTCAAACAACGCCCTTTCCGGCGTGGACACCAGAACTCCATCCGGCGTTTCCGGCAGTGGCTGCAACGCGAAGTTCTTCGGCAGGTTGGAAAATGGATTGCGCACGGTGTAGCGCGAGGGAAAACGATCCTGAAACCAGTCCGGCAGCCTGGCTTTGCCCTCACCCCACAACGAAAGCGGTTCGCGGGCTGGCAGATTGTGCCGGACGCCGCGCCACGCCAGGGCCGTCTTGCCACCAACATGAAATCCAGCAACCCGGTTCGACAGGAAGTTCAAGCAGTCTTCCCGACGCAACGTGTCGTTCGGAAACATGAACAGCCCTCTGCCCAATCGCACCAGCCAGCCGGATTTCAGATAGTGATGCGCCAAAGCCGATGACACACCCAGTTTCGCCAATTCATGGTGGTCGAACGGCCTTCCCCGTGGGAACGCCGTTTGTAGGCTTTTGATTAGATTGGGGCGCGTAGTTAAAGCCACGCTTGAACAATAGATCCAATATCAAGCAGATGGCAAGGGCATAATCAGGTCCAGGCCGGACCAGTCCGCACCGGCCTTGGGACCCGCGGACCACCGATGTACCGGCCTTCAGGCTGCTTGTCCTTCGCCATCCCCGACTGATTTCTCAAGCCTTCGGACGTGATTTCGCGCGGCTTTGTTGTGCCTGTCGGGCAGTCACCAGCCACCTCGTTTGTTTGATGCTCAATCGTCGGCCCAGTAGCGACTCGATCGGAATCGGTGGTTGACGCCAAGCCGCTGATTGGTTGTCCAATCGCTGCTTCTCACTGCGGGTTCTGGGATCAGGCAGCAGAACACGAGTGCTCCAGCCCATTGCTCTGGCGTGGTCCAGCAATTGCGTCAGCTTTTCTTCCCGGCTCTGTCGAGTTTCATTCTTCGCCGTAAACAGCCTGGGCAGCACTTCATTCCGGACGTCGAATCTCGGTGAATCGTTCCGTTGCCCGTTGAGCCAGTCATGCAGGAACGTCGTGTCGCCAACATATTGCTCCACCAACGAATCCCACTGTTCCTCCTTCAGGTCGAAAAGTCCCCCATGAAGCTCTCGAAGTTGTTGGGCCGCGAGATTGAACTTATCGGCGGCGTCCCAAAACTTCATGGCTTCCAAAACCGCTGTCTGTGGAGTGGATGTTGCGCCCGGACGTATGGCGAGAAGTTCGGCCAGCACGGCCAATTCGAACGTGGTCGGCTTCTGACTGGAAGTTCCAGACAATGCATTGGCGCCAGCGGTTTCCTTACCGGAAGGCGCAGTGACATCCTTGGTAGAATGTACTTGGGATGTCGCTCTTGTTGAATTGGATGATTCAGTCTTCATGGGCTGGCAGGGCAGTGTCGGACGTTGGAGTGCCTACAGTTTTGGCAGCGAGGTTACGGCTTTCCGGAGGGTCTCCAGCTTCGTGTGTGTGTAAATGACATGGCTGCGCTCCTCCGAGTGCCCGGCGAGCAGTTGTCGGATGTCCGGTGCGATGCCCGCGTTTGCGAGTTCAGTCACGAAACTGTGCCGCAGACTATGGTAGGTGTATTTGTGGAACCTATGGCCGGCCTTGCCGGCTGCATCTACGGATTCCTGCTCGATGTTGGCTTCGGCAAGGATCCGATGGAATTGGATGCTCAGCCCGTGCTTGCCGCCGACTTTGCGACGCGCCAACGTGGGGCACAGCGCGCCTTGCTTGTCCTGAATGGGGAGGTCGAGAACATGCGCCTCAAGCTGCGGGTGAAGCGGAATGATCAGGTCACGTTTCTTCCGTCTGGTCTTCTGAGGGCGCAGTTTCAGGACGTGCTGGTCGAAGACGAATGAGGTCAGATTCATCGCCACGGCATCTCCCAGTCGAACGCCCGTAAAGAAACCGATCAGGACGCAGGTCTTCCATTCTTTCCACACCGCGGCATTCTCGGAATCGTTCCTCGCCAGCCGGTCGCACGCCTTGAGCAGTTCGGTCACTTGCTCCGCGGAGAATGGGGAGCGGCTTTCCTTTATCCCTTCGGGGATCTCTGCCGCCGCCACTGGGTTCGACAACGTCAGCCCCTGGCGGAGCGCGAGCGCGAACGGCGCGTTCAGGATCTTGCAGTCGGTTTGGACCGTGCTCGGGTTGCGGCCACCCTCAAGCCGTTTCTCGATGAACTTCTGGACGTCCCGCACGGTGATGTCGGAGAGCTTCGCCTTTGCCTTCGACTCCAGGGATTTCAGGAAGTTGTCGACGACGTTGCGATATCGCTCATGCGTTCCGGCTGACTTCGTCTTCTGAGCCCGGCTCAGCCAGTCCTTGAGGAAGGTGTCCGCCGTCTTGAACTCCAGCCGGTTCTGGTTCACCCGTTCGGAGACGTCGGAAAGCACCTTTCTCAGGTGCGACTCCGTGGCGTTACCAAGCTCCGCCTCCTCCAAGCGCATGGCCATGTCCTGAGCCAGTCGACGATTCTTGGCGGCGTTGCCCGCCCGCTCCTTTGCGTCGTTGCCCGGCGGCGTGTGCAGGATCTTGGTGGAGACAAAATGTTGTCTTCCGTCCGCGTCGCGATACGATGCGAACCAGTAAGAGCGATTCGACTGTTTATGAATGCTTGCCACGTATCGTCTTGGGTTGCGGGTTGCCCCGCCGTTCCGCCGTTCGGTTCGGCGATGCATAACATTTGCATAACAGACACCCGTGGTCAATATGGGTTAAGCGGTTTGCTTGGTTTTGACGCAAAGCGCTGTATTACAGTCTATTGCGTGGTTTTAACGAAAAAGTGAAACAAACCAAAAAGTGCGAGAATTGAAAGACGGGTTCGATTCCCGTACGCGCTACCAACCTCAATTCCGCTCAACAGAATCAATGCGCTTGCTCGCTTTTAGATTTTTCAAAAAGCCAAAATGAGAATCAAAGTGAGAATAGCGGGAGCCAGATTCCCGGTTTTTTCCTGGTTTTTTGGTGCAAAAACCCTCTGTCTTCATCAGAGTTGTGCGTTCCTGATAATCCGATGGGTGAGAATCTTTGCTCCCGTTGTCATAATTCGAGGAACCCCCAACTAAACCACCAACTGCATCTTTCAGTAGAACTCTAACCGCTTCCGACACTGCCTTTGGGAGCAACAAGAGTTGTAGCCGGACATTGTTTGCGTTCCTCCCCTTTCCGGTGACCTGCGACCGGTGGTTGTCAGGGCTGGGCTGCGTCCCGATAAGTTGGTTTTCTTGGGGCAGACCTTACGTTATTTGGCGGAGGTGGTTTCTTACCACTCCACGATTCCAATCATGGTCCAAATCCTCCCGCTCCACCCATCGCCATAATCGCGCCGAGGACGAGCGCCGTGTCCGCAGCGACGGCAAGCGGCAACACAATAATGCGGGCCGCTGTTTGCCGTTTCTGTTCGGTAGTGGGCAAGGTAAACGGCCCGGAGGGCAGTCCGTCGATGTGAACTCTGAGTTGCTTGTCCGGAGCGTGCCAAACTGCATAGCCGGGGGGTGTGGATGACGCGGTCTCGGGCACGCTACCTTCCACAAACATCGGGATTGATTGCCGCTCCCCGCAGGAGTTGGTGAGCTGGCCAATGGCTTGCGGTGTGAGAGCGAGTTGCTCCGGTGGCCGGCTAGCTCGCCAGCCAACATTTCTACATTCTGTGGTTGCTCCTACTTGCGCAAATTGGCGGAACAGAACCGCCACCTCGCGCTGTTGGTCAGGGTGAGTCAGAAGCACCAAGCAGTCGGGTGGATTTGGTTTCCACTCGCGTCGCGCGGTGCTTTTCCACAGGGCTGGGGTGACACAACCAGCGGCGAGGGCCGCGAGAAGACCAAGTGCCATGCCGTTACCAAGCAAGGGCAGAGGTAAAGTTTTCATAATGGCCTCTACAAATTGGAAATGATTTCCATTTCCTGACGCCACCTTAAGCCTGCAGGCGAAGGAGGTGTGAATTGAAAAAACTCACGTGCGTCAGTGTGAGAATCGATGGATAAGGACCAGGAAAGTCGTGTGTCCGGCGAGTGTCATGTCGCAGCGGATACGGGGGCTTGGCTTCGCACAACAGCCCAATGAAAGACAAAAGTCACCTGGGCTTTTGTCCTCGAATTGTGCGCTGGGTCAGTTTCCCTGCGTCGGGCGCTTGAATTACTCAGACTCCTTCTGAGCGGTCCGCTTTTTTCCGATCCAGTTCCAGAGATCCAACACGAAATAGACAGACAAGATTGCGGCGACCGCCGCTAAAGCCCAATCCCGAAGCCAAAGGGCCAAACCCCACATGCATGGCGCTAGGAAAACCAGGAAAGGCAGCCAGCCAATCGACTGTATCAAGGCAATGCACTTTTTCATGTTAACAACGCAGCCGGGCTGTCGGCCGAACTACAGATAGCTTCGGCGCTCCGCTGCGCTCCGGTCAAAGCTATTATTGTCCACTAATCATGAATGGTTGCGAGGATCGCTTCATTACGAGCGTGGTGGCGTGTAGGGCTGGAGTAACTTGGCGTCGATAGCCGTGTGCCCTTGATCCAACCGGCGTGGCAGACATCGTGGAGCGTCCAGCCATCCCTCGCTTGCCGTCGCCATGCTATTACTTAAATCGTGCTTCGCCAAAAGTGCATGCCAAGCGCTAGAATCCACCGGACAGCACAAGCACATTAGCGGTTGGCTCGATGCGGTAGATTTCGAAGACGCGCGGTCTACTTGCATACATGTTATCGCCATACACGCCAGAGCCCCCGAACTGCGCCGTTCCTTGTTTATCCGCGCTCAGGATCCCGAAATAAAAGTCGCGAAAACTATTACTGCCCCAAAGCTCGTAGCTGGCGCCCGGCGTCAGGCCTCTGCAGCTTACCGAAACTATGTAAGTCCCAGAGACTGTCCCATGTATCACGGTCATTTTCACCACCCCGGATGCACGCAGTTCGTCGCCAACGGGCATGAGTTTGGCGGTATAGGTAGTTGAATTTTTGGCCGCGCCAAAGGCAGGTGTGAGCGTGATCAGAGTGAACGAAATGACTCCAAGGCTGATGCCGAATGTCTTCAGCGCCGACCGGCGGCTGACAGTTCGTGTCAGACCATTGGCCAATTTGTGAAATGCGTTGTTCATGACACTTCCTCTCTTTCTTTCAAGGTTCAAAGGAACCATCCGTCAATTTTATGCTCATTGCTGCACGCGGGGCAGCGGCTCAATACCACCAATGTCTCGTGGCGGCAGCTCTGTACGAAAAGCCTCGGTTATTGTGATTGCCTGTCAAATGAGAGTGTCTTCAGTCAATGAAAAGCCGAGACAATGTTCCGCTACTCAGTACTACGGCGTCGGGGGGCAGACCTAACAAGCGATGTGAAGAAAAGTTGGCTGGCAGGTAGCAGCCCAGCGACACACAAGCTATGGCTGGCAACTTGTGACCCGCGACCTGCAACCGGCCACTCGCAGCTGGTAACGGGCGACGGCTTACTCCGGCAATGCAGCGCGGGCCTCCGCCAATGAGGGGAGGAATTCGCTGCCGGCATCCGCCTTCACGTACACAACTTTTCCCGTCCGGTCAAAGGCGGCAATGCCGAGCCTTTCCGGCAGATTAAACAGCTGGCGCAGCGACGACTCCTGCCCTCCTCCCGGGTAGGACGGGCCAAAGTAGCCGCCGGGAGTCTGCGGGACACGGAAGTTGGTCCGCAACGGGTCTGTGTAGTCCGTCAGGATAAGGTAGTCGGGCGTCTTGTTGCGAAGGTCCTGATAGAGAAACTCGATGCTGATTTGGCGGGTAACGAAAACGACGACGGGTTTCAACTTCCGCTCCAGCCCCAGTTGCTCCACCACTTCGGCCGCAGGCATGGGTAGCACGCTGCTCGCCATGCCGCCAAAAGACGGCGCATAGGGCTGGCCGTAGCGACCTCCAGTCGGGGCAAGGTCGCCAAAAACGAATACCACGCCGCCCGCATTCTTGGCCCGCTCCAGCAGTTCCTCGCGGGTGCAAGCTTTCCGGGTCACCAGCTCGACCTGAGAAAAGGGAGGCATTTGCGCCCCGAGCTGCAATTGCTGCTTGAGGGTTTGCTCCAGACTGCCCGCCACGACGGCCAGGGTTGCGGCTGAGAAATCAGGAGCGACTTCGGTGACCACAAAACGCGCGGCGCCGAGGGTGAGATAATCGGTGAGCTTTCCCGATGCGGTGCGCTCGGGCAAGCCTGGCTTCAGCGGTGCGAACCTTAGGGTCACCTGAGTATCCGGCGTGACCGCCATCTCTTCGGGTACGGCCACGCTGAGAGTCAGTTTTCCCTCCTGGACCACCTGAGAACCAGCGACCTGCATTCCAGCGCCACGGCCAGTGTAAACCTGGGGTTCTCCATTCTGAAATCCATGGAAACTGTAACCCACTTCGGTCCGCAGGGTTTTGACCTTGGTCGCCCCAATGCCGGGCAGCTCCATCTCGACGGGGACGGTCACATCGTTGCCCTGCGATTGGTAACCCTCGCGCAGCAGCTCCGGTTTTGAATCGCCTCCGCCGGTGACCTTGTACACGCGCGCATAACACATGGGCGCATCACTCCGGTTCAAGAACTTGAGGCTCTTGTCCTCGTTCAGCACCGCCAGATAATGCGTCCCATTTGGTAGCGTCGCGATTTCAAAGGCCGAAAAGCTCTTGCCGGCGTAGGTTTGTGCAATCGATGAAGGTACGGTTGTGATTGGCTCCACAGCCTGGCTCGACCGTTGCATCAGGTAACCCGGTTGCCGGGAGCCGGCGCTCTCGGAAACCGCCAAACTGAACTTTACCAACTGCGCTCCCTCAGGTGCCTGTAAAAATGCCACACCGCCGCGACCGGACACCCCACCGGCCAGCAACACTGCCAGGATTGCTACGACCGACCACCACTCCTTTCCTAAGCCGGCCATAACCACTCGAGCCGCTGAGTGTAGGCACAACAGTTGAAGTGGAATTGTTTTAGAAGTTCCAAGGCGGGCGAAGACTCGCTGCTCCATCGCATCCATGGCAAGAACCTCGGACTAAACGATTTTGACGTCAAGTGAACAGTTGGGAGAGGACTCCAACTCTTGCGCGGCATTCTCTGTGATATGCGGTCCTCAATCGGTGTCAGAAGCTCATTACCCCCCAAGTCACGGCTGGCGCTCGCTCGACTGCAGCAGGAGGGTCGCTTGGTGACGGACCAGCCCGTTGAGGTCTTTTTGGGCGCCAACGACCAGTTCCTTAATCGCCGGCGGGACTGGCGTTCCACTCGTCTCCGAGTGGAAGGCAAGACCCGCTATGGCCTCGCTGCGAAAATAGGCCATCGCGTTAGCAAAAAGCTCACGAAAGGTGTCGTTTGCCGCCTCGCTCGACCAGTCGCCCTCGCCCAACGCTGTCCGCATGTTGAAACCGATGAGCCTGAAATAACTGTTGGCCGCCCGCTCCGCTTCGGCCAGCACCGCCAGCAGACCGGCGGCCCGATTCGTGGCCCCAGAACCATAAAGTCGCACCAGCGCCTCGGCCGCACGAAAGCGGGCCACGGCCTCCGCGTCGCCCAAGCGCGCCTCGAGTGACGCATAGATCGGCTCCGACCGAACCCCGGAAAGTCCAATCGCCCGGGCCGCATTGGCGCGGACGGATGCCACGGAGTCCGATAGCAAGGTCACCAAAGTCCCAAGCGCCGGCTCGGGAATGGGCGTCAGGCAGCCGAGTACGTAGGTAGCCTCGACCCGAACGCGATTGTTAGTATGCGTTAGAAAAGGAACGATAGCGGGTACTACATTTTCCGCCTCCGGCAAGGTCATCCAAAGCACTTCCAGCGAGCCGTAAATAACCACCGCCGTGGAATCGCCCAACATCCGGAGCAGGCAAGCCTGCGCCTTGGGGTTACCCGGTCCCAGTTCTCCCAAAACGGTCACGACCCGCGCGCGCTGCGCCGGGTCGCGCGAGTGACTCCTCCGGATCAACTCCGGAATTGCCTCGGGCCCGATGTGAAGCAAGAGCCGATGCGCGGCGAGCGGTTCCCAATACCGATTTGACTGCGCCCTGGCTGGCAGCTTGACCACGTGTTGCAGAGCCACGGCTGCCTGATCGTACCATTTTAGATAGAACGGCGTCAGCATCACGTATTCATCCACCACCCAGCGGATCCCCGGAGTGCCCATGCACCGGAAAGCCTCCCCGCACGCTTGGAAGGATGCCCGCGCCGATTCTGCCCCTCCCACCGGCGCCGGCGACGTTCGCGCACTCCGCACCGCTTCCTCAAACCACTCACCGGCGGTCTTACCCTGATGCCGGGGCGGCATCCCTCGCCCGATGACCACCACCAGAAGCACCAGCGACAGAACGGTCACGATCGACCATGCGCCGCGCCGGGGCTTTAGGAACACTGGGAGGTTGAGGTGCATTTTTCCAGTCGGTCGGTGATGGCACGAACACCGCCGCAAGCAACACAAGACTGTATCCGAAGGTTCTGGACCATGATTAGCGGTCTCGCAGCATCACGACCAAGGACTTACCCCCACCCCGTCGAAACCGTCAAGAGCAATCCTGTACGCTGTGGTGTTTTAGAAAATCAACTCTGCAGAATTCATCAGCAAACCACCTGCTCGGCTTCGTCCAGACCTTTTCACCCGGCGTTCCGACTTGGGTTATTGCGCGCGGTTGCTTCCAAAAGCGGGCGGCTGTGGGTATCTCAACGCTTCCGCCAGATGTCCTCCAAGGCTTGCAATTGCCGCCGGCGGATTGGCCGCGGTCAACTTGTAATATCCGGTGTCGACGAGCTGGAGCGCCTGCGAATCCATGCACCGGCAGATGAGTGTGGCCACCTCGTGGGACTTGGCGCGCAGATAAACAATCGGCCCCATCACCACCGGCGCGTCCTCGATCACGCGGGGCACAACCACCCGCGGGGTGGTCTCCAGGCTAGCCTCGATGGCAAACCGCCGTCCCGGCAGCACGGCGCCGAACTCGGCCCGGGCGGCGGCCTCAATGGACTGAGCAACGTACATCTGCCTGATCGCGGCCGGGTCAGCCAGCACCTCGTAGATGATTGGCCGGCCCGAAGCACTCAACGTCATCCGGAGCCCTTGCCAGCGGCCGGACGGTTGTGGGTCGGTTTCGCGCCCTGGTTGGTTTATCCCGAGGACCTTGCCCCCGCTGGCTGCGCGACGCCACCAATAGGAAACCTGCCGGTACTCCCGGCCATGGAGCTGAGCAGATCCGAACCCAAAAAAGACTTCGCGCGGACTGAGGCTGCCGGAGTTCGTCCCCATCACCTCCTGGACCAGCAGCGGCGCCAGGGCATAGGCGTCGGCGGTGTTCGTCTCTTCAAGCGGCTTGAGCAATTGCGCCCGTTCAAACACAACGGAAGCGCCCTCGTACAGGCTGCGCGGCTGTGCCTGCGCCAGCGCCGCCGTGCTCAGCAACGCGAAGAAAACCATGCGATGGATGATGGCGCCATTCATCGAGCCCAAAGGTAGCCGGCTGGGGAAATTATGGAAAGCGGAAGCAGAACAAAGAGGCGAGAGACGGTGCGAATGACGTGCGCCTTCCGGCCCATTACCAGCTCTTCACCCGCTGGACACGGCAGGGTGTCTATTTTGTGACCCGGCTCAAAAGGAATGCGGACATCCAGATTGTGGAAGAATACGAGGTGCCCAAAGGCGGCAACGGGCGCAAAGATCAGAAGGTGCGGCTGCAGGCCTTGGTGGCGGGCCGTCCGGATTTGGAAGACTTCCGCCTGGTGACCCTCTGGCTGGAAGACAAGCAGGAGGAACTGGTGCTGCTGACCAACCACTTCAAGCTCGCCGCCACCACCATCGCCGCCATCTACAAGGAACGCTGGCAGATCGAACTGTTCTTCAAACTGCTCAAGCAACAGCTCAAGATCAAAACCTTCGTTGGCACCAGTGCCAATGCCGTGCGCATCCAGATTTGGACCGCATTGATCGCGGTGCTGATCGTCCGCTACCTGCAGTTCCGCTCCCAGTTCAAGTGGGCCCTCTCCAATCTGGTAGCCCTGCTGCGCTGGAATCTATTCACCTATCGCAATCTCTGGGATTGGTTGAACCGCCCATTTGACACGCCTCCGGAACCGTCGCTGCAACTGCAGCTCAACTTGGACAGCATCCGTCCGGCAGGATAGGCAACCTCATTTTCAGAGCCTGCCATCGCCCCAAAAAAACCCAACAAAAATGCGGATATTACCACGACCCCTCACCTATTTTGGGCAGCAGTGGTGCCGCGACCGTTCTTTTCCGGCACGAGGGCAGTCGAGCGAACTGGGAGCTTAAAGGAGGGTTAGCCAGCCTTCAGATGCCCGTGCTTCTTGGCGTAGCGCGCGCTCGAGTAGGCCACGGTGACGACGAGCAATCCCCCCCACAACATATAGGTGGCCGTCTGGTGGCGGCGATAGCTACCGCTGAACCAGAGATGTTCCAGCGCAAGCAGAATAATGGCCGCCATCCAGATGTACGTCGTGCCGTACTCGGCCGTAATAAGCCGGCGCCAATTGAAGCGCATTCCCCGCAGTGTCTGGCTGAGCCCGGTAAAATTTGGCAGCAACCGATTTACCCGACTGCAATAATCCTTGAATTCATTCCCAAATTTGCCGCTCAAGAACGCTTCTTCAGCGGCGATGATCGCCCGGTAGGCAAACAGGAAGAAAGGGATGCCGATCGCCAGAAAGAGCAATGAGTTGGAGGCAATCCCTACACCGAGCAGGATCAGAAAGTTGCCCACATACAAGGGATTGCGGCAGTGCGCAAAAATGCCGCCCTGGACGAGTTTTTCCGCATAAACCTGCCGGTCGCGCCCACCGCGAATGATGTAGTCCAGGCCAATCGTCACCGCGCGCAGGGCTTGCCCGGTTACCGCCACAAGCAAACCCGCGAAAAAGGCGACTCGATAATCCGCAAAAACTTGCGGTCCGTTGATGAACATTACCAGGTAGCCCAACGGGAAAAGGCCATTCCGGTAATGAAAGAAAAAATTGCCAATGCGAACCATCATTTTACGGCAATGATGCCACTAAAATTATACCATTTGAAAAACGTGTCGCAGTAACGGAAACCGGCGCGCAACAGCATTTCGCGGTTTTCCATGAGCTTGTACGGGATGAGCACATTCTCAAGGGCTTCTCGTTTCTGCGAGATTTCCAGCTCAGAATACCCGTTCCGCTTCTTCAGGTCGTAGTAGTATTTTATGAAAAGTCGGTTGAACAATGAATCCTCGCCAATCAGTTTCTCGACCAGAATGAGCGCGCCGTTTTCATTCATGCCGTCGAGAATGGTCCGGATCAACTTGTCCCGATACAGTGGGCGGATGAATTGTAGCGTCAAGATCATCAGTACCATGGAAGCGTTGTCGATTTGAACGCCCTGGTTCAAGTCGGTGCACCGCAACTCGTGCTGCCGGTCAAAATTATTGGCTTTCAACTTCGCGCGGCACTTCGCGAGCATTTCTTCAGAATTATCAACGCCGACAAACCGGACGGACGCGGGAACCAGATGATGCAGGTGCAGCATGGTGGTCCCGGTGGAGCAGCCGAGATCGTAAAGGTTGGTGCCTGCCACCGCGAAATCACCGGCCAGTTCCCCGATCATCCGTTGCATCTCGTGATAGAACGGCACCGACCGTCCCACCATGTCGTCGAACACGGTGGCCACTTTCTCGCCAAAATGGAAATCAGCGACGTCCTGGATCTTCTCGCTGAATACCTGGTCTTTCGGGGGCATTGTGCTCACATCTTTGATTGCTGGCATTTCCACAATCGGATCGGCAGGGGGACCGGAGTCACCGGCGGCTTGTTTCTGGTCCGGAGGCGGGAGCACCGGCGGTGCTGCACGCTTCCTGCCAACCACGAATTATATGGTAGGTACTGCCATTTGGATGTCCAGCCATTCCGGAATCTGACTTGAGCCACGATCGGGACCCGGGCGGTCACCCAATCAAAAACTGCTTAGAAACCGGATGTCGTTTTCGTAGAAAAGCCGGATGTCGTTGATGCCGTAACGGAGCATGGCGATGCGTTCGATGCCGAAGCCAAATGCCCAGCCGGTCCAGAGGGCCGGGTCGTAGCCGACATTTTCGAACACCTGGGGATGCACCATGCCGCAGCCGGCGATCTCCAGCCAGTCCTTGCCCATCTTCCGGACGAGGGCGTTGGTGAAATCAATCTCATAACTCGGCTCGGTGTAGCTGAAGTAGTGCGGCCGGAATCGAATCTTCACGTCGCTGCCCATGAGTTCCCGGAAAACAAACTCGACCGTGCCCTTGAGGTCGCCGACGGTTACGCCCTGGTCCACGTAAAGGCCTTCAATCTGATGAAAGGTCGGATTGTGCGTGGCGTCGGCGTTGTCGCGGCGATAAACGCGGCCCGGGACGATGATACGCACGGGAGGTGGCTGCGATTTCATCACCCGAATCTGGACGGAGGAGGTGTGCGTGCGGAGCAGGAGCGGGTTGCGCGTGTCCTCCCTCCGGTTTCCTTGCGCGGCAGCACGATCGACCATTGGTGCGCCATCCGCCAGGTAGAACGTGTCCTGGCTGTCGCGGGCTGGATGATCGGGCGGCGTGTTGAGCGCGTCAAAGCAGTGATACTCGTCTTCGATCTCCGGCCCATCAGCAACGGCGAATCCGATTTTGCGAAACGCGCGGACGATATCCTCGGTGACTTGGGTCAGCGGGTGCAGCTTGCCCAAGGCCCGGCGCCGGCCCGGCAGCGTGAAGTCCGTCGGTTCTTTGGGTTGGGAGGCGGCGAGTTCAAGCTCCTCACGGCGGCCGGTCAAGGCGATCTCCAGTTCGACTTTGGCGGCGTTGATCAGCTTGCCTGCGGCGGGCCTTTCCTCCTTGGCCAACGTGCCGAGTTGTTTCATCAGCGCGGTAAACTTGCCGTTCGGCCCGATCCACGCGCCTTTGGCCTGATCCAGCGCGGAAAGATCCACCGCCCCTTTGAGTTCCGCGAGTGCGGTTTGTTTCAACGGTTCTATGTCATCTAGGAAGCCAGCCATAAGTCGTCGTGGAGTTTAGCGGCAATGCCGCTCCAAAGTCACAAAAGAAAAATTGTTGCCGTCGCGTTCGTGGGCCGCGTTCCAACCGGAAGCAAAACAGGCGACCATTGCTGGTCGCCTGCTCCAAAATGCTGCTCGATCAAGCGGCTTACGCCTTGGCCATCGTGGCGGCGGGCTTGTTCTTGAGGGCGTTCTTGGCGACGTTGACAATTGCGATGAACGCAGCCGCGTCCGTTGCGGCCAGGTCGGAGATGATTTTGCGGTCAAGTTCGCATTTGGCGACCTTCAAGCCTTCAATGAGGCGGCTGTAGGTGATGCCGGCTTCCCGGGCCGCAGCGTTAATACGCGCCTGCCAGAGGTAGCGGAACGTGCGTTTCTTGACGCGCCGGTCGCGATAGGCGTACTGCCGGCCATGATCAACGGCATCGGAGGCATAGCGATACAGCTTGGAGCGTTTGAGGCGAAAGCCTTTGGCCGCTTGCAGCATGCGATTGCGGCGTTTGCGGGAAGCGGGGGCGTTGGTAACTCGCATAGTAAGTTCTTAAGTTCCAGAGGTGGGGGTACGGGAGCGTTTAGTGGCTAAACGGCAGGCTTTGGGTGATTCGGTACAAGTCCGTCGCGTGGACGACCACCGATCCGCGCAGGCCCCGGCGTCGTTTGGCGCTCTTGCTCTGGCAGAGGTGACGGCGGCCGGCCTGATTGCGGAGAGCCTTGCCCCGGGCCGTGATTTTGAACCGCTTCGCCACTGATTTCTTGGTTTTGATGCCTTTAGGACGTCGCATAATTTGTAATTCTTTCCAAAAGAGCGCGCAGTCTAGGCAGGTCTTGGCCGCCGTGCAAGCAGTAATTTCTGCGAATCAGGTTGAAAACCTTGAAAAACCTTTCATTCACCCGCGACCCGGTGTAATCGGAATTCACTGCATGAACAGCGCCGGCCGCCTTTCCACCGTCACCTTGTCCCTCGCTCTGGCCTTGAGTTTCGCGGGCGCGGCCGAGGATCCGTTTTCTGAGAATGTTCGCAAAACGGAACCGCTCCGACCCACGCAGCAGCAGGGAAGATTTCATTTGCCACCCGGATTCGAAATTCAGCTTGTCGCGGCCGAGCCGGATATCGCCAAGCCGATGAACCTGGCTTTTGATGCCCAAGGCCGGCTCTGGGTTACCGAGTCGCGCGAATATCCTTTCCCGGCGCCCACCAACCAACCGGGCCGTGACGCCATAAAAATCCTGAGCGACTTCGGTCCAGACGGTCGCGCCCGCCGTATCACCACCTTTGTCGATGGCTTGAACATCCCGATTGGCTTGCTGCCAGACCGAGAGGGCGTCACCGCATTCAGCATCCCGAACATATACCATTTCGCCGACACGAACGCCGATGGCCAGGCCGACACCCGAGATTTATTGCTTGGACCGGTCGGGATGCGGGACACGCACGGTTTGACGAGCGCGTTTCGGCGCGGTTACGACGGCTGGATTTACGCGGACCACGGTTTCAACAATGACTCCACCCTGGTGGCCCGGGACGGCAGTCGCATTACCTTGAGTTCCGGCAATACCTATCGTTTCCAGCCGGACGGATCACGCCTTGAGCAATTCACCTGGGGCCAGGTCAACCCGTTCGGCTTGATGTTTGATCCGCTCGGTGATTTGTGGTCGGCGGATTGTCACAGCTCGCCGGTTTATCTGCTGCTGCGGGGTGGATATTATCCGAGCTTCGGCAAGCCGCACGATGGGCTCGGCTTCGCCCCGGGCATTTGCGCTCATACCCACGGCTCGACGGCGATTGCCGGGATTGTGTTCTACGTGGCCACTAATTTCCCGCCGGAGTTTCGTGGCAATACCTTTGTCGGCAACGTCATGACCAGCCGGATCAACCGCGACACCTTCACGGCACACGGGTCCACTCGCATTGCCGTGGAAGCGCCGGATTTCCTGCGCAGTGACGATCCTTGGTTCCGTCCGGTGGATTTGCAGCTCGGTCCCGACGGGGCGCTCTACGTCGCAGATTTCTACAATCGCATCATCGGACACTATGAAGTGCCGCTCGATCATCCGGGTCGTGACCGCGAACGCGGGCGCATTTGGCGCGTTGTCTATCGGGGCAGCGGGCCAATGCCCCCATCTCCCCAGGCCTTTGATTTTAGCAAGGCCAAAGTCGGTAAACTCATCGAACAACTTGCGAACCCCAATCTTGTCTGCCGCCTGACGGCCTTGAATCAACTCGTGGACCGCGTCGGGCCATCCGCCGTCCACCCGGTTCGGAAAATGATGCGCGACAAGAATTCCACCGCCGAACAAAAATCAGCGGGCCTGTGGATTCTCCAGCGCCTGGACGGGTTGGAGCCGAAAATCCTCGCTTCCGCGGCCCAGGATCCGGACCGCCTGGTTCGCGTCCACGCCATGCGGGTGCTGTCAGAAATGCAACCTGTCAGCGGGACGCTGCCTACGGCGTATCGGGCGCTTGGCTTTGCGGGCCTGAAGGACGGTGATGCTTACGTCCAGCGGGCGGCCGCAGATGCGCTTGGCCGGCATGTTGCCGGCGCCGGGTCTGCCGATTACGAGGAGATCCGGCACTTGCTGGAGCTGCGTTCGCGGGTTCCCGTCGCCGATACGCAGCTGGTGCACGTTTGCCGGATGGCGTTGCGCAATCAGCTGCGGTCGCCCGGTGCGTTCTCCTGGCTGGCGGCGCAAGACCTGGGCGAACGCGACGCACGAGCGGTCGCGGACGTTGTGCCCGGGCTTACGAATTCGGAAGCCGCGTCGTTTCTTTTGAAGCAGGTCCAGAAATTTCCAGAACCGCGTGACCAACTCCTGACGGATCTACGCCACGTCGCGCGGTACGCGCCGGAAGCAGAGCTCGTCGCGTTCCCCAAAATTGCGCGCGCGGATTTCGCGGGCGATCTGGAGACCCAGGTCGCGCTTTTCAAATCGCTGCAAAATGGTCTCGCGCGACGGGGCGCCACCTTGAGTGACCCGTTGCGGGGTTGGGCGGTCGAACTGACGGAACAGCTCCTGGCGGTCGGCGACGACGCGACCACGCCTTGGGTTAATGTGCCGCTGACCACGGCACCTACCGCCAACCCGTGGTTTTTGCAGAAACGGAAATCCGCCGATGGTGACGATTCCTCGATCTTCCTTTGCAGTCTGCCGCCAGAAGGCGAAAAACTTACCGGTACACTGCGCTCGCGGCCGTTTGTCATTCCCCCGAAACTTGTCTTTTTTCTTGCCGGCCACGACGGTTTTCCCGACCAACCGCCCGGCCGCAAGAATTTCCTTCGCTTCGTGGCAGCCGACACGCGCGAAGTGATTGCCAGCACGGCCCCGCCGCGCAACGACCTCGCCCAGCGGGTGACCTGGGATTTGACCGCGCACGCGGGCCGCTTGGGCCGGTTGGAAATCGTGGACGGCGACACGGGCCCGGCGTTTGCATGGCTCGCCGCCGGGAGATTTGAGCCAATGGTCGTTCCGCTGCCGTCCGTGGCCCCGAAGCAGGAGGGCCAGTCACAGCTTGACGCCGCCGAACTGGCACGAACGGTTCCGCTCCCCCAATTCGCCGGGCGCTTTGGCCGGTTGTTTCAGGATCCCGAAAGCCCGGTCGAACTGCGCGTGGCCGCCGCGCAAACGCTAATGAACCTTGATGCCCCGACGTACCTTGACCTGGCGGTTGAAGCACTGGCCGATACGAACCAGCCTCCCGCCTTGCGCGAGCAACTTGCGCTTCTGCTCACCGAGCAAAACTCGCCGGTCGCCCGGGCGGCGGTACTCGGGGCCATGCTCACTGCCCCGCAACGATTGCAAATCAAGCTGGCCTTGGGGCTGGCGCGGAATCCCGCCGGCGCGGAAGCTTTGCTCACGCTGGTGGAATCAAAAAGGCTCTCACCCCGCGTCCTCCAGGATGGGAAGGTGAAGGAGCGCCTGACGTCGGCGAAGTTGCCTCAGTTCGACGAACGGTTCGCGGGGTTGACGCAAGGGGTCGTCCCGTTGGATGAAGGCGTGCAGAAAATGATCAACGAGCGCCGCGCGGGCTTCGCTTCCGCGCCCGCCTCAGCCGGGCGGGGAAGGGCGGTTTTCGAGAAAGCATGCGCGGTCTGCCATCAACTCGAAGGCCACGGCGCGGTGGTGGGGCCGCAACTCGATGGCGTGGGTAATCGCGGGTTGGAACGGGTCATCGAGGACATCCTGGATCCGTCCCGGAATATTGATCCGGCATTCCGGCCCAGCCTCGTGACCCTCAAGGACGACACGTCCATCACTGGATTGCCACGTCGGGAGGAGGGTGCCGTCCTGGTGTTGGTGGACTCGTCGGGGAAGGAAATCGCTGTGCCGAAAAGCGACATTGCGGAGCGCCGGGAGTCTCAACTCTCGCTGATGCCGGCGAATTTCGGAGAGGCGATTCCGGTGGCGGATTTCTACGACCTGTTGGCATTCCTGCTGGCGCCTGGGGCGAAGTGAAGCCCGCCGGCTTGATTCGCCGTGAGGACAGAATTCATTGAACAAGACTTGCAAACTTTCGCCGGCTCGCTTTACTCGACACCGGTTCGCCATGCTTATGAGATACCATTTTGGAATAGCCCTTTGCTCGCTCACGGTGCTGTCCGTCGTCAACACGCCCGCCGCGCAGACCAATAGATTTCCCACCCAAAACTTTGTCATCCCTGACGGTTTTGAAGTCCAACTCGCCGCCGGCACCAATCTCATCCAACGCCCGGTCAGCGCGAGTTTCGACAATCAGGGGCGGCTTTTCGTGACCGACTCATCCGGCTCGAACGACAAACCATCGGACCAGCTCAAGAATCCGACGGCGCGCGTGCTGCGGCTGGAGGACACCGACAGCGATGGGCGCTTTGACAAGTCGGTGGTGTTTGCGCAACAGGTGATGTTCCCGCAGGGCTGCCTGTGGCATGACGGCTGGGTTTACGTGGCCGCCCCGCCGAGCATCTGGCGGTTCCGCGATAACAACGGCGACGGAGTCTCGGATCAACGCGAGGAATGGTGGAAAGGTGACACGTTGACCGGCTGCGCCAACGATGTGCACGGACCGCATCTCGGACCGGACGGCTATATTTATTGGACGAAAGGTGCCTTTGCCGAGCAGACCCACAAACTCGGCAACGGTCGCACGCTGAACGACAAGGCAGCCCACATTTATCGTGCGCGTCCTGACGGTTCGGACCTGGATGTCATCATGACGGGCGGAATGGACAACCCGGTCGAGGTGGCCTTTACCCCCGAGGGCGAAACGGTTTTCACCAGCACGTTCATTGATTTCAGCCAGCCGGGTTTCCGCGACGGCATCGGTCACGCCGTGTACGGCGCCGTCTTTGGCAAGATTCACGATGTGATCCAGGACGGGCGCGTCAAGCACGCCAGCCCGGAGGTGATGCATCCGTTCTACCAGGCCGGTCCGGCGGCGGAATGTGCGCTGACACGCTACGAAAATGATGTCTTTGGGCCGGACTATCGCGACAACCTGTTCGCCACCACCTTTAATCTGCGCAAGGTCACCCGGCACATCCTGAAGCCGCAAGGTGCCACCTACGCGAGTACCGACAGCGATTTCCTCGTGTCCGATAATGTGGATTTCCATCCGACCGATGTGCTGCCGGATGCCGACGGCAGCCTGCTCGTCGTGGATACGGGCGGCTGGTACAAGCTTTGTTGTCCCAGTTCGCAACTCGCCAAGCCCGACATCCTCGGCGCAATTTATCGGGTGCGAAAAGTCGGGGCGCCGCGGTTGAACGCGTCCGCCCGGAACAACGCTTACGCCCGCCTGGTCAAACCTCCGGGTCTGGGGAACAACAAAGACAATGGCGCTGCCCTCAAGCTCGCGGTGTTGACGGCACCGCAGAAAGAACGTTCCCGTTTCACCAAGATTCTGGTCGAGTACTCCGCCAGGCCGGACGACCAAAACGCCTGGGCGGCCCGGGTGGCGGCCGAAGGGTTGGGTCGGTTGCGGGACAAACCATCCGTGCCGATGATTCTGGAAGCGATCGGTCCCGCCAGCAAAGATCTGGCGCTTGAACAATCCTTGATTCGGGCCTTGATTGATATCGAAGCCGCATCATCGACCCGTGCCGGACTTAAAACGGCCAATCCCGCCATCCAACGGGGCGCGCTCATTGCCCTCGACCAAATGGACGGCAGCGACCTGAAACCAACTGAGGTTGTGCCGTTCCTGAGTGCGACGGACGAGCGACTGCGCCGGGCTGCCAACTGGATTCTCAGCCATCACCCCGATTGGGGTGGCGAACTTGCCGGTTGGTTTCGCCAACGTCTCACGGCGGCTGACCTTGCCGCTGCCGAGCGCACGGCATTGGACAACCAACTGCACATCCTCACCCGTGCCGACGGCGGTCAGCAATTGCTTGCCGAGGCGATTACGCAGCCCGGATTCAAAAGTGAAACGCGCATTGCCGCCTTGAATGCCATCGCCGGCGCCGGTCAAAAACAACCCCCCGCGAGTTGGAAGGCGGCCAGCCTGAACGCACTTGAATCCAAAAATCCAGCATTGCTTCCATCCGCCGTGCGCGCTGCCCGCACCATGAATAGCGATGCCAGGCTTGTCGGGGCGCTTCGGGCAATCGGGCGTGACTCCAGCCAGCCACCGGCCCTGCGCCTCGATGCCCTCGCCGCACTGCCGGCCGGAGCAACCTTGGACGCGGTCGAGTTCGACTTCCTGCGCACCAAGCTGGCGGCCGAGAACGAACCGAACACGCGCAGCACCGCGGCCGGGGTGCTGGCACAAGCGAAACTGGCCACCGCCCAGCTCGGTGCGCTCACGGAGAATTTGAAGTCCGCCGGGCCGCTGGAGTTGAACAAACTCTGTGGCGCCTTTGACGGCGGCGGGGACGATGCGTTGGGGGCCACGCTACTGGCCGCCTTGCGTGAATCCAAGAGCGCCAAGGCCCTGCCCCCGAGCCAGCTGAAACCGCATTTTGCCAAATTTCCCGAGGCCACGCAGAAGAGCGCCGACGAGTTCCTCGCGGCGTTGAACGAGGATGCCGCCAAACAGGCCGCCAATCTTGAAGCCATGCTGAAGGAGATCATGTCTCTGCACGGCGATATCCGGCGCGGGCAGTTGGTCTTTACGAGTCCCAAGACGGCGTGTGTCACCTGCCACGAGATCGGCTACGTGGGCGGCCGCCTCGGCCCGAGTCTTTCCGGGATCGGCAAGGTTCGCACCGAGCGCGATCTGTTGGAAGCCGTGGTCTATCCCAGCGCCAGCTTCGTGCGCAGTTACGAGCCGATGGTGGTGGTCAACAAGGATGGCGACGATTTCAGCGGGGTGCTGCGCAAAGATGCGGCCGACGAAGTGGTGCTGGCCACCGGCCCGGAGACGGAGCAGCGGATCGCGCGGGCGGACATCGCCGAAATGCGGCCGGGGTTGCTCTCCGTGATGCCGCAAGGATTGGACACGCAGCTAAGCAAACAGGAACTGGCCGACCTCGTCACTTTTTTGAAGTCAATGCAGTGAGGGGAGGTGATGTGAGTCGCCGCGCAAAAAGCGGCAAGAGGTGGCGGCAGATTCATTTCACTTCGTCGTATAGTTCTTGTGCATGCTTTTTGGAGAAACCGGCTTCCATAAGGAATCCCATTTGCTGCTGGACGAAATCTGGCCATTGCGCTACCGGCACAGTGCGCCAATCTCCATTCACAAAAAGAACCTCTCGCACATATCCTCGCCAAAGCCGCTGTGGAAAATGACAGTGATCTGGCGGCGCGGCTACCTTATCAAAAAGTATGGCAATGCGTGCGTCGTTTGTTTCGCTCAAACCCTGGACATAAACACGGCCACACCGATTCTCATCCACGTTGCCGTTTGATGAAAGTGCATCCTCAAATGCAGACGTGTTGTAACCCGGTCCAGTCAAGTAGTAGAACCACGCTCGCTCCGGAGTCGTCATCAGGAGCGCATCCCCGTAACCATTCGTGTGGTACGGGAAACGCCTTCCGTTCTCTTCGGCGTACAGCCGGAACGCGGAAGCCGCTTGAGGCATGCAGTGTGCGTGCTGCCAAAGGCTCTCATTGAACACCAGAGGATGCGACTTCACGTAATAAATGCAGAACGCGATGCAGAACAAACTCCCAACCAAAGCGATTCTAGTCCAATAGCGTTGCCGTTTCATCCGCGTGAAGCGTAAGCCGATTAGCCGTGGAACGGGCGACAATTTGATTTGGTGGTTGTCGTCATCTTTGTACGGCTTTGATTCTGTTTTTCCGCAGCCCTTTGTCAAACGGTGAATCGCTCCGCGGTGCGACTGGTTGTGGCGATCGAAGCGCTTGCGCAAAAAAGCGCCAGAGGGCTGGCGCACTCCAAGACGCATAGCATTTGCCGATGCCGCTTACACCGCGCGTAGCGTCTTGGAGTGCGGCGGCCCTCCGCCGCTCTGTCCCGCGACCCACGAACCGACGGTCGTCACTTTCGATCGCCCCCTCGCTCCAATTCACCGCTGTGCCTCACCGGTCATCGGCACGAAGCGCACGGGCAGCACCACGGTTTTCTCCAAGCGTTGACCGCGCTTGTGGAGTAGCACGAGCTTCTGATCCCAAATCTCCCCAATCGGTATGATCATCCGCCCGCCGTCTTTGAGTTGTTCGGTCAACGGTTGCGGCACTTTGTCGGGGGCGCAAGTGACAATGATGGCGTCGAACGGCGCCGCATCGGGCCACCCCTGGTAACCGTCGCCCGCGCGCACCACCACGTTCGTGTAGCCCAATCGTTGCAAGTCGGCCTTGGCGCGCAGGGCGAGGGGGGCAACGATCTCGATGCTGTAAACCTTGGCCACCAGTTCCGCCAGCACTGCTGCTTGATAGCCCGAGCCGGTGCCGATTTCCAACACGCGATCCGTGGGTTGCGGATCGAGTTTCTCGGTCATGAACGCCACGATGTAAGGTTGGGAAATGGTCTGGCCGTAACCGATGGGCAACGGGTGGTCTTCATAGGCCTGGTTGCGGGAGTGTTCCGGCACGAACTCGTGGCGCGGCACCTTGCCAATTGCCGCCAGGACGCGCGCGTTGGTGATGTCGCGTCCGGGGCCGATCAGTTGTTCCTGAACCATGCGCATGCGACGGACGGTGAAAAGATTCGTGTCGGCAGCCACCGCCAAGTCCGCCAGACCGAGGTTGATGCCGGCGAAAATCGCGAGTCCCAAAGGTGTCGCTGCCAACACATTTTTCACCACGGGAACGTAGTCCCCGGGTGGGTTTTGTGCCACCGGCAAATTGCTTTCAGATCCGGGAGCGGCCCGGCGGGGGAAAGGTCGCCTAGAACAGTTTCGCCTGGTTGCCCGTGACCGCCTTGAGGCCCAACTTCTGGTAACTCAGCGCCGTGGCGACGCGGCCCTGGGCGGTGCGGTTGAGATAGCCTTCCATGATGAGATACGGCTCATAGACTTCCTCAATCGTGTCCGGCTCCTCACCCACGGCCACGGCGAGTGAACTCACGCCCACGGGGCCGCCGCCAAACTTCACGATGATGGCTTCGAGGATGCGCTTGTCCATTTCGTCGAGGCCGTTCTGGTCAATCTCCAGCATGGCGAGCGCCTGGTCGGCAATGACGCCCGTGATGCGGCCATCATGGCGGACCTGGGCATAGTCGCGGACCCGGCGGAGCAGGTTGTTCACGATGCGCGGCGTGCCGCGACTGCGGCGGGCGATCTCATGGGCGCCCTTGGCATCAATCTCCACGTTCAGCAGGCGGGCGGAGCGGACGACGATTTTCTCCAGGTCTTCCGTAACGTAGTAGTCGAGCCGCTCGCGCATGCCGAACCGCGTGAGCAACGGCGCCGTAAGCAAGCCGCTGCGCGTCGTGGCGCCGATCAGGGTGAAGCGCGGGAGATTCAGGCGGACGCTGCGGGCGTTTGGCCCCTGATCAATGATAATGTCGAGCTTGAAATCCTCCATCGCGGGATAGAGATATTCCTCGATGGTCTTCTGGAGACGATGGATTTCATCAATGAACAGCACGTCGCCTTCTTCGAGATTGGTCAGCAAGCCCGCGAGGTCGGCGGCCTTCTCGATGGTTGGCCCGCTGGTGGCCTTGAGATTGCCTCCCATCGCCTTGGCGAGGATGTTGGCAATGGTGGTTTTGCCGAGGCCGGGCGGGCCGCTGAGGAGAATGTGATCGAGGGATTCCTGACGCTGCCGGGCGGCGGTGACGGCGATCTCGAGGCGCTCCTTGACCTTGGGCTGGCCGGTGAAATCGGAAAACAGCGACGGGCGCAGCGTCAGTTCGAGCGCCACGTCCGGTTTGTTCAGGGTGGAAACGGGCCGTTCAGCCATCGCGCGAAGCATGGGTGAAGGCAAAATCTGCGGCAAGGGGAATGTGGGATCGGGCGTGACTGGAAGTGGCGGGGCAGATTGAGTTCTTACTCTTAATCATAATCTTCATCTTAATCACGCCGTCCGGATTCCGGCGGTCTGAAGGCAATGGGAAGATTAACAGTAGGATCAAGATTAAGAGTAAGACCGAAACAAGCGACCGCGAACTTTCTCGCCCACCTCTCCGCGATTGGCCATCCTGCGGTTGCCAAATGTCAGACGAACTTTCGCTCCAACCGACACGCGAGGCCGCGCCGCCGCATCGCCGACGGCCGCGGTACTCCGGCCGGAACCCGCGCCGGTTCGAGGAGAAATACAAGGAGCACGATCCGCAACGTTATGCGGAGACGGTCGCAAAAGTTGTCGCCGCCGGCAAAACCCCGGCAGGTACGCATCGGCCCATCATGGTCGCGGAGATCCTGGAAGTGCTGGCGGCGCGGCCGGGCGATGTGGCGGTGGATTGCACGCTCGGCTACGGCGGCCATGCGCAGGAACTGCTCGCCCGCCTCCTACCGGGCGGCCTTTTGCTCGGCCTCGACGCCGATCCCATCGAACTGCCGAAGACCGAGGCCCGGTTGCGCGCCGCCGGGTTTGGCCCGGAGGTGTTCACCGCCGTTCGCAGCAACTTCGCGGGCCTGCCGCAAGTTCTTGCCGCCGCCGGCCTCGCTGGCGCGGACCTGCTGCTCGCCGATCTTGGGGTCTCTTCGATGCAAATCGATGACCCGGCGCGCGGTTTTTCCGTGAAGCTCCCCGGTCCGCTCGACATGCGCATGAACCCGGCGCGGGGTCAATCAGCGGCGGCGTTGCTGGCAAAAATCCGGCCGCCGGCCCTCGCCGACTTGTTGCGGGAAAATGCGGATGAACCGCAGGCGGAGGCGATTGCCATTGCCCTTGCAGGGAAAAACTTCGCCACGACCACGGCCCTGGCGGACGCCATCCGCGCCGCGCTCCCGCGATTGCCCCGGGAAGCGGCCGACCTTGCGGTGCGGCGGGTGTTCCAGGCGGTGCGCATCGCGGTGAACGACGAGTTCGCCGCGCTCGATGCCTGGCTGCGACAGATGCCGGCCTGCCTGTCTCCAGGTGGCCGGGTGGCCGTGTTGACATTCCATTCGGGGGAGGATCGGCGCGTGAAAAAGGCCTTCGCGGCCGGGCGACGGGACGGGATTTTCGCCGCGATTGCCGACGAAGTCATCCGCCCCACGCCGGCGGAGCGCAACGCAAATCCTCGCTCCAGCTCTGCGAAATTGCGCTGGGCACGCCGGGCGGCGCAATGAAAGTATTCCGGTGCCGGCGGGGTTTATTCTTTGACCCTCGCCGAAACTTTTTTTAGGCTCCGGCGTTAAGTCGTTCGGAAAGACAGCAAAGACTAATGGCATTTAACTCGGTCAAAATTCTATTCGCCTCCGTCCTCGGGGTGATGCCGGAGCAGTATGACGAGGTGCGCAAGGCTTGGGCGGTGGCGGTGGAAAACGGATCAACCGAGTCCTTTCTGGCATTTCTCGGACGCGAGTGCGGCATGGCGGAGGATGTATTCCTGCAACGGCTCGCCGCCGGTTTGAACTGGCCTTATGTCGAATTGGGCAAGCTCATCATCGAAAATGAGGCCCGCACCAAGATTTCCACCAAAGTCGCCTTTCAATACAACGTTTTGCCGACGGTGCTGAAGGACGGGGCGGTGCAAATTGCCGTCAGCAACCCTTTCGACACCGCGATGCTCAATGCGGTCCGCTTCGATGCCCACGGGCCGGTGCAGTTTGCGCTCGCACCACGCGCCGACATCGAGAAGGCGCTCAAGAAGTATTACGGCGTCGGCGCGGAAACGCTCGACGAGATGGACGAGGAAATGCCGCTCGACCTCGATTTGCCGCTGGACAAGGAAATCACCGAGGGCGAACAGGACGCCAGCGTCATCAAGTTCGTCAACCAGGTGATCTGGGAGGCGTTCAAGGAGCGCGCCACGGACATTCACCTCGAGCCGCAGGAAGACGAACTCCGCATCCGGTACCGCATTGACGGCATCCTGCATCAAA
>CAZIJO010000020.1:24092-41029 GCA_964539515.1 uncultured Bifidobacterium sp. | reverse complement strand
GCAACGCGTGCGTGAAGGCGCAGAGCGACAACAGGAACGCCCCGATCATCGAGCCAATGGCGAGCGACGAGGAAAACTTGCGGCAACGCTGCGGCGCGAGCGCGCTCAGTCCCGCTGCCAGAATCGGCAACGCGGGAATCAGCCAGAGGTTTTTGACAATCCAAGCCATTCAGCCCTTCAAGGAATTTACTTCGTCCACGTTCGTCGTCTTGTAGTGCCGGTAGATCGCGATGATCAAGGCCAGCCCGACCGCGGCTTCTGCCGCCGCGACGGCAATGGAGAAAATAACAAACATGATGCCGGTGAGCGCTTCCGGATGTTCGCTGAAGCGCCAGAACGCGATGAAGTTCAGGTTCGCCGCGTTGAGCATCAGTTCGATGCCGATGAGCACAATGATGGCGTTGCGCCGCGTCAACGCACCCGCCAACCCGATGGCGAAGAGGAACGCACTGAGGATGAGATAGGCGACGAGGGGGGTCATGTTAGGGCGAAACTCCAAACACCAAAACCCAAAAACCAAATAAACCCCAAACTCCAGACTTCAAACGCGCGCGCGAACACAGACCTTGGAGGTTGGTGTTTGAAGTTTCTTTGGTGTTTGTTGTTTGGGTTTTGGGGTTTCATTTCCGCACCTCGTCGCGCATCGCAATGATGACGGCGCCAATGAGCGCCGCGGTCAGCAGCAGGCCAATGACTTCCAGCGGCAGGACGTACTTGGTCATCAGCGCTTCGCCGATTTGCTTCACGGGGGCTTCCGGCGGAAGGGTTGACTCCCGTTGCGCGACGGCGCTTCGGTTGATGGCCCACGTGAGCACGCCGAGCACGGCCAGGGCCACGCCGATACCGGCCGTCCACGACTTCGAAAAAACGGCCGCTTCGGAGGGTTCACCGCCCCGCGTCAACAAGGCCGCAAACACGATGAGAATCGCCACCGCGCCGACATAGACCAGGATTTGCGCGAAGCCGACGAATTGGGCGTTTAGATGCAAATAGGTCGCCGCCAGGCCGATGAACGCCAGCGCCACGGCGAGGGCGCAGTGAATGAGGTTGCGCAGCGTCATCGCCGCCGCGGCCGCCGCGATGGTGAACCCGGCAATGAGGATAAAAGGCCAGTCCATGGCTAGTTTGGAATTTGGGCAGGGGTCATTCGGCGTAGCGATAAACGCGTTTGGCAATGTGCTTTCCCGCCATGAGTCCGCGGCCCAACAACAAGTACGGGCCGACCACCAGCGCGCCACAGACCAGCCAACGCGGCAGCCCTGCCGGCATGAAATGCCACATCGCCGCCGTGAGCAGGTTGATGAGGGCGAGGGGCAGCATGAATTTCCAGGCGAAGTTCATGAGTTGATCCACCCGCAGGCGGGGCAGAGTGCCGCGCGTCCAGATGAACAGCACAATCAACCCGAGCAACTTGGCGAAGAACCACGCCCAGGACGGAATGAAATCGAGCGCAGCGAAAGGGGCCTGCCAGCCGCCCAGAAAAAGCGTGATCCCCAGCCCGCTGACCGCGAACAGACTGAGGTATTCGGCCAGGAAAAAGAGCGCGAATTTGAATCCGGAATATTCGGTGAAATAGCCGGCGACAAGTTCAGATTCGCCCTCGGGCAGGTCGAAAGGTGAACGATTGGCCTCGGCGTTGGCGGCGATCATAAAGAGCACGAAGCCCGCTAAACCCCAGGGGGTGAACACAAACCAATCCGGCAGCCACCCGCTGTAGGTTCCCTGCGCTTCGACAATCTTTACCGGCGAGAGCGTGCCGGTGATCATCACGACGGTGACGGTTGAGAGAATGAGGGGTATTTCGTAGCTGACCATCTGGGCTACCGCGCGCATGGCCCCCAGCAGTGCGTATTTATTCCGGCTCGACCAACCGGCCATGAACACCGCGAGTTCGGACGCGGCCCCCACCGCAAAAAAGAACAGCAGGCCGGCGTCAAAATCGATTGCCACCATGTTGCGGCCAACGGGCAGCACCGCATAGACAAGCAACGCCGGCACCACCAGCATAACGGGGGCGAGCAGGTGGACAACCTTGTCGGCCGCGCGCGGCACCAGGTCTTCTTTGATGATCGCCTTGATGCCGTCCGCGGCGGGCTGGAGGAAACCGAATGGCCCCACGCGGTTGGGGCCGTAGCGGTTCTGAATCCGGCCGAGCCCCTTGCGCTCCAGGATCGTCATGATCGCGAACAAGGAGGCGAAGACCACAATGATGGCGGCAATGGAAAGCAGCACCGAAATGATGGGGAGCAGGTCCGCTGGCAACACCTCCGCCAACTGGCCGAGCAGCCAGTGTTTAAGCGCCACGAAAACCTGATCCAAGCCGGTCACGATCCACCCCCTCGAGCCGTGTCGGCGTCAGTCTGGGCGTCGGCAGTTGTCGGGGAGGAACTCATTTATGCGGTCAGGGCCGGGGCGGATTGAGCAGCCGCGGCCGCGGCAGCTTTGGCTTTTGATTCGGCCGCAACCTTCGCTTTGGCCTCGGCGTCGGCCCGCGCCTTGGCTTGGGCCTTGGCGACTTCGGCCGCCAGCGCGGCGTCGGAGGCCGCCGCGTCAGCGGGATGAATCTTCCGATAATGATCGTTGGATTTAGCCAGTTGCTGCTTGTGCACCAACAACCCGCCGAAACGGTCGCTGGTGCTCAATTCATAAGCGGTGTCCATTTTGATGGATTCAAACGGGCAGACCTCAACGCAAATCTGGCAGCTCATGCAAACCGATAGATCGATGTCGAAGGTCGCCGGATAAAACTGCATCTGCCCTTTGTAGTCCGGCCGCTTGTCCTTGCTCTTGACAATGTAAATGCACTTGGGCGGACATTCCTTCTCGCAAATCTGGCAGGCGACACAGCGCAGCCCCTTCATCGGCTCGTCGCCGTCGAACACGAGAAAGGGAAACTGGCGCGCGTTCTCGATCTGCGGCGAGCGCTCCTCCGGGTACTGCACCGTGGTCAAACGTTCGTCCTTGACGTAAGAGCCGAGGAAATTCCTCGCGGTCTCCGCCATGCCTTTGATTATGCCTTCGCCGAGCATTTCTTCAGTCCAAACGCCGACACCCAAAGTTGCCAAGGTCAGTCAGCCCGGCACGATCGCCGGGGGACTTCGAGTTGCATCTGGGTTTCGTCTCGCAACGAACGGCCGCAGATTAGAGTTATCGCGGGGCGGAAGCAAGTCGCGGGTCAGCGCCTGAAGTTAAATGCGTTCAAGAGATTAGCCCGTTGATTCACCGCCCGGCATTCTCCGCGAGGCACCGCCTCGCACTAGTTCGTTTTGTAGCCGGCAATCGCCCGCATGTACTGGGCGCGCTCGAAAGCGGCCGGGTCGGGGCAGTTCTTCTGACTCATGCTGCCCTGGAGTTGCTCCACGGATTCGTATTCATGCTCCTCCAGCCAGGTGACCATTTCCTTTTCGACCACCCCAATGTGTTTCGCGCCGTGCCGTAGAATGGCCGAGCAGAGCATCGTGACATCGGCGCCCGCCATGAGCATTTTGATCGCGTCAGTGGCACGATGGATGCCGCTGGTCGCCGCCAGGCTCAAGCCGACCTGGTCGCGCAAAATGGCAATCCACCGCAACGGCACGCGCATCGCCATCGGCGTACTCAACAGGATATTCGGCGTCACCTCGAGCATTTCCAGGTCTATGTCCGGCTGATAAAAGCGATTGAACAGCGTCAAGCCATCGGCCCCCACAGATTCCAGCCGCCGCGCCATGTTCGCAAAGTTCGTGAAGAACGGGCTGAGCTTGACCGATACCGGAATCGAAACCTGCGCTTTCACCGACCGCAGGATGTCAATGTAGGTATCCTCGATACGAACGGAACTCAGGGATGGATCGGTGGGAATCCAGTAAATGTTCAGTTCCAGCGCGTTGGCGCCCGCTTGCTCGATTTCTTTCGCGTACGTCACCCATCCCCCCGGCGTCGATCCATTCAGGCTGGCGATGATCGGGATTTTCACGGCGCTTTTCGCCTGCGCGATGTTCTTCAGATACAACTCCGGTCCGACATGGAATGCCGACGGCTCCGGAAAATACGAAAGCGCCTCAGCGAAACTTTCCGTCCCCTGCGTCATGCTTTGGAAAAGTTCGCGCCGTTCGAGGGCCAACTGTTCCTCGAAAAGCGAATGCATGATCACCGCGGCCGCGCCGGCATCTTCCATGCGTTTGATATGGTCCACGCTCTCCGTCAACGGTTGGGCCGCCGAGGGCACGAGCGGCGATCGCAGTTTCATTCCCAGGTAATTTGTGCTCAGGTCCATGATGATTGTCTCCTTGCCTCAGGATTCCACCGTTGACGGGGTTTTGGTTTCGCTGCCCGACCCACCGGCCGGCTTGAGATCGCGGGCGGCGAGATGCTGATATAGCTTCCAGCGCAAATTCACTTCCGCCTGCGCCTGGCCGAGGAGCACTTTCGCCTGGTCGGGATGACTCTTGTCGAGCATCTTGAACCGGTTCTCCATGGCCCGGTATTCGCCGAGCTTGATCCGCGGTGGCGGCGAGTCGAGCTGCAGCGGGTTTTCCCCATTCGCTGCCCGCTCCGGGTTGTAGCGATAGAGCAGCCAGTGGCCCGAATTCACCGCGGCCTTCTGGTTTTGCAGGCCGGTCGTCATGTTGATGCCGTGCGCGATGCAATGGGAATAGGCAATAATCAGGGCGGGGCCGTCGTACGCCTCGGCTTCGAGGAACGTCTTGAGGGTGTGCTCGTCCTTGGCGCCCATCGCCACGCAACCGACATAAATGTTCCCGTAGGTCATGGCGATCAGGCCGAGATCCTTCTTTGCCGCCGGCTTGCCACTGGCCGCAAACTTGGCCACTGCACCCCGCGGCGTCGATTTCGACGCCTGCCCGCCGGTGTTGGAATAAACCTCCGTGTCCAGCAGCAGCACCTTGACGTTGCGGCCGCTGGCGAGCACGTGATCCAGGCCGCCATAACCGATGTCATAGCCCCAGCCATCCCCACCTATGATCCACACGCTTTTGCGCACCAGCATGTCGGCGAGCGCGAGCAGCCGCTTTGCTTCCGGCGATTTGATCTGGAGCAGGCGCTGTTTCAGCGCGACGATGCGTTCGCGCTGGTCGTAAATGCCCGCCTCGTCCTTTTGATTCGCGAGGAGGATGTTTTCGGCCAAGTCGCTGCCCACGCCGGGCGCCAGTTTCTGCAGGAGTTCGGCGGCGAATTCGCGCTGCTTGTCGATGCTCACCCGGAAACCCAGCCCAAATTCGGCGTTATCCTCGAACAGGGAATTCGACCAGGCCGGCCCGCGACCCTCGGCATTCTGCGCCCAAGGGGTGGTGGGCAGATTGCCGCCATAAATCGAGGAGCAGCCGGTGGCATTGGCCACTACCAAGCGGTCGCCGAACAGCTGGGAGAGCAACTTGACATACGGCGTCTCGCCACAGCCGGCACACGCGCCCGAGAACTCGAACAAGGGCAACAGCGCCTGCATCCCGCGGACGTTGTCGGTGGAAACCGTGCGGCGATCCAGTTCCGGGATGCTGAGGAAATAATCCCAGTTCTTCGCTTCGGCCTCCCGGAGCGGGGGCTGCGGCCGCATGTTGATGGCCTTGAGCTTGGCCTCGGATTTGTTGCGCGCGGGGCAAACATCCACACACACACCACAGCCGGTACAGTCTTCCACCGCCACCTGGATGGTGAACTTCTTCCCCTTCCACTCCGGTAACCGTGCCTCGGCGGACTTGAAGGTTTCCGGCCGCCCGTTTTGGGTTGGCTCGTAAACCTTGCTGCGAATGGTGGCATGCGGACAGACAAACACGCACTTGCCGCATTGGATGCAGACCTGCGGATCCCAGACCGGCACTTCCGTCGCAAGGTTGCGTTTCTCCCAGCGGGCCGTGTTGGTCGGGAACGTGCCGTCGCAGGGCATGGCGCTCACCGGCAAACGGTCGCCGCCCCCGCCAGCAATCGTCCCGAGGACATCGCGGACGAACGCTGGGGCCTGGGCGGGGATCGCCGGCCGGATGGCAATGACGCTTTCGACCTGCGCCGGCACTTTCACCTCGAACAGGTGGGCGAGCGTCTTGTCCACGGCTTCGATGTTCATCCGGACGATTTCCTCGCCCTTCTTGCCGTAGGTCTTCTTGATGGAATCCTTGATGGCCTGAATGGCCTCTTCGCGGGGCAGCACGCCCGACACGGAGAAAAAGCAGGTCTGCATGACCGTATTGATGCGCCCGCCCATGCCGGCCGCCCGGGCAACGCTCAAGGCATCGATGGTATAAACCTTCGCCTTTTTGGCGATGATGTCTCGTTGCGTCTCAACGGGAAGATGTTGCCAAACATGCTCCGGCGGGTGCGGCGAATTCAGCAACAGCGTGCCGCCGGTCACGAGGCATTCAGCGACGTTCATGCGTTCGAGGAAGACCGGCTGATGGCAGGCCACGAAATTCGCGTGGGTGATGAGATAGGTGGACCGGATATACTTCGGCCCGAAGCGCAGATGCGAAATTGTGATCGCCCCGGATTTCTTCGAGTCGTAAACGAAATAGCCCTGCGCGTAGTTGTCCGTGTTTTCGCCGATGATCTTGATGGAATCCTTGTTTGCGCCGACGGTGCCATCCGCGCCCAGACCGTAGAACAGCGCCCGTACAACCTCGGGTGGTTCGATGGAAAATCCCTCATCCACCGGCAGACTGTTGTGCCCCACGTCGTCTACGATGCCGACCGTGAAATGATTCTTGGGCTGCGCGATAGCCAGGTTGTCGAACACCGCCTTGGCCATGGCCGGGGTGAATTCCTTGGACGACAGCCCGAAGCGCCCGCCGACGATGCGGGGCGGGCGGACGAACTTCGATTCGGCGTTCCCGTGAACGATTTCCGCGAACGCATTCAGCACGTCCAGATACAACGGTTCGCCACCCGCGCCGGGTTCCTTGGTGCGATCCAGCACCGCAATGGCCTTTGTGGTCACCGGCAAGGCCGCGATGAGTCGCTTGACGTCCAACGGACGATACAGACGCACCTTCAGCACGCCGGTCTTGAGGCCGCGTGCGTTCAACGCATCCACCGTTTCATGCACCGCCTCGCAGCCGGAACCCATCAGGATGACAACGAACTCGGCGTCCTTCGCGCCGTGATACTCGTAAAGCTGATAACGACGACCCGTCAGTTCGCCAAACTTCGCCATCGCCATGTCCACGATCTCCGGGCATTTGTCGTAGAACGGATTCACCGTTTCGCGCGCCTGGAAATAGACGTCGGGATTCTGCGCGGTCCCGCGCAATACCGGACGATCCGGAGTCAGACCGCGGGCGCGATGTTCCAGCACCCGCTCCTCGTTGATCATGGCGCGGATCACGTCCTTGTCCACCAGGTCAATTTTGCCCACTTCGTGCGAGGTCCGAAAGCCGTCGAAGAAATGCACGAACGGAATGCGTGACTCGAGCGTGGCCGCGTGCGAAATCAGGGCCAGATCGTGGGCCTCCTGGACGGAGTTGGAGCACAGCATCGCCCAACCCGTCTGGCGGGCCGCCATGACATCCGCGTGATCACCAAAGATGGAAAGCCCCTGCGCCGCGAGGGATCGCGCGGCAATGTGAAAAACCACGGGCGTCAGTTCGCCGGCGATCTTGTACATGTTCGGAATCATCAACAGCAGTCCCTGGGACGCCGTGAAGGTGGTGGCCAGCGAACCGGTTTGCAGGGCGCCATGGATCGTGCCGGCGGCGCCGCCTTCGCTTTGCATTTCGATTACGGACGGGACGGTGTCCCAGAGATTCTTCATTCCGGCCGCCGCCCATTGGTCCGCCCACTCCCCCATGGGCGAGGACGGCGTGATCGGGTAGATGGCGATTACCTCGCTGAGCTGGTAGGCGATATTGGCTACGGCTTCGTTGGCATCGAGGGTTTTGAAATGCGGCGTCTTCATCCAGAGCAAAGCATCCGCAACCCGCAGGATTAGCGAAAACCATCCCTTGCTCATTTCTTGGCCAAAATTGTTTTATCCAATACCACCAAGAATCCAGCGAATTGAGGGGCGCATTGGATGGAAGATGACGGACCGGCCGTCGAGTCGTGATTCCGCGCCCGCCGAAACCATCCCGCGTTGAGGGAGCAAGAATCAACCGCTTCACCCGGGGCGGATTCGGCGTGGACTTTCCGCTCGTTATGCCGGCCTCGTGTTCTTGATCGTTGCGAAGATTTCGGGAGATCAGCCTCGGCTGGGCCGCGTGACAGGCGTCAAAACCCGCGATTAGCCCGCCAGAGCAGCCAGGCGCCCAAGGATTGGCAGATCAGATTCGGAATCCAGAGAATCAGGTGCGGAAAAAACTCGGGGTGCTGATCCATGGAGATGCCAAGCATCGTCACGCCGTAATACACCAGTACCAGCAACAGGGCGATGGCAAAGCCGATGTTCGTTTCCCGTCGCTGGACCCGGATTCCCAGCGGGATGCCGAGCAGCGTGAAGCTGAAACAGGCAAACGAATAGGCCAGCCGCCGGTGCATCTGAACCTCCACCGGCGAAGTCACCCGGCGCAGCGCTTTTCCCAGCGACGCGCTCGTGGGAGCAGGCTGACCATCGCCCGCCGACGTCGCGGCGAGCCGTTTTTCCAGATCCCGCAACTCCGCGCGCAGCTGATTGAACGTCATATCGCTGATCGGGATCGTGTCTTTGCGTTTGCGCTCGCCGACGGTAAACGACTCGGTCAGATACTCGCCCGAAATGGGGGCCGCCCGGTCGCCGCTAAACCGGATTCCGTTGGCGTCGTACAAATGCATCACATACGTCTGGCTGGCGGGCTCCACCTCAAGCTTGCCGCGCGCGGCGTGGATGGTCGCCACGTCATTCGTGCCGCTGGCCAGCTTGTAAATCATGACCTCCTCCAACTGGCCGTCCCGGTTCTTGCCGATATAGAACACGTAGCCGGGAATATCGCGAATGTGCCGGCCTTCCGGCAGCAGGCGGGAGGTGGTGATCTCCGCCGTAAATCGGAACAGGAGATCCTTGTACGCCATCCGCGAGCGGGGGCCCCATTCCAGATTCACCATTGCGCTCAGGCCGCTAAGGAGCAAACTCAGTACGAGAATCGGGGCTATGAGGGACACCAGGCTGATGCCGCTGGCGCGCGCGGCCGTGAGTTCCTGATCCGCGCTGAATCGCCCAAACACCAGCAGTGTCGAAGTGAGCATGGCCATCGGCAGGGCGAACACCCAGATGAACGGAATCAACAGCCCGACGGACTTCGCCACCACACCCAAGGACGCCTGCCGGTTGACGAGCAAGCCGAGGATTTCTTTGAGGACATCGCCCAGCAGCAGCACGAAGGTGAACACCAGCAAGGTCATGACTAATGTGGTGACCACCTGGCGCAGGAGATATAGCTGCAGCGTTCTCAAAGTCGCGCGGCAATTTGCTGGTTCGGGCCGGAGGAAACAATGAAAAGAATTGAACTGGGCAGTCAAAAGGCCCAAGCCGGCACGCGAGGCAGGATGGTCGGATGCCGCCGCTCAGCGGCCACATCGCTTTCGGACCGGGAAACGCTTCACCGGGCCCGGGAATTTTCCGCGCCGGCGCTCGGCACTGCCCGCAAGGTCGCGCCCGGATGGTTCAATTTCCGCTTCAGGGTTCGATCGGCAACTTGAGCTGTTCCATGCGCTTGCGCGCGGGCTCCAGGACTTGCGGAGACTTGGCGGACTTCAAAACCTGATTCAACGCCACGCCAATTTCCGCGGAGAATTTGGGATCAAGTTTTTCCGCAATCCGCACGGCGACCGCGCCCGCTGATTCGACCACCGCGGGATCCGCCAAGTAAGGTGTCACCAATCGCAGCGCCGCACCGGAAGGGATGTCCCCCAGCCCGGCGAGGACGAGCATCTTTTCCTGGGCGCTGGCCGCCAGGCCCGTGGCCTGGGTCAGCAGTTTAAGTTTCTCGTCGGCGCTGGCCGTGGATTCGCGCACCAGCTTCACATAGGCGCCAAAAGCCAGGTCGCGTTCCGCGTTGTTCGTTGTGGTCCGGGCGATTTGCAACAGATCCGGGGCGGCCGCCAGATCGGGCCAGGATGCCAGCGCGCGCACCGCAGCCGCATGCACCTCCGGATTGGAATCGGATAATGCGGCGCGAACGGCTACCAGTGATTGATTTCCGCCGAGGGCGCCCAACACCCCAAGCAATGCTCCCTTTTGCGCGGGCGACGCGGAAGCCAAGCCATCGATGATCTGCCGGGTGGCAGTAGAAGGCGCACCGGCGCGCGAGCAAATATCCGTCAAGGCCGAGGCCAAGGCCTCCAGGTCTTGGGCGTCATTGGAACGCAGCAGGATCGCAATCACGGGCGGCACATCGGCCGAAGCCCCAAGCTTGCCCACGCGCTGCAGGGCGCTGGAACGGACTTTGGGATTTCCATCACTGGCCGCTGACAACAACCCCGGTAACGCAATTACCATCCGGCGGCGGCCGACCAGCTCGATGCCGATGAGCCGGCGATTGACCTGGGCGCTGTTGAGATAACTTAGGGCGGCCGCATCGGCTTCCCGACCAGGTATGCCGGCGAGGCCATCCCGGATGGCTGTGGAAATGTCGCGTTCCGGTTCCTCCGTGGATTTGACGAGAATCGTCTGGTCATCCAGCAATTCGACGAGGACCTTCACCGAAAGCGAATGGCCAATGGCCGAAATGGCGTGAATGGCTGCGACCCGGGTCGGCTTGGGGCCTTGATTGGCCTGAACGTAAAGGGCCGGCAGCGCCTGCACGTCCCGCCGGCTGCCGAGCGCCTGGACGACCAGGATGCGTTGTTCGGGCCAGAGTTGCGGCAGTCGGTTCGCCAGAATCTCAGTCACTTCCGAGCCGGGCATTTCGATGGCCGCACGGACAGCCGCCGCGAACAGAACGGAATCACTCGTTTCCAACGATTCCTTGAGCAGCCAACCACCGCTTTTTCCGCGGACAATGATGCTGCCGCGCAAGGCCCCGGCCCGCACCTGGTTGGGAACATCGCTCAGTTTGCGCAGCTGGTCGTAAATAGCGGCCGCGTCGCGAGACTTGCCTTTCGCCGCCATGGCTTCCGCACAACGGAAAAGGCCCTCACAGAAGGCGAGGCGGTTGGGCGGCGCCGTTTTGCGGAGCGCAGACTCAATCGCACGGGCGGCGCTGCTGTCGCCGACGTCGCCAAGCGCCCGGGCGGCGGCTTGGGCGACTTGCGGATCGGTATCACGGAGGAACCGGGATAAAGGCTTCACGGCTTTGGCATCCCGGCGCACCCCGAGCGTCGCGATGACGCCAAGCAGTGGTCGGCCGTGAAGCTTGGGCAGTTCCGATCGCAGCGCCTGATTCACGCGCTCACCGGGGATGGTTTCCAGCGCGTAAAGGGCCATGTGACTGAGTTCTTCATTCGCCAGTAAACCGACGAGTACCGGCACGGCTTTGCTGTCGCCAACCACCGCCAGCTGGCGGCAGGCATCGGATTTTTCCTTTCGGGTTGCGTCCGGTTTGGTCAGAACCTGGACGAGTTTGTCGGCCGGTTGCGTCAGGAGCGGCGTGGGATCGGTCGTTTCGGCCGCCGGGGCGGCGGAAATAATGCAACCGAGCACCGCGATCAAGAGAATGTTTTTGGTTTTCATGGATGCAAACAAGTAGGCCGTTAATCAGATGATAAAGGGCGCGCGCATGGCGCGGGAACGAAGGCGGTTTGCCTGTTCGTCCCCGACAAATTCCTCCTTCACGGGGTCGTAAGTCAGGTCCCGCTTCAGCCACATGCAGATATTGGCGGCATGGACGGCGCTCATGGAGCGGTGCATTACTTCCGCATTCGCGACCGGCAGCTGCCGCGACTTCACGCAGTCCAGGAAATTGCGGGTGTGGCTCAAGGCGCGCTGCGTGCGGTTCTGATATTCAAGAATCAGCTTGTCGAAATCGGCCAGCAAGACCGGGGACGAAGCCTCGGTCTTCCGATACCCATCGGCCGCCCCGGCCCAGCCTTCGGTACCCACGAACCGTTCACCACAGCTGCCGTGCCAGTACTTGTCCCCCCGGGACAGAATCATCTTCGTCCCATTGGCAAAGCGGGTCACCATTCCGTCGCCGCTGATATTGTTGACGTACTCATAACGGACCGGCGCCGTGTGCAACATGCCAAGCCCGGCCTGCGCCTGGGCAAACGTGTGGGCCCCCCATTCGCCGATGCAGCTGGTGTGAAAATCGTAATGGCCGCGCCAGCCGCCGCGCGTGTAGGTCGGATTGTACGGCCGCCAGGGACACGGCCCCAGCCAGAGATCCCAGCTGGATTCTTCGACGGGCGGTTCGGGCTCCGCGGGCAACCAGTCGTGGCGCATTTCGGCGGCATCCCACGGGGCGATGTGGGCATAGGCCGTATGCACCTGGCCGAGCCGGCCGGTCCGGGCGAGTTCAATCGCATAAACGTGATTCGCTTCGCTCAACCGCTGGGTGCCGGTCTGATAAACCCGGCCATAGCGTTTGGCGGTTTCCAACACCGCGCGGCCCTCGGCGATCGTCATGGAGGAGGGTTTCTCGGAATAAATGTCCTTCCCCGCCCGCATGGCCCAGATCGCCGCCAGTGCGTGCCAGCGATCACCCGTGGCACTCAGTACCGCGTCGATGTCGGTGCGTTCCGCCAGAAACTCCCGGATATCGCCGTAAACCGCACAATCCTTGTTGCCATAATGGTCATCGACCATTTTCTTAACAATCTCCCGCCGCGATTTCTGCGGATCGCATGTCGCAACAAACTGGACGTCGGCCTCGGGTAACATCGCGCGTAGATCATCCCGACCCCGGCCGCCGATGCCGATGCCGCCCAGTACGATGCGTTCACTCGGCGCCACGGCACCGTCGAGGCCCAAGGCCGAAGAAGGTATAATGGTGGGCGCGACCACCAGTCCGGCCGCGGTGGCGATGGAGTCCTTGAGAAATGTGCGGCGGTGAATTCGTTTCATGGCGTTTGAATATTGTTTGAAATCTTTCCCCGAGCTGCTTCCCGGTTCTACTGGATCGCTTCCCGATCGGCAAGAACTTCGCTCACCCTGGCCGTGGGCAACGATTCCCCAACTTCCTCTGCCCGTGGGCTCGCGAACTCGTCCCTCTACCGGAGTCCAGCAGGTCCTGCTGCGGCTCGCGAACAAACTCACTAATTTTGAGTTGCCACACAATAACTATTTTTGGTGCACCAACCGGACCGCGATGATTAAAAAAAGTGCGGTCCGGGTTGGGGTTGCAAACCGTGGCGGGGTGCGGCCGTCCTCGAACGCCCCAAGCACTCACATTCGGCGGTGCGAAAAGTCCAGGCGGCCTTCGCGCGCTCCATCTGGCGGGGTCCGTAAACGGGCACAATTCGAAGCTACCTGGCCTTGACTACGAAATCCCGCACTTGGCCGAGGCCATGGCTGGTTCAAGCCCGCGGCCGGCTACCAAACGGATACAGCGGTGAAAGAAGTAAATCCCAGCCCCACTTCGGACGGTAGCTCACGATAACTGTCCCGAGCAGCCGATTCTGATGCCGTTTACCGGTAAACGGCTCGCTGGACTCGCTGTAGGTCGGGCGTGGAGTCCACGCCATAGCGTTTGACGCCCGAGTTCAAATCCTGTTCCACAGTGATCGCGCGCCAACTCCAGCGTTCCGCATGCCCGTCGGCAAAAGCAAACACCCCAGACTTGCCATGACGGGCGGTCGGGGAATTTTGCCATTCAAGGGGGGTGGTGGCATTCACCGCAAAGTAACCGTCGTCGAGACAGAGGAGACTCTCATCCAAAAAGGTCATGGCATCGGAAGGCGAAGGATTCATCACCTGGGCGAGTTTCTTGTACTGGGGATATTTTGCCCCCAAAACCCAGCTGGTATCCGGCGCATTGAACATTCTGGCATCCGCGGCGTCGCCGCCGCCCATCCGCCCCTGCAAGGAAACGTGACGCACGAGTTTCACGTTGGGAATTCCCGGCGGTCCGCCTTTGGCTGTCGGACACTGATAGATTCCATCGCTCGGATTGTAAGGATACAAAAGCCCCTTTCGGAGCACATTGACATTCGTAGCCCCGGGAAGTTTATGAACCCCGGAGTCACCGCTGCCATCAATCCACGCGCGCGCATCGCCCACCCAGTTGGGCACCAATTTATCACTATTGTCGCCGCTATACATCACCCAGGCGACCGAGAGCTGCTTCTGATTGCTGACACAGTTGATGGACTGGGCCTTGAGCCGGGCCTTCGACAACGCAGGCAACAACATGGCGGCGAGGATCGCGATGATGGCGATGACCACCAAAAGTTCGATGAGGGTGAAGGCGCGCCGTTGCGCAGGCAGGGCGTTATTCCGACCGCAGCGTCGGCCACCGACTCGGATCGAAAACGGATCCATCTCAGCACTGATTGTTTTCATACTGTTCCTCATGCTTAGAACCAGCGAGCACTCATATCGCCAAGTTTTCTTCATTTAATAATCTGCTCTCGACCGTCCATTTGCAAGCCCCCAAATGTCCGGCCCAGATCCGGCTGAACCACCGCGACTCCACGCACTCCCCGACCAACGGGAATTGGTTTGACCCCCTCCCGACCCCGCTTAAATTGGGCGCATGGATCACTCCGCCGGATTCCTTGCCTTGGTCAACGAGGCAAAACGTCGAATCACCGAAGTCAGCGTGGCCGAAGCCCGGGCCCGTCTCTCCCTCAACCCGAAGGCCGTGCTTTTGGATGTGCGCGAAGATCATGAGTGGAATGCCGGTCATGCCGCGGAAGCGGTTCACCTCGGCAAGGGAATCCTCGAACGCGACCTGGAGCGACTGTATCCGGACAAAGCAACCGAAATCATCATGTACTGCGGGGGCGGCTTTCGCTCGGCGCTCACATGCGATGCGGCGCAGAAAATGGGCTACCACCAGGTTGCCTCGGTCATCGGGGGCTATAAGTTGCTCGTCGCCGCGAATTGGCCGACGGCGAAAACCTGACCGCATTGGCGTTCCGATCTGTTCCCTTCGCCGCTGCCATCCGCCTTCAATCACCGGACCACCTGCACCCGGTAATAACGTGCCCCGTTGGTCGCCGGGCCCGTGAGGCCGAAGTCATCCGTGAAACTTTGGTTGGTGACGACCCCGATGGCTGCGGGATTCATCTCCATCGTGACGGGCCGGATGGCCTCGGCAAACGTTCCGCTCAAGCCACCGTTCAGCGCCGCGTCGTCAAAACCCACCCGATAACGCGTACCGCCAATCGCATCCCACGTCAGGGTGAAATTGCCGTTCGTTTCGCGGGTCGCGGTACGGATGCGCAAGGCGGACGCGGCATTGGTCGGATTGGTGTTCGCCAGGTACTCCTCCGCGTTAGTAAAGCCATCGCCATCCAGATCCGCATTGGCATCCGAAATTGCGTACATCGCTTCCCAAGCGTCCGGCAAACCGTTGGTATTGGCGTCCGGAGGGGGAAGGACGGTCAGGTTCACGGTTGCCAGCGGGCTGTTCGTCGCACCGTCGGTGACATGATAGGTAAAACTCCCGTCACCGCTGAAACCATGCGCCGGCGTGAAAACGAAGGTGCCGTTCGTGGGATTAAAGCCCGAGATTAATCCGCTTGCCGGCAGGTCGTCCGCGGCAAACATGATCGCATTGCCGTTAATGTCGCCTCCGGCCAGGGCAAGCGGCGCGGCGGCATCCGCCGGAACAGTGAAACTGAGGTTGCTGGCAACCGGCGGAAAGTTCTGTTTGAGGATGGTGAAGGAATCGTTGGTCTGGCCGTTCTCGCGGATGAATTTTGCATCGAGCCGTTTCCCGTCGATGTCGAGCACTAGCGAACCAAGCTGGTTGAGAGAAACAAACATTGCCGGGTGGTTCAGGGTCCCGCCGCTGACCTGCCCGGAGCTGCCGGCGACAATATAGACGGCACCCTGATGAGCAATCGGTCCGCCCTCGGGCTTTTTATAGGCACCCGTACCGCTTTCCCGACCACTGCCGGCATCCAGCTTGTTGGTGGCGTTCATCCCGCTGGACACACCATAATGCCGGTCCAGCAGGACGCTCCGTTCGTAACAATGACTGTGCCCAGCCAAAACCAGATCCACGCCCCCGGCTTCCAGGACCGGCAAGAACACCTGCCGCATCTGGCCCATCTGGATGTCGTAGCCCGGCCCTCCGGCGTCGGAATCATGCGATCCCTTTGAATACGGCGGGTGATGCCAGTAGGCAATGGTCCAGTCCGCGGTCGTGTTCGCCAGATCGTTGGTGAGCCACTGGAACATGGGGCCGTTGGTGGCCCGGCTGGCGGTCATGGAATCAAGACAGATGAAGTGAATGTTCGCATAATCGAACGAGTAATAATGTTCCGAGCCGGACGCCACCCCGCCGGCTTCGCCATTCCTGGGCAGCGAGAAAATACTGAAATAGGGATAGGTGATATTGGACACGGTTGAGCCGCCGGTGTCGTGGTTTCCCAGGGTGGGCCAGAGGACCGATTTGCGCAGCATGTTGGTGTAAATGTTAAACACCGCAGACTGATACTCCACGTCCGTCCCGCTGTCGTAGGCGTTGTCGCCCAGCATGAGCCAGAGGTCGGTGTGCCGCGCCCCGGTGAACGTTTCGTAGGCATTGCGCACGTTCACCTGATTTACGTTTTTCGTGCCTGAATCCCCCAAGACCCAGATCCGGGTGGCCTTGGGCGTGCCCGGCAGCGGAGCGGTGACGAAGAAGTGATTCGCATTGCTCCCCGCCAGGTTGGTCGTCGCGGTCCCGATGGCGTAATAGTATTTGGTGTCCGGCAGCAAGCCGGTCAGTCTCACCTCGTGTTGATTGGTTCTTGCGGCCTCCTCGGCCATTAGATCCAAATCGCCCAGAAAAACACCGTACCGCACACGGCCGACCACCGACCCACCAGTCCGCCAACGGATGGTGGTGTTCGTATGCGACCCATTCTGCAGATACGGCCCGCGGGTCAACGTGACGGCCGTCGAGGAAATCAGCGCCGATCCAAAAACGATGTCCGAACTCGTGGCG
>CAZIJO010000020.1:0-24082 GCA_964539515.1 uncultured Bifidobacterium sp. | reverse complement strand
TCGACCGCCAGCACGTTGGTGCCAGTGACCAAATTGGTCAACACACTGCCGGAAATGGTGAACACGTCGAAGGTGGTCGCATCCCCCATTGTGCGCGTGGCGAAATCGCCATAACTGATCGGCGTGGCGGCCATGCCGACCCGCTGGATTTCCACGCCGTTAAGATAAAATATCGCGCCGTCGTCGATCAGGTTTGAAAATGTCAGCGCGGCGACGGTGGCCGCATTGGCGACGTTGAAAGTGGTACGAAAATAATAGGTCACCATCGGCCCCAGGCCGTCGTCCCGCGGAGGCAGGGGCGTGTTCTTGGGCGCGGGCAAGGGCATTTGCTCGATATAAAGCAGGGCGGGACCAGGATTCGACCACCCGGTTTCCACGTACCCCGGCGACTGCCATCCCGTGCCGTCCAGATTATTGGTTGAATAACTCCAACTTTGCGTGATGGGCATCAAAACCGTGTAGGTTTGCGCCTGAACCGGGCTGACGGAAAAAACGGAAAGCAGACCCACGAGGCTGACAAGCCAGCAACCTGACCGCTGAGGAGGATTCATGATAGCGCCATGATACTCTCTTGCTCGGCGAGGTCACGTTTTTTGTTGCGTGTTCCTGGTGGTGCGGTTGAACCCTGCCCTCGGTGACATACAGGTTACCGGCAGCTTTGGACGATTACCGGTTGCAGCAACGCCTGCACTTGCCCCCGTGTTTAAAATGACTCGAAGATGGCAAAACTTCCGCCAAACGGTTATTTCATTCCCATGACTGTGATTGAACAAAAGCTCCTGGCCCGCCTGCTGGAACTGGAGGCGGCGGTGAAAGCCATGGCCAGCGCCAATCCGAAAACCAATTTGCTTCCGCTGTTCGAGCAAATCGAAGAACTCGCCGATCAGTTGCCCCGGGAAACCGCCCCCGATCTGCTCCACTATCTGCAAAAGAAAAGTTATGAAAAGGCCCGGCAGTGGCTGGAAGGACGGCAGTCCCAGATCCAAAAAGGCGGCTGTCTGCGTTGAGGCTGACCGGGACGCACCAAGCACGTCCGCCCGCTTGCCACCCGCAACTTTCCAGCTGTAACCTCGCCGCATGTTTGACGACACCATTGCCGCCATCGCCACGCCGCTCGGCGAAGGCGGACTGGCGGTCATTCGCATTTCCGGTGCGCAAGCGCTCCTGGTGGCCGACAAAGTTTTTGTTCCAGTCGGGAAAAGTTCCACCAAACCCAGCGTAGCGGCCACGCACACGATTCATTACGGCCATGTCGCCCGGACGGGGCAAATCGTGGACGAAGTCCTTTGCGCGGTGCTGCGGGCCCCGCGAACCTACACCCGCGAGGACGTGGTGGAAATCACCTGTCACGGCGGCATCCTCGCCACAAAAACCGTCCTCGACACGGTGCTGGAAAACGGCGCGCGGCTCGCGTTGCCCGGCGAGTTCACCCAACGTGCCTTCCTCAACGGCCGGCTCGACCTCACACAAGCCGAGGCCGTGGCCGATTTGATCCATTCCCGGACAGACCTCGCCCTCCGGGCCGCCAATGAACAACTGGCCGGCAAACTTTCCGCCCGCATCAATCAACTCCGGGACGACCTGATGCACACCCTGGCGCATATCGAGGCGCACCTGGATTTCCCCGAGGAAGACATCGCCCCCGACACTCGCACCCAGCTGGAAAGCCAGCTGGAAAACGGCCTTGCGTTCATGGATGAGCTGCTCCGGACGGCGAATGAAGGCCAGATACTGCGCCGGGGCATCCGCGCCGCCATCGTGGGCCGCCCCAATGCCGGCAAATCCAGCCTGCTCAACCAGCTCCTGGGCCACGAGCGCGCGATCGTCTCGCACATTGCCGGCACGACCCGCGACACCATTGAGGAAACCGCCAATATTCGCGGCATCCCGGTGGTGTTCATCGACACCGCCGGGCTGCGGGACGCCCAGAACGAAATTGAGAGTGAAGGCATCCGGCGCAGTCGCGAATCCCTGGCGCGCGCGGAGTTCATCCTGCATGTTCTCGATGCCGCCGAGCCCATCACCCCCGCCGATGAAGCCTTGCTCGCCGAATTCGCCGGCAAGAAGCGGATCCTCGTTCGCAACAAAACGGACCTGCCCGCGAAATTTGGCATTGCTGAACTGCAGCGCCACTCGCCAACCCGCCGGGAACCGGGTGGGGCAGAAGTGCTTCGGGCACGCCCGGCGATATCCACAACCGCGTGCGTGGACACCTGCCCCAACGAGGCATCCCAACCCGCCGCATCGGAGACCGGCCCGCCTGTGGTGGATATTTCCTGCACCACCGGCCAGGGCATTGAAACGCTCAAGGATGCCATCAAGTCGCTCGTCTGGTCCGGGGCCATCACCAGCGAAATGGCCCAGGTAACGATCAACTCCCGCCACCAGGATGCGCTGCGCCGCGCCCGTGAAAGCGTCGCGCTCGCGTTGGCAACTTTGCGCAACGATGCGTCGCTCGAATTCGTCGCCCTGGATTTGCGGTGCGGGGCCAATGCGGTAGGCGAAATCGTGGGGAAGACCACTACGGAAGATTTGCTGGATTCCATCTTCCGCCAGTTTTGCCTCGGGAAGTAAGCTCCCCCACCCCGCCCCGGTCACCGTCAGCGCGCTCTACCGCATCGGGAGCGCTCCCGATTCGCCCGCTTACCCACGAGCCAAATCCGTGTCGCATACCCAACATGGAGTTGGCCGAAGGTCTGCCATGGTTGGTCAACTTGGCCGCGGCCAGCCGCCGGAACTTTGAACTTTGCAATTGACCGGGGCCGCATACGATCACGCGGTGAAAAAATTCTGGCGGATTCTCTTCCGCCTCTCGCTGGGCCTCGCGACCTTGGTTGTCGGGGCGCTGATTCTGTGCCTCGATGGCGTCGATTATCGCCCTTACCTGCGTGCTCCCTATTATGCGACCACTTCGGCCCGGTTGCGGGCCAGCCAGGTGACGAACTCAGTTGCCCACGGCGAATTGGCGGCGGGCTTTGGCCGCGCGGTCCTGACCCCGACGATCAATGCCCCGCAGGACGACCCGTCAAAGGGTCAGTTCCGCTCGTTACCCCTTGCAGGTTACGGTAACCGGCGCGGAAAACCGGCCACAGGCGTCCACGACGAACTCCAGATCAAGGCGGTGGCACTGCGCGTAGGCGGGCGGCTGGGGGTCATGATTGGGGCGGACGCCTTGATCATTCCGCATGAGGTGACCGAAATCGCGATGCAACACCTCGAAACGGAGTTGAAGCTGTCGCGAGAGCAAGTTTATCTCAGCGCCACGCACACCCATTGCAGTCTCGGCGGATGGGGCGAAGGCCTCGTTGCCGAGGCGTTTGCGGGCGGGTTTCAGCCGGGGGCGCGCATCTGGTTTGCCGATCGCATCGTCAGCGCCATTCGGGACGCCATCGCCGATCTCAAGCCGGCCGCATTTGGCGACGGACGTTTCGCCGCGCCGGAGTTTGTGCGGAATCGACTGGTGGGGGAACTGGGCACGGTCGATCCGGAATTCAGCTTTGTCGTGGTCAAACAAAACACCGGGAAACTTGCCGTACTGGGAAGTTTTGCCGCCCATGCCACCGTCCTCGGGGGCGACATGATGGAATTCAGCGCCGACTATCCGGGCTGCTGGCAACGGGCGGTGGAGCAAGCCACCGGCGGGCTGGCTGTGTTCCTGACGGGCGGCTGCGGCAGCCACGGCCCCGTCTCCGGGGGCAAAGGCTTTGCCGGCGCGGAGCGAATGGGCCAGGCCCTCGCTCAGGAATTGCTCGATGAATTGCCAAAAACTCAGCTGACCAATGTGATCACGTTCGGAATGTTGGGCCTCGACCTGTCCCTGCCCCCGCTGAACATCCGCGTCAGCGACGGCCTGCGTCTCCGCCCGTGGGTTGCCCAACGGCTGATGCCGGTGAAAACCGATACGTTCATCCAAGCTTTCCGACTAGACGACACCCTCTGGATTTCGACGCCTTGCGACTTCAGCGGCGAGCTGGCGCTGGGGATAAAGAATTTCATGCTCGCTCGGGGCCGGCACGCAGTCGTCACCAGCTTTAACGGCGACTATATCGGTTACGTCATTTCCCCGCGGTATTATCACCTGGATGGTTACGAGCCGCGGACCATGTCGTTCTTCGGGCCGAACGTGCCGGATTATTTTGACGAGTTCATCCGCAAGTTGGCGCTCGAACTCGGGACGAAGTAACCTTCCCGGAGGCCCTCATGCGCAGCCTGTCTCGAATCTTCGCCGCCACGGTGTTCACGGTGGCCATTGCAACCGTCAGCGCCACGGACTTCGCCCGGTCGCGCCATGTGGATGCCTGGCTGCGGCATCCGGTTTACGGCGACCCGTCCTTTGACGCCTTCGAGCGCATCCCCGGCAACCCGATTCATCGCGGCACGCCTCCGTTCGAGTGGCCGGTAAATGGATTTCTATTTCAGGATCCGGTGAGCGGCCATCACTACATTTATGTCGGCGACTACACGCTGGGTTACGGCGGCCGACCCAGCCGTTGCGTGCTCTATCGCTCCACCGATGGGGCACAAACCTGGACCAATCTGGGGGTTGTTTTGCAAGGCAGCGCGGAATGGTTTGACAAGAGCGGGCATACGCCCGACGTGAGCGTCGTCTATGATCGCGGGCGTTATCACATGGTTTACGATTGGGGAGAACCCGACTTTAACGCCGAGGGTGGGCTGGCGTATGCGTGGGCCGAGAAACCCGAAGGCCCCTGGCACCGCGCGGCGAATCCGATCACGCGCAACACCAAATTGCCGAAGCTGCTGGGCCGCTACCAGCGCACTTATGCCGCAACGCTCTTTCGCCGCGCCCACGACTGGCTCATCGTGGCGATGATGGACGCCGCGCCGAATGCGTGGGCACTGTTCACTTTGACCGCACCCCATCCAGAAGGGCCGTGGTCGGAGCGGAAGTTGGTGCGCCACGTGGAGCGCGATGAATTTCATCCGCCCCTGATGGAGTTTTATCCGTCTTTCACCGACAAGGGATCGCTCTATGTGCCCGCAACCTCGGTGGCATTAAATCGCAATTTTGTTCTGCTCTTCCAGGTCCCATTGGAAGACGCCACCGAACCGACCGCCTGGAAAATTGTGCGGCACGGTTCGTTGTGGCACAGCGAGAATGTGGAAAACGAGAGCTACGGACTCTGGGGGCAGACCTTCTCCGGTCAAGTGGAGGCGGACGGCACACTCCGGGCCATGTTCAACAGCCGCGATGCCCGAGGCATGGGCACGGTCAATCTCGCGCGCCGCCCATGGCGGCAGCCCTTGCGGGAGCGAGGTTTTGTTCTCACCGGACATCAGGGCCCCAGTTTCACCTGTCTGCGGCAAACCTTTCGCGAGTTCAACTTGAACGCCACGGTGCGCCTTCACGGCACGGCGTTGGTGATCTGGGATTATCGCGGTCGCCTCGGCCCCAACCTGCCGCAATCCGATGCCACTTTGCATCGGTTGGCCAGAACGCGCTTCCAAGCCGTGCAGCTTTCCCCGACCGGCTGGCAGGTCATTCGCGTGGATGAACAGGGCCAGGCCACGACATTGGCCTCCGGCACCATCACGGATCAGACGACGTGGCAACTGGAGCTGCGCCGCGAACGCGACGGCCGTATCACCCTACGGAACGTTGGACAAGAACTTTGGACCCGTGCGGCAGAAACAAAAGTCGCCGAAGACGATCCGGGGGCGATTGGATTGTGGGTCGAACCGCACACCCATTTGGTTGTGGAGAAATTTGCAATCGACGGCAAAGCGCGACCGGCGAAATAAAACTATCTCGGTTTGGAGGCATTGCTCGGGGCGGGTGAAAATCTTGGCAATTGGCAGGAGCAAACGGGTCCGGAGTATCGGGATGGCATCGGCCTGGTTTCGAAACAGCCCCAAGCCCGCGTCAAATGGAATGTCACCGGCACCCGCCTGACCATCTGGAGTCCACGCGGCCCGGACTTTGGTGAAGCCGAGCTTCGGGTCAATGGCCAAAGCCTGGCGGTGGTCAACCTGCACACCAAGGAACTCGAACCATCCCGGCCAGTCTGGACCAGCCCGAAACTGCGGGGACAGTATCACGGAGTTGTTTGGCAGGCCCGGTCCGGTCGGCTGCCCGTCGATTGCCTGCAAGTCGAGGAGTAGCCCTCGCAACGCGCATCCACGATGAGCGAGAATCCCAGCCCCATTAGTCCCGGCCTGTCCCCGCTTAAAAAGAAAGGGTGGCGGTCCCGGTGGATCCCCCTGCTGGCCACCCTGTTCTTCTTGACCGTGGCACTGATTTATTTCGCCTACGTGCTGCCATTCTGGGGCATGCCGTTCAACCACTCGCGCCATGGCCGGGTGCCGCTGACCCCGCCCTGGGCTCTCGAATGCTGGCTGTGGGAAGATGATGTCAACAACGCCGCATTCGTGAAGGAGTTGTTGGAAGGCTACGCCCAGCACGACTTCCCCGTGCGTACGGTCCTCATTGATAGCCCGTGGAGTTGGCGCTACAACGATTTCAGGGTCGACGAAAATCGCTATCCCGAGCCGGAGAAATTCTTTCGTGAACTGCAAGACCAGGGTTACCGCGTTGTCCTTTGGATGACCTGCATGGTGGACGGCTACAGCAAGGATACCAAGATTACCGCATCCCAGGATTTCTACGATGAAGCGCGAACGAACGGCTACCTGGCCGCAGGCGCTCCGATAAAGTGGTGGAAGGGAAGGGCGGATTTATTGACTACTCAAATCCCGACGCCATGAAATGGTGGCACGGCCTCCAGCAGCAGGTGCTCGACTGGGGCGTGGACGGATGGAAGCTCGATGGCTGCGACACGTTGTTTCACCGCAAGCTCGGAAAACTCATGGTGCCATTCAATCGTACCCGATCCGGCTGGATGACCACCCGCCAGTACATGGACCACTATGCGCGCGAAGAATACCGGCATGGCCTGACGCAAAATCCAGACTTCGCCACCCTGATCCGCGCCAAGAATGGCCGGTGGGCGCATCCCGAAGGCTTCGCGCCGCTGGACGCCGCCCCGGTGACGTGGGTCGGCGACAACCAGCACACCTGGAGCGAGCAGGATCGCGGACTGGAAGCCGCCCTCCGGGACATCCTCGACAGCGCGCGCATCGGCTATTGCGTCATCGGCAGCGACGTGGCCGGGTACCACGGCCGCAGCAATCCGGATGACATCGGCGCCGGCACTGCCGCGCTGCTGGCCGGGTGGAAATCCTCGGCGACGAATACACCGGTGTCAGGCACGGCCTTCGGCACGGCAGCGGGCCGTGAGGAAATTGCGCCGAACATCTATATCCGGTGGGCGCAGTTCTCGGCCTTCTGCGGCCTCTTTCTCAATGGCGGCCACGGAGAACGCCGGCTTTGGAAACGCACACTGCCGGAGTTGGAAATCGTCCGCAAGTTCGCCTGGCTGCACACTGAACTGGTGCCCTACATGTATTCGCACGTCGTGGCGTGCCATAACGGTGGTCCGCCCCTCATGCGACCGCTGGCCAAGGGCCGATTCCATTACCGCTTCGGCGACGACTTCCTGGTCGCGCCGATCCACCAGGACAAACTCACGCGCACTGTGTCGCTGCCGCCGGGCGAATGGCGTTACCTTTTCGATGACCGTGAAGTCCTCCAAGGTGGGCAGCAAGTTACCCGCGATTTCCCGCTTGATGAGTTTCCCGTCTTTGTCCGCGACGGAGCCGTCGTCCCGCTCAAGGTTTCCCGCTCCTATACCGGGTTCGGAGACGCGGACTCCGCCAATTTCACCACGTGGCTTATCTACCCGAAGGGAGGGCGCGAGTTCACGTTGTGGCATCCGGCGAGCCACCCAAATCCCGACGCCACCGTTGTGAAGGTGAATTCCGGCGAGTCGCTGAAAATCGATTTTTCCGGCAAACACGAGCCCCACATTCTCCGCATTCTGGCCGGGAACAAACCGGCCGGGATTACCCGCGACTCCGCAGAATTACCCGAAGGCGAGGCTTGGAAGTTCGACGCGCATGCCCGGCGCATCATCATAAAAACCCGCGATTATGCCCACGGCTCATACGTAATCCGGTGGCGGTAAAGCGGCAGTGGTTCAGTTGACCCAAAACGGGAAGCAACACTCCTTGTCGCCGGGCTTGCGGGTTGACTTCCGGTCGAGGCGAGGCGGATTTCGGCCGAGTCCCGACAGGAAAGTACCGCGATCAGCGCGCCGCAAAAGGATGACGATCAGGCCACAGCCCTGCTTGAAATGTGTCCGCCCCGATGCAAACTTTCAGTGGGCAGTTCGCACCCGCATCCGACGGGCCGTTGACGCCGCCGGATGGGGCGCGGAGCTGAAAACGCAGGAACCAAATCCGTGGTGCCGTCGACGCTGCGGACGGAATGACATGAGCACAAGGAGCCAACTTGTGACTGGAAATGGGAGCTATATGACAACAACACGCCCTCCTGAATCACGAAAGGACCGCCTCATTCATGAGCGAGTTCATGATCCCTACAAAAACAAACGTAAGCTGCCGGAGCCCAGAGTGTGTCCGGTCTGCAACGCCGTTTTCAAGGACGGCCGCTGGCAGTGGCTCGAGTCCTGGCCCGTCAACGCTCACCGGGAAATCTGCCAGGCCTGCCAACGAACCAGGGATGATTACCCCGCCGGGTTGGTTACCATCAGCGGCGAATTGGTGCAGACCCACAGGGCGGAAATCCTCAACCTGATCCGCAACCATGAGAATGGGGAGCGCCGACTCCACCCGCAACACCGCATCATCAAGATTGAGGAGCAGTCCGCGGCGATGGTGGTCAGCACCACCGATATGCATCTGCCAAAACGCATCGGCGAAGCCTTGCGGCACGCCCATAAGGGAAGACTCCATCTCCACTATGACAAGGAAAGTTGTTTCGTTCGCGTGAACTGGACTTCGTGAGCAGGAAGTGCCCAAGCGGCCACGACTGAGCTGACATGCCGGCGAGTTGGGTTATCGCCCGACTGCTGGGAGTATTGCAGCGCCCGGAGAGGATCCGTCGCTGTCCAACCCCGCGCACAACAAAAACCGTTCCCAGCCAGTGGGAGGAATCCAAAGGACTATCTTGGCGATTCGAACAAAACTGATTCCGCCGGACGGGTTGTCCACTTGCTCAGAAACTGAAACCCACCCTGGCGAGCCCACGCCATCTTTCTCCAAACCTGACCGGCTCAAGCTGCCGCCTGGTCTTGTTTGCGACGGACGATTGGCTTGATTTCCCCAAGGACCACCGGGCGCGTGATCTTGATATCCAGGATGTCGCCGCTTTCGGGCACGTCATACATCACATCGAGCATGAGCCGCTCGATCAGTCCGCGCAATGCCCGGGCGCCGGTACCCTTCTTGTGGGCCTGAACTGCCAGCTCCCGCAGCGCGTCCGGCGTAAAGTGCAAATCCACGCCTTCCATCGCCAGCAGCTTTGCGTATTGCTTGATCAAAGCATTCTTTGGCTCCGTGAGAATGGAGACCAGTTGATCCTCGTTCAGCTCCGCCAAGGTGGTCACCACGGGCAGACGTCCAACGAATTCGGGTATGAAACCGTAGTTGAGCAAGTCCTCCGGCTCGACATGCGCCAGGATTTCGTCGCGCTGCAATTCCCGGGCGCCGGCGGCTTTGCCAATCGCGCCAAAGCCCATCGTATGGCGACCCAGCCGGCGCTGAATCACTTTCTCCAGCCCGACGAACGCGCCCCCGCAGATGAACAGAATGTGCGTCGTGTCCACCTTGATGTATTCCTGCTGCGGATGCTTGCGCCCGCCCTGTGGGGGCACGTTGCAGACGGTGCCTTCCAAAATCTTCAACAGCGCCTGTTGCACGCCTTCGCCGCTTACATCCCGGGTGATGGATGGGCCTTCGGACTTGCGAGTTATCTTGTCAATTTCGTCGATGTAAATGATGCCACGCTGGGCGCGCTTCACGTCGTAATCCGCGCTCTGCAGAAGCCGCAGAATGATGTTCTCCACGTCTTCCCCCACGTAACCGGCTTCCGTGAGGGTGGTGGCGTCTGCAATGGCGAACGGGACATCCAGCACCCGCGCCAGGGTCCGGGCCAGCAGAGTTTTGCCGGAACCGGTCGGCCCGATCATCAGGATGTTGCTCTTTTCGATTTCAACCTCTGCGTGCGGCGTGGCGGGCGCTGGGGCGGCCGATTCCTCGCCCTCCCCCGGGGTCGGCTCCGGCCGGATGCGCTTGTAATGATTATGGACCGCGACCGCCAACGTCTTTTTCGCGTGCCCCTGACCGATGCAATGCAGATCGAGCTGGCGCTTGATCTCCGCCGGCTTGGGTACGGCGAACCGGGGTTGGCGTTTTGGCTCCAGCAACTGCGTCTCGCGGTCAAGGACGTTTTTGCAAAGAATGATGCAGTTGTCGCAGATGTAAACGCCCGGCCCGGCGATCAGTTTCTTCACTTCCGCATGCGACTTGCCGCAGAAACTGCACATCGTGATGTTGGTGGGACGCGCCATGACCATCAAATCCCGCCACGGGAAGGGTGGGTGAGCAAAAAGACCGGGCGGGAGGGTTTCATTCTGGGTCGCCTAAACAATAACGGGTGGCTTGTCGGTCAGGCCGGAGATTTCCTTCCGCGACTGCACGACTTGATCCACGATCCCATAGACCTTGGCCTCTTCGGCGGTCATGAAGTTGTCGCGGTCGCAATCCTTCTCCACCTGGGCCACCGGTTTGCCCGTGTGCTTGGCCAGGATGCCATTCAAGGTTTGCTTCAACTTGAGCATGTGCTTCACGCGGATTTCCACGTCGCTGGCCGGACCTTCGGCCCCGCCCAGCACCTGGTGAATCATGATGTTCGCGTTCGGCAGCGCGAAGCGTTTACCCTTGGCGCCGGCCGACAGCAGCACGGCCCCCATGCTCGCCGCCTGGCCGATGCAATAGGTATTCACATCGCAGGTCATGTATTGGATCGTGTCGTAAATCGCCAGCCCGGCCGTGACACTGCCGCCGGGCGAGTTGATGTACAGGTGAATGTCCTTCTTCGGATCTGACATCTGGAGGAACAACAACTGCGCGATGATGATGTTGGCCACATTATCGTCCACCGGCGTGCCGAGGAAGAGGATGCGATCCACCAGCAGGCGGGAGTAGATGTCCCAACTCCGTTCGCCCCGCCCGGTCTGTTCAACCACGATGGGAACGAGAAAATTTGAAGCGTTCGATTCTTTACTCATCTGGCGCGCAAAGTAGCGGAGGCTTGGGACAGCGTCAAGGCAACGCACAGGCAACAGACAGCAACAGCAGGGCAAGCGTCCGCGCGGGCCGGCTCGTCGGTCGCCTCGCCCCACCGAGAAAGCGGCGCTGGCCGAAGCCCAAGCCTCCAATTTCATTGGCTATCGGCGGCGGGCAATTTACCCTGCGGGGCGTGAGCATTTTGGACGAACTCAACTGGCGCGGCCTCGTCGCCGACTGCACGGACACGGTCGAATTAACCAAGCGCCTCGCCGCACCCACCACGCTTTATTGCGGCTTCGATCCCACGGCCGACAGTTTGCACGTCGGCAATCTCGTGCCGCTGCTGGCGCTCCGCCGGTTTCAACTGCTCGGCCATCATCCCATCGCCCTGGCCGGCGGCGCCACCGGCTCGATTGGCGATCCCAGCGGAAAAACGGCCGAACGCCAGTTGCTGACCAAGGAAATTCTTGATCACAACATTGCCCGCGTGAAGGTCCAACTGGCCCGGCTGCTGGATTTCGAGACGAAGCAAAATCCCGCCCGCCTCGTGGACAACGCCAGCTGGACCGCGCCGGTCAGTTACCTGGATTTCCTGCGCGACATCGGAAAGCACTTCTCCGTCAACCAGATGGTCGCCAAGGAAAGCGTGCGGGCCCGCATGGAAGACCGCGAGGTCGGCATCAGCTACACCGAATTCAGCTACATGCTGCTCCAGGCCTTTGACTTTTACATCTTCTGCCGCGATTACGACTGCGAACTGCAAATCGGCGGCAGCGATCAGTGGGGTAACATCACCGCCGGCATCGAACTCACCCGCAAGAAACTTGGCAAAACGGTTTACGGCCTGACGCTGCCACTGATCACCAACGCCGACGGCTCCAAGTTCGGCAAGTCGGTCTCCGGCGCCATCTGGCTCGACCCGAAACGCACCAGCGTTTACCGGTTCTACCAGTTCTGGATCAACACCGATGACCGCGACGTGATCCGCTACCTGAAATACTTCACCTTCCTCTCACGGGAGGAGATCGAGTCGTTGGAACGACAGCACACCGAAAATCCCGGCGGGCGCGTCGCTCACAAAGCATTGGCCAAAGCCACGACGGATTTGATCCACGGGGCGGACGCCACCGCGGAAGCCGTGCGCGCCAGCGAAATCCTCTTCGGCGGCGCACTGGCGGGCGTGAGCGAAACGACCTTCAACGACATCGTGGGAGAAGTGCCGACCAAAGAAATCGCGAAAACAAAACTCGACGGGCCAGGGATTCCTCTGGTGGAGCTGCTCGTTCACGCGGGATTGTGTCCATCCAAAGGCCAGGCCCGCAAAGACCTCGAAGGTGGGGGCGTGAACCTCAACAATGTTCGCGAGGCGAACCCCGCGCGGGCCGTGACGACAAACGATTTGCTTTTCGGCAAGCACCTCCTCCTGCGCAAAGGCAAAAAGAATTACGTAGTGGTCACGGCGGGGTAATCCGGCCCGCCATGGGTCGGACGGCCCGCGCCCCCCAGCCCGACCTTTTGACCCATCGAGCCAGGAGAAGGAGTGCCATCCACCCCGCCGGCGTGGATGGTTGGCGGCAAAATCTGCCAACTGAACGCCAAGAATCAGTTGGCCCAAACCCCGCCTTTGCCCCTACCCTCTTCCCATAAACGAGCGTCTCGTTGCCGCACCGGACGGGACGACCTCACCCCGCCTGCGGGTGCAATTTCGGCAGGCAACCACACTTGATATTGAATCGAATTGAATTATGAGCAACAAAATCACCCAACTCCTCGGCGATTCCGCCCCGGCCCTCCTCGAACACAAATGCAAAACCGTGCCCAAGGAAAAACTGCACCTTCCCGGGCCGGACTTCGTTGACCGGGTATTCGCCGTGAGCGACCGGAATCCGCAAGTGCTCCGCAGCCTCCAGCAGATGTTCAATACCGGGCGCCTCGGCGGCACGGGGTATCTGTCCATTCTACCGGTGGACCAGGGCATCGAACACTCGGCGGGCGCCAGCTTTGCCCCGAACCCGGAATATTTTGATCCGGAAAATATCGTGAAGCTGGCCATCGAGGGCGGCTGCAACGCCGTGGCTTCCACGCTCGGCGTGCTCGGCATGGTGTCCCGCAAATACGCGCACAAGATTCCCTTCCTGGTGAAGTTGAATCACAACGAGCTCATGACGTGCCCGAACAAGTTCGACCAGGTCTATTTTGCGCAGGTCGAGCAGGCGTGGAACATGGGGGCGGCGGCGGTGGGCGCGACGATTTATTTCGGCTCGCCCGAATCAACCCGGCAAATCGTGGAGACCAGCATCGCGTTCAAACGGGCGCACGAACTCGGGCTGGCCACCGTGCTCTGGTGCTATCTCCGCAACAACGCGTTCAAGACGAAGGACAAGGATTTCCACGTCAGCGCCGATCTGACCGGGCAGGCGAATCACCTCGGAGTGACCATTGAGGCGGACATCATCAAGCAGAAACTGCCGGAGAACAACGGCGGCTACAAGGCCATCGAAAAATACGGCAAAACCCACGAGAAGGTTTACACGGAGCTGACGACGGACCATCCGATTGATCTCTGCCGCTATCAAGTGTTGAACTGCTACTCGGGTCGCGCGGGCCTGATCAACTCGGGCGGCGAGTCCAAGGGCAAAGGCGACCTCGAAGCCGCAGTGAAGACGGCCGTCATTAATAAACGCGCCGGCGGCACCGGGCTGATTTCCGGGCGCAAAGCGTTTCAGCGGCCGCTGGCCGAGGGAGTCGAATTACTGAATGCGATTCAGGACGTGTACCTGGACAAGGAAATTTCGGTGGCCTGAGCCGCACCATAAAGTCGAAGAACGGAACCCGGGGCTAAACGCAGAGGCCACGGAGGTTGGCGCGGAGGAACGCGAAGACGGCCCGTCGTTGCGGCCTTGGCGAGAACCTTAGCGCCCTCGACGTTTAGTCCGGCCAGCGGCTTTGCTACGCTGCGTCGGTGCGTTGAATTCGGCCCTCTGAAATCGGGCAACCCGCTTCAGCTCTTCCAGTCAAACGCCCGCTTCTTCACCGCATAGATATAGCCGATGAAGAGGATTCCCAGGAAGGAAACCATTGCGCCAAAAATCATGTCCCGCGTCGCGGGGTCGCGCAGCATTTCCTTGTAAACCACCGCCCACGGATACATGAACACCACTTCGATGTCGAAAAGGATGAACAACATCGCGACGAGGTAAAACTTCACTGACATGCGGGTGCTGCCACCGCCGATCGGGATCATGCCGCATTCGTACGCCGTCTCCTTGATCTTGCTGGTCCGGCCGCGCTTCCCGAGCAGCATCGACAAGCCAATCATGCCGCCCGTCGCCGCGACAGCCAGCACGAACAGCATCAACACCGCGATGTATTTGGGCAATTCAGACGATTCCACAGGCAGGAAACTAGAAACGAAGCTCCGGCTCGGCAAGCTGCAAATTCCAGGGCAAATCCCGCGGCGGACCCGCTTCAAACGGTTGCCGCCAGTTTTTCAAAGCTCTCCTCGATAAACGTCGTGCCTTGGATATGCGCGAGCCGGGCGTAAAGTCCGTCCCGCGCCACGAGTTCATCATGCGTCCCGCGCTCCACGATTTCTCCCTGCCGCAACACCAGAATCTGGTCGGCGCGGCGGATGGTGCTGAGCCGATGGGCGATGACGAAACTGGTGCGGTTGGTCATCAGCCGTTCCAAGGCCTCCTGGATCAGGCGCTCGGTGGCGGTGTCCACGCTCGCGGTTGCCTCGTCCAGGATGAGGATGGGGGCATTCTTGAGCAGGGCGCGGGCGATGCTCACGCGTTGTTTCTCGCCGACGCTGAGTTTGACCCCGCGTTCACCCACCCGCGCCTCGTAGCCTTGCGGGAGACGGGCGATGAACTCGTGACAATTGGCCGCGCGCGCCGCCGCCAGCAGCTCGGCTTCGCTGGCTTCCAGTTTACCGTACAAAATGTTCTCCCGGATGGTGCCATTGAAAAGAAACGGCTCCTGACTCACGATGCTGATGTGTTCCCGCAATGAAGCCAGCGTCACGTGGCGGATGTCTTGCCCATCAATGAGGATCCGGCCGGAACCCAGCTCGTAGAAGGCCGGGAGCAGATTCACCACGGTGGACTTGCCCGCGCCGGTCGGTCCGACGAGCGCGATCATCTGGCCTGAACGCGCGTGGAGGCAGATGTTGCGCAAGACGGGTGAGTTGTCCCGCGCCACGCCATCTACAGGTTCAGAGGGCTCCCCCTCACCCCGTCCCTCTCCCCTTCCGAAGGGGAGAGGGTGGCCGGAGGCCGGGTGCGGGGCCAGGTCGTAACTGAAACCGACGTTCTCATAAATCACTTCGCCTCGGACCGGTTTGCGCAGGGCTTCGCGGCGTCGGTCATCCGCGCGTTCCTCGACCGCGTCGAGGATGTCGAACACGCGTTCACCCGCGGCCCGGCCGGCCTGCAACAACTGGTTCAATCCATGCAACTGCCCGACCGGCGTGTAGAACATGCCGAGGTAAAGCAGATAGCCCACGAGCGCGCCGGGTTCCATTTCCTGATGAATTACCATCCGCCCTCCCACCCACAGCACCAGCGCAAAACCAATCGCCCCGGCAAAGCCCATGGCGGGCTGGTAAACCGCCCACACGCGCATGATGCCGAGCGTGCCTTTGCGTAACGCGTCGGCGCGCTCGGCGAAACGGGCGTCCTCGTGGGCCTCGCGACGGAAGGCCTTGATCTGACGGACCCCTTGGAGGTTGTCCATCAGGAGAGCGTTCATGGCACTGGAGGCAGCGCGCTGGGCGCGATAGCGTTTGTGCGCCGTGAGCGTGTACCAGAGCGCCCCGCCGGCAAGGATGGGCATTGGCGAAATCGCCACCAGCGCCAGGACTGGATTCGTGTAAAAGAGAATGGCCCCCACGCCGAGCACCCCAACCAACGCCACGACGCCCTGTTCCGTGCCGTCAATCAAGACCCGCTCCACCGAGTTGACGTCCTCGATCACGCGCGTCATCAGATCGCCCGAGGCCCGTTGGTCGAAGTAACCAACCGGCAGCCGTTGCAACCGGGCATAGACTTCCCGCCGCATGTCGAAGATGACGTTCTGCTCGAAGTGATTGTTGATGAGGATGCGGAAGGCATTGAACAAATCGCGGAGCAGAAAAGCCCCGATCAAACCCAGCATCACCGGCATGAGCAGTTCCGCCTGGCCCTGGCGAATGACATCGTCGATGGCATAAGCCGTGAGCTTCGGGAAGGCAAAGGACGAGAGCAGGGATAGCACCGCGAACAAAACCGTGGCCACGGCGAGCAGTTTGTAGGGTCGGACATAAACCGCGACCCGCCGAACGATCTCCCAGGTTGGACGCCGGCGGGCGCTGAACGTGGGGTCGGACTCCGAATTGCCGTGTGCCATGTTTACTTCCGTTCCAGGAATTCCACCATGGCCCGGGCAAACGGCGCCAGGTCAAGCGGGGTGCGGCTTGAAATCAGATTGCCGTCCACCACCACCGGTTCGCTGACCCAGATGCCGCCGGCGTTTTCCAGGTCGTCCTTGATGCCGAGCGAACCGGTCACGCGTTTACCTTGCAGAATCCGGGCGGAGATGGGAATCCAACCGCCGTGACAAATGAAGGCGACCAGCTTGCCCTGCGCGAAGAATTCCCGCGTGAGGGAAAGCACCTTTGGCTCCCGCCGCAGTTTGTCCGGCATGAAGCCACCCGGGATAAGCAGGCCGCAGAAATCCTGGCTTTGCGCCTCCGCCAACAACAAATCCGCCCGCGCCGGGTAACCGTGCTTGCCTTTGCAGGTCTTGACCTCCGGCGCGGCCAACCGCATCGCGTAGCCCGCTTCTTCACAGCGCAATTTCGGGTACCAGAGTTCCAAATCTTCGTAGAGGTCATCCACGAAGGTCAGCAGCGTTTTCGCCATGGCTGATTCTAGTGCGCCCAGCCCTTCCCGGGCAAGCCATGTAGCTGGGGCAACGCAAAATCAGGTGGCGTCGCCGGGGTAAATCACTAGACTGCGCCGCAAATGTTTCCACCGGTGGACACCAAAAATCCCACGGCGGTCGCGACGGAAGTTGGCGCCGCCTACCTGGCCATTTTTCCCGCGGGTGACCGGCAGTTTGTTCCACGCGCCTTCGATTGGGCCACCGCCTGCTTCAGCGGCAACTACCGGGATTACCAGCCGATCGATGTGCGGTATCATGATTTCGAGCATACGCTCCAAGGCACGTTGTGCTTTGCCCGGCTGTTACAGGGTCGGCATCAAGCCGGCGGGCAACCGGTGCTAACCGAGCGCATCCTCCAACTCGGGCTGATGGCCATGCTGCTCCATGACACCGGCTACTTGAAAGCCCGCGAGGATACCGAAGGCACGGGGGCCAAATACACCCTGACCCATGTCAAACGGAGCGCGGAATTCGCCGCCCGGCTGTTGCTGGACGTGGGCTGCCAACCCGTCGACATCCGGGCGGTGCAAAACATGATTCGGTGCACCGGCGTCGACGCCGCATTGAAAGTGATTGAATTCCAGGATGAGCTGGAACGGATGACGGGCCTGGCCTTGGGCACGGCGGATTTGCTTGGTCAGATGGCCGCCGAAGACTACCTCGAAAAGCTTCCTCTCCTTTATTCTGAATTTGAGGAAGCCGCCCGGCACACGCCCGACCGCACCAACCTGCTCGGGATGTTTTCCAGTGCCGCCGATTTGTTACAGAAAACTCCGCTGTTCTGGGAGAAATATGTCCGCCTGAAGCTAGACCGCGATTTTGAGGCCCTGCACCGCTACCTCAACACCCCCTATCCGGAAGGGCCGAACGATTATATTCAACGCATCGAGGTCAACATGCAGCGACTGCGCCAAAAGCTTGCAAGCGCCGAAGCCTGAGGCTTGGAAACTCTGCACCGGCGCCCTACCCTCGGTTGATGTCGCGCGACTACGTCCTCCACCCCTTCCAATCGGCGGTTCATCTGCAGATTGATTACGCGCGCGAATTGAATCCGCAACAATGCGCGGCGGTCACCGCGCCGCCTGGCCCGGCGCTCGTCATTGCCGGCGCGGGCTCCGGCAAGACCCGGACGCTCACCTATCGCGTTGCTTATCTGCTGGAACAAGGCATCCCCCCCGATCGCATCCTGCTGCTGACCTTCACGAACAAGGCGGCGGCCGAAATGATGCGCCGGGTGACGGACCTGCTTGGCCATGAACTGGCCGCGCTTTGGGGCGGCACGTTCCATTCGATCGGAAACCGCATTCTCCGCCAGCATGCCGCGCTGCTCGGTTACCAGCGGGATTTTACCATCATGGATCGCGACGATGCCCGGCATCTCATCAGCACCTGCGTGGCCGAATCGGACATCGATATCAAGGCCACCCGTTTTCCAAAGGCGGAGGTGCTGAGTGATGTTTTTTCCCTCGCGGTCAACACGCACAAGTCCATCCCGGAAATCCTCGGCACGGAATACGGCTACTTCGAGGCACTCGCCCCCCAAGTCGAGGCCGTGCAAAAGCGCTATGCGGCCCGCAAACTTGCCACCAACGCCATGGACTTCGACGACCTGCTCGTGCTGTGGTTAAGGTTGCTGCAAACCCATGGCGAGGTTTGTGAGCACTACCAGCGACGCTTCCAGTTTTTGCTGGTCGATGAATACCAGGATACTAACAAGCTCCAAAGCGACATCATTGATCTGCTCGCCGCCCGCCATCGGAACGTGATGGTGGTGGGCGACGATGCCCAAAGCATCTACGCGTGGCGGGGCGCGAATTTTCAGAACATCCTCAAGTTCCCCGATCGCTATCCCGGGGCTCAGACTTACAAGATCGAGACTAATTATCGCAGCACGCCGGAAATCCTGACCGTCGCCAACGCCGCCATCGCGGCCAACCTCCAGCAATTTGCCAAGCAACTGGCGCCCGCGCGCAAGTCCGGTGCGAAACCCGCCCTCGTCACCTGCAACGATGCCACCGAGCAGGCCGCCTTCATCGCCCAGCGGGTGCTCGAATTGCGCGAGGAAGGGCTGGAACTGAACAACATGGCCGTGCTGTATCGCTCCCATTTCCACGCGCTCGAACTCCAGCTCGAGCTGACCCGCCGCAATATTCCGTTCAGCATCACCAGCGGCATTCGCTTCTTTGAACAGGCGCACATCAAGGACGTGACCGCGTATCTCAAGCTGGTGACGAATCCGCGCGACGAACTCGCGTTCAAGCGCATCACCCAACTGCTCCCGGGCATCGGTGGCAAGGGCGCCGACAAGTTGTGGCGGACCTTTTGCGGTGCGCACGCGAGCCACCCCCTCACCCGTCCTGCCGACACTCTCTCCCCATCCGCTGGGGACAGCGACGGGGCGAGGGCGGCTCCAGCTACAGACAGTAATCGCATCGCCACCGCGCTCCAAGCCTGCGCCAAGTCTGTTCCCAAGAAAGCCACGCTCGCCTGGGCGCAGTTGACGGCAACCCTGGCACAGCTGGAAGCCCCGGACGTGCGCACCAGCGCGGCGAAAATGATCCCGCTCGTCATCGACGCCGGCTACGACGACTACCTGAAGGAGAATTTCGCCAACTACCGTTCGCGGCTCGACGATCTGAAGCAACTGGCCATTTTCGCCCAGCAATTCTCGACGGTGGACGAATTCCTCACCCAGATGGCCCTGCTGACCAACGTCGAGGCCGAGGATGAACAGCAACCGGCGAATCGCGACGACGAGAAGCTCCGTCTCTCCACGATCCACCAAGCCAAGGGACTGGAGTTCGACGTGGTGTTTATCATCATGCTTTGCGACGGATTGTTCCCGAGTGCCCGTTCCATGGAATCCACCGAAGGTGAGGAAGAAGAGCGCCGGCTGTTCTACGTGGCGGTCACCCGCGCCCGGAACGAGCTTTACCTCAGCTACCCGCTCATTCGTGCCGGCTATGGTAACACCGGCGCCACCTTGCAACAACCGTCCCGCTTTCTGGACGAAATCCCGAAAGCCCTGGTGGACGAGTGGAATCTACGAAGTTATGGGTGAGCCAGGTAGCGCCGGCCGCCAGTCCAGAATCTTCAGTTGCACCGTCCGCCGGCCGTTGTAGTCGTTAACCTGCGGAGCGAACGCAACATCAATGGCCCCCGCCGGCAAAGTTGTCGCCCCGGCGTTCCACCACACGGCCTCGTGGCTGGCAACACCATCCGTCAGCCAAAGTTTTAGATGCTGTTTCTCTGCCCCCATGCGCAGCAAAGGTCGTTGCTGGGTGAGTCCGCGGGCGAAGAATTGGGCCGTCGGGTTTCCCATGCCGGTCGGTTTGAGTTGATCCAGTTCCGCGAGCGCATCCAGCGAAATGTCGCCAAGATTGACTTCCGCATCCAGCCGGAGCGGCGGCTGCAAATCCTCCAGTTTGAGCGCCCGCCGGGCGAGATCGTTGAGCCGCGAACGAAAGACCTCGAGCTGATCCGGACGAATCGTGATCCCGGCCGCCAGCGCGTGCCCGCCATGACGGACGAGCAAGTCGTCGCACTCTCGCAAAGCCGCCGCCAGATCAAAACCCGCGATACTGCGACCGGACCCGCGCCAGTGCTCGCCGTCGCCGCCGACAATGATCGTGGGCCGGTAAAACTCCTGGAGCACGCGAGAGGCAACGATACCGACCACGCCGATGTGCCAAAGCAACTGCCCCTCGACGATGACGAAATCGGTTGTCGGATTGAAGCGGGCCCGCACCGCGCCGACGACTTCGTCCACGATGCTGCGCTCGATCTTCTGACGTTCGCGGTTCTGGGAGTCGAGGCGTTCGGCAATGGGCATTGCCTCCGCCGCATCTCGCGCCAGCAGCAACCGCAGGGATTCGGTCGCGGTCTCCAAGCGGCCGGCGGCGTTCAGGCGCGGGCCCAGTTGAAAGCCAACCTCGTACGTGCCAAGGGTAGGCGGGCATTGGGCCACCTGCTTCAAGGCGACGAGCCCCGCACGCTGCGTGATGCGCAAGCGTTCCAGGCCGGCGGAAACGAGGATGCGATTCTCGCCGGCAAGCGGGACGAGGTCGGCGATCGTCCCCAGCGCGACGAGATCGAGCAGCGGCCGCAGGTCGTAGGTGGCGGCGCCGGCCAGGCCATGTTCCCGACCCCGCTTCACGAGGGCATGCGCCAGTTTGAAGGCCAGGCCGACGGAGCAGAGTTCTTTGAAATCCTGCGGGTGGGTTGTGGGATCGGATGCCAGCTGGGGGTTTACGAGGGCAACGGCGGCCGGCGGCGGTGACGCAACCTGGTGATGGTCCAGCACGATCACGTCCACGCCCTGCGTCTTCAGCCACGCAATGGTGGGCACGGCGGTCGAGCCGCAATCCACGGCCAGCAACAACGTGACGGGAAATTTCTTCAGGCAATTCTCCACGCCGTCCTGACTCAGGCCGTAGCCTTCTTCCATCCGATGCGGCAAATAGGCATTCACGGACCAGCCCAACGCCCCGAGCACCTCCGCCAGCAGGGTCGTGGAAGTAACGCCATCCACATCGTAATCGCCAAAAATCACCAGGGCCTCCCCCGTCGCCCGGGCGCGCAGCAACCGCTCGACGGCCAGGTTCATATTCGGGAGGAGAAAAGGATCCGCGAGCTGCTTGAGGCGGGGGAGGAGAAAGTCACGAATCGCCGCGGGTTCGCTGAGACCCCGGTTAATCAGGCATTGCGCGAGCAGCGGAGAGATTTTGAGTTGCGACGCGAGCTGTCCGGCGAGCAGCGGTTGGGCGGTGGCGGGCAACCAGCGGTATTTCATCGAGCCGGAGCATCACCGGAGAAGGTGCCCGGCGTCAATACACGGCGCCGCCGGAATCCGCATCCAGCCGGGCGGACCGGCTCCGTTGTGCGCCGCATCCGGAGCCCTGCCCGCCGTCAAGGTTTCCCCCCGCGCCGTCGTTCGTACCGACCCGCCACGACCGATACCGCAATGGAAGTGGCAATGATCGAGCCCACGACCAACAACGACACACTGCTGGGAATTTCCACCTGAAACCATTTCGGCGGATGACCATGCGGATCGAGCAACATTTTGCCGCCAATGAACACCAGGACGAAAGACAGACCGACTTTGAGGAAGCGGAAGTAGTCGATGGCCCCCGCCAGCACGAAGTAAAGCGAGCGCAGCCCGAGAATGGCGAAGACATTGGATGTGAAAACGATGAACGGCTTTTGCGTCACGGCAAAGATCGCCGGAATGGAATCCACGGCAAAAATCAGATCGGTGGTCTCCACCACCAGCAGCACCAACGCCAGCGGGGTCAAAGCGAAACGGCCCTGCGCGCGAAGGGCGAATTTCTGACCGTGAAACTCCGGGGTCACGGGAAAGAACCTCCGGGTGATGCGGAGCAAAAGATTCCTTTCCGGATGCACGCCCTCATCGCTGACGAAAAGCATTTTCAAACCGGTGAAAACGAGGAAAACCCCGAAAAAGTAAAGCGTCCACATGAACCGGCTGATCAGCGCGGCGCCCGCCCCGATCATGACCCCGCGCATCACCAGCGCGCCAAGGATGCCCCAAAACAGCACGCGATGCTGATACTGTGGCGGCACGCGGAAGTAGGCAAAGATCAGCGCAATGACGAAGACATTGTCCATCGAGAGTGACAACTCGATGATGTAACCGGTGATGAACTCGACGGAATCCGGCCGGCCCCAACCGGTCACCAAGGCCGGCGCGAGCAGCAGGCCAAAGCCAAAGGAAAGCGTCACCCAGATCGTAGTCCAAGCCAGTGCTTCCTTGAATTTGACGACATGCGCCTCGCGGTGAAACACCCCGAGGTCCAGGGCGAGAAAGAAGACCACGCAAAGGATGAATCCCACCCAATGCCAGCTGGTGATTTCAATCAAAGCAAGCATGGTAGCGGGTTTTGCGCTTAATCATGGGCACGCACCTGAACCTAATCCCTTTGCGGGGACCAAGCGAGAGATCAAAAACCGGCTTAAGACCGCCGATCAGGGCTTCGCCGGCTTTTCCCCCAGGCCGCCGTTATCCAGGTGCACCTGCGAACCGAGGGTGGGCCGGTGGCCTTTGTGCCACAACAGAACGATAAAGCTGGCGATGTAGATCGAGGAATACGTGCCGGTCAAAATGCCCACGAGGAAGGTAAAGGCGAAATCGTTCACCGGGCCGCCGCCAAAGAGGTAGAGCGACAGGGTAGCCAGGAACACGGTGCCGGAGGTGATGATTGTGCGGCTCAGGGTTTGATTGAGCGCCTGGTTGATCACCTCGCGGAACGTGCCCCGCACGCCCAGCTTCAAGTCCTCGCGAATGCGGTCGAAGATCACGATGGTATCGTTGATCGAGAAACCGATGATCGTCAGCAGCGCGGCCACCGTGGTGGAATTCAGCTCCCGACCCGCCAGGCAGTACCAACCGATCGTCATCAGCAGGTCATGAATGATCGCCACGATCGCGCCGATGGCGAAGGAGAATTCATAGCGGAACGCCACATACACCAGGATCATGAAGAGCGCGGCCAGCGAGGCCAGTATGGCGGTATTACGAATTTCCGCGCCCACCGTTGGACCCACATTGCGGCTGGCGCCGGGAGCAAACTTCGCCTCCGCAAAGTCCCCCTGGATCTGGGTGATGACTTTCTGGCTGGCCGCCATGCCTTCTTTTTCATCCGTGGCACGCACGGTGACCATCAGAGTCCGCGTACCCGTTGAAAGCTCCTTTTGGTAGGCGATCAGCACCTCCCCGACCCCTGTCTTGGCAACTGACTTCCGGATTTCATCCACCCCCACATTCTTGGTTTGGTCAAAGGTCAGAATCGTCTGGGTCCCGCCCGTGAATTCCACGCCCATCACGTCCTGGCCGCGATAGAGGCCGTAGCCGGTGCCGACGAGGATCAGCAACCAGCTGGCGATGAACGCCGGCCAGGCCCAACGCATGAAATCGATCTTCGACCCCCGAATGATATGCAGCATTTTGATCTCCTTGATGAGA
>CAZIJO010000019.1:0-42152 GCA_964539515.1 uncultured Bifidobacterium sp. | reverse complement strand
TTTTTGTCAGTGCCAACACCAATTTGAAATCCAGGCTTTATTCAGCGTCTCCCTAGGCAACGACGCTCCGGGCGATGAGCAAGTCACCCTGTTCGGCGTCGAGCGTGACCTGCCCGCCGACCGGCAAAGTGGCGTTGTGCCGGTCGTGGCCGAATGGCAATCCCATGACCACGGGGATTCCTAACGGAAGCAGTCGTTCCTTGAACACATCTTCCACCGTCGGGCGGCATTCCCTGGCGCCTATCGCATTTGGATCCTGGCAATCGTTATTGAGACCGATGGCGATGCCAGCCAATTGTTGGAGCAAACCGCAGTTGAGCAAATACGTGAGCATCCGATCGAACCGATACGGCGGCTCGCTCACGTCCTCGAAAAACAGAATCCGACCACGGAAGGGCGGTTGCCAGGGCGTTCCAATTGTAGTGCAAAGCACGGAGAGGTTGCCGCCGATGAGTTGTCCCTGAGCCACGCCGTGTCGGAGAATCTTCACAGTTTTGCGGTGATAACCCTGGGCAATGCCAAAACGGGCTGGCGGCGGGATGCGCGCGGCGCGGCGCTTGGTCACTGGCTGCAATTTTGGCGTGCCTGGCGACCGCGATAACATTCGCAGCAAACTGTGCCGGGTGAACTCCGGAAGGTCGGTATAGTTGAGATCCGAATGCAACATGGGTCCGTGAAAAGAAATGAGATCGGCCTGCGTCAACAACGCGCAGTGCAGAGAAGTAATGTCGCTGTAGCCGACAAAGACCTTCGCGTTCTTGTGGATGGTGCGGTAGTCGAGCAATGGCAGCACGCGGGCACTGCCGTAGCCGCCGCGGACGCAGAAAATACCCTGCACCCGGCGGTCGGTAAACATCTGCATCAGATCGCTGGCACGCTCATGATCCGTGCCCGCCAGGTAGCCATGGCGTTTTCGAACGTTGGGTGCGAGCTTGGCTTTGAACCCGAGCCTTTCAAGGGCGTCAATCGCGCGATCAATGGCCCTGGAATCCGGCGGTGCGCTTGCCGGAGCCACAAGACCGAGGATGTCACCGGGCGATAAATGTCGGGGTCGAATCGGCATGGACCGAGCGTAACCCCCCGATCTCGAACATCCAACCTCGAACATCGCCGCCAACAGCCTGCCCGGCCTGTGGAACTCCTCTCGTCAAATCTGCGGGTTGATCGGCGCCGGCTCCTTGTCGCGCAAAATGAGTAACTGGACCTTCGTCTGGGTGAAGGTGGCCTGCAATTCCTGGATGATCTCCGGCGCCCCGGTGACCAGCCCGGAGTTACCCATATTCTCCAAACGTTGGGTCAACTCGATGACGTTGCGGCAACCGAGATTGAGGGACATGCTCTTCAGCGCATGAGCGTGGAAGGCCAGTCGCTCCGGGTCGGCGGCAGATTGAACAATCTGTTGAAGTCGCGTCGGCGCCGTTTCAAGGAAAAGATCAATGAGCTCGCGCACCATGCTCAAACCGTTGGTCGGCGGAATGTCGCGAAGGTCGGCAAGGACCGCTTCATCCAAAAGACCGGGCGACAGGGATTGCGGATGGCGCAGATAATAAGCTGTGTCGTGCTTGTGCGCCTTGGTCGGCCCCCAGCGTTCGAGGGTGGCCTGCAGGTCGGCGATGCGAACGGGTTTGGCGATGTAATCGTCCATGCCGGCAGCGAGGCACTTTTCGCGGTCACCCATGAGCGCATTGCCGGTCATGGCGATGATGATGGGGCGTTTGTCGCGGGTCCAGCGTTGGTTGAGTTGGCGGGCGCATTCAAGGCCATCCATCTCGGGCATTTGCACGTCAAGGAAGAGGATATCGATCGGATTCTGTTCGAGGGCTTGGATTACCTGACGGCCGTTGTGCGCGATTTCCGCGCGGTAGCCGAGTTTGTGCAGAACACTGAGGCCGACCTTTTGATTGATCGGGTTGTCGTCGGCCAGGAGGATGCGCAGGGGCAGCCGGCGCGCCAGGTCGGTGTCGAGCCCGGGGCTGTAGGGGGCTTTTTTGTCGCGCTGGATCTGGACTTGGTGGACCCGGCAGATGGCTTCGAGGAGTTGTCCGGGCCGCACGGGTTTGTAAACGATGGGGCTCGCCTCCAGCCCGGCGGCCCGGAGGTCTTCGCTTTGCAGTCGCCCGGCGGTGAGCAGGATTTGGGGTATGTCCCGGCTGGCGACGCCCCGCCGGAGTTCGCGGGCGAAGGCGATGGGGTCGGTGTCGGGGAGTTGGAGGTCGAGGAGGATGGCGTCGTAGGGGGGGCGGTCGGGTGTCTTTTGGCTTTCTTGGAGGGCGGCGCGGGCGGCGGCGGCGCTCGGGGCGTGGGTGACTTTGAGGCCCCAGCGTTGGAGGTGGTGTTGGAGGATTTGGGCTTGGCTGGGGCCGTCTTCGATGAGGAGGTGGTGTTTGTTTTGGAGTTGGGGTTGGGGGCTTTGCCAGGGGGCGGGGACGGTGGGGCTGGCGCCTTGGGCGGGGAGGGTGAAGTGGAAGGTGGCGCCTTGGCCGGCGGCGCTGTCGACCCAGATGCGTCCGCCCAGGAGTTCGACGAGGCGCCGGCTGATGGCCAGGCCGAGTCCGCTCCCGCCGTAGTTGCGGGTGGTGGAGGCGTCGACTTGTTGGAAGGATTTGAAGAGGCGGTTTTGTTTGTCGAGGGGGATGCCGATGCCGGTGTCGCGGACGCTGAAGTGGATTAGGGAATTAGAAGTTGAATTTTCAAAATTAGCAATGCCGGCGGTCTCGGGGTTCGCCTTTTTTATTTTTTCATTTTGCATTTTTAGTTCATCCGCGGTCTGGACGGTGACGATGATTTCGCCGGCGGGGGTGAATTTGACGGCGTTGCTGATGAGGTTGACGAGGATTTGCCGCAGCCGGGTGACGTCGCTGATGAGGATTTTGGGGAGTTGGTCGTCGAGGTGGTAGGCGAGGTCGAGTTTTTTTTCGGCGGCTTTGGGGGCGAGGAGTTCGAGGGCTTCTTCGAGGCAGAGGTGGAGTTCGAAGGGGTGGTGTTCGAGTTCGAGTTTGCCGGCTTCAATTTTGGAAAAATCCAGGATGTCGTTGAGGATGGTGAGGAGGGCGTCGGCGCTGGTGCGGGTGGCTTCGAGGTATTCGCGTTGTTCGTCGGTGAGTTCGGTGTCGCGGAGGAGGTCGAGCATGCCGATGACGCCGTTCATGGGGGTGCGGATCTCATGGCTCATGTTCGCGAGGAACGCGGACTTCGCGAGGGTGGCTTCCTCAAGCTTCTGGTTAAGGGCTACGAGTTGGGAGTTGCCGTTGATGAGTTGCTGCTGACTTTCGCGCAAAGCGCGATAGGCGGCATCACGTTGCAACTGGTTGAGATAAGCTCGCGAGTGATATCGGATCCGGGCAATGAGTTCAATGCGATCCGGCAGTTTGACCAGATAATCATTCGCGCCGAGCCCGAAGGCCTGACCCTTGACCTGCGGATTTTCGTTCGTGGACAGGACAATGATGGGAATCTCCCGGGTGACGGGATTGGACCGGAACTGACTCACCAGACTCAGGCCGTCAATGCCCGGCATGACGAGGTCCTGCAGAATCACGGTCGGGCGAATCTGGGTGGCCAGGATCATCGCCTCGCGGGCGTCGGCGCAATAGTGAAAATCAATGTCGGTCTCACTGGCGAGCGCGCGGCGGATGGCTTCGCAGACCATGGCCTGGTCGTCCACGAGCAAGACCATGACGTGATATTCGGACGGTTGCGGCACCGGGGCGGCGGCGTCCGGTGGCATCGAGCTGGGGGTTTCGTCGGCCATGAGATTGCTACTTTGGTCGGAACATATTCGTGAGGCGCGGACCAATTTTGTCCAGCGCTAAAATTTCCTGCGCGGCCTCCAGCGCGACGGCCGCCCGGGGCATGCCATAAACGGCGCTGGTGCTTTCATCCTGGGCGATGGTGTGATGGCCCGCCTGGCGCAACATCTGAAGGCCGGCCGCCCCGTCGCGACCCATTCCAGTGAGCAACACGCCCACTACCACGCCCGGCCACTTATGCGCCACACTCTCGAAAAACACATCCACCGACGGACAATAAGAGGCATTCCGCGGTTGAACCGTATAACCCAGGCGCCGCGGACCGGATAAGATCAAATGCTGATCACGACCCGCGAGGAGGATCGCCCCGGGCTCGGGACGCTCACCATCCCGGGCCATCCGCACGGGGAGCTTGGTCCGGGTGGCAAACCACTCGGTCAACCCCGGAGCGAACCTTTTATCCATGTGCTGCACGATCACAACGGCCGCCGGGAAGTGGACGGGAAGGTCACCCAAAATCATGGCCAGGGCGGCTGGCCCGCCCGCGCTGGCGCCGATGGCGACGAGGCGGTCGGGCGGCGGGCTCGCTGGCCTCACCGGTGTCACTGGCTTGCGGGGTGATCCGAGAAATCGACGGATGGTTTCAATCTTCGCGAGCATCGGCTTCGCGTCGGCTTCGCATTCCGGCTGGCCGAATACGGGCTGGTCCACCGCATCGAGCGCGCCAGCCCCCATGGCTTCAAAGACCTTTCCCGCATGGTCTTCAACTTTTGCCGTGACCACGATGATGGCGCACGGCGTGCGGGCCATGATCTGCCGCGTTGCTTCCACCCCGTCCATGTGCGGCATGAATAGGTCCATCAACACCAAATCCGGCCGATCCTGTTGACAAGCCGTTACCGCCTCAGCGCCGTTGTGGGCGATCCAAGCCACATCATGTTTGCCGCTCTTCACGATGGCACGACGGATCGACTCCGCCGCTCGTGCCACACCGTTGACGATGCCAATTCTCATGCGCCGGGGTCGCCGATCAAATCCCGCACCGCCTGGAGCAGCGATTCGTCCTGAAAGCTGCCTTTGGTCAAATAATAATCCGCTCCCGCCTCCAGACCGCGCAGGCGGTCCGCTTCCCGGTCCTTGTAAGAGACAATCATGACGGGGAGGGATTTGAGTTGGCTGTCCTGCTTGATCAAAGTGGCGAGTTCGATGCCGTCGAGTCGTGGCATGTCCACGTCGGTAATGATCAAATCGAATCCGCCTCCCCGCACCGCGTTCCAGCCGTCCATGCCATCCACGGCGACCTCGGTCGCGTAGCCGGCGGCCTCGAGCAGCTTGCGCTCCAGCTCCCGCACGGTGAGCGAATCATCCACCACGAGCACGCGTTTGCGGACCGGCGCGGGGACGGCCAGGCGGCCCTGGCCAACGCCCTGCAGTTCGCCGTTGCTGACCAGCTTCTCAATCGACCGTTGCAAATCGTCCACATCAACAATCAAAACCGGGGCCCCGTCCTCCATCAATGCGGCGGCACTGATATCCTTCACTTTGCCCAGCCGCGGATCGAGCGGTTGCACAATTAACTCGCGCTCGCCGAGGAAACGATCTACCAGCAAGCCATACCGGGTGTTGCGTTCGCCAATAACCACAATGGGCAGTTCATTTCCGGGAAGGATGACCTCAGGGCACTCGAACACCTGGTGCGCCGAGAGCAGTCCAACGTGTTGATCCGCCAGCCGGAAGTGGTACCGGCCTTCGAGCGTTTCGAGCTGATGGCGCCCGAGTTTGAGGGTGCTGCCGATCTGGGCCAACGGAAACGCATATGGCTCGCCGCCGATCTCCACAAGGAGGGTGCGCAGAACTGAAAGGGTCAGCGGCAACTGCAATTGAAAGCGCATGCCGTGACCGGGTTGCGTCGTGACCCGCACGGAGCCGCGCACGCTCCGGGCCATATCCTGGACGGCATCGAGACCAACACCGCGGCCAGAGATCTCCGTGACGGAGTCCTTCAGCGTGAAACCCGGCAGAAAAAGGAATTGCAACAGTTCCGTGTCGTTCATTTTTTCCGCAACGGCCGCCGTCGTCAACCGGCGCTCCGCGATGACGCGCCGTACGCGATTGACATCGAGTCCCGCTCCGTCATCGGACACGCTGACTTGCAACATGCCGGCACTGTGCCGGGCTTCCAGTCGAATGACGGCTTCCGCTGGTTTGCCGGCCCGGCGGCGCACCTCAGGGAATTCACAGCCATGGTCCACGGCGTTGCGTAGCAGATGCGCCAGCGGCGCTTCCAGCCGCCCAAGGATTTCGCGATCCACCTGCGTACTTTGGCCAATGATCTGAAGATGCACTTGCTTGCCCAGCGCCCGGGCCAGGTCCCGCACCATGCGCGGGAAGCGATGGACGCCATCGCCAAAGGGCCGCATCCGTGTACGCAGCACTTCGAGGTACAGCCGGTTGGAAAGGTTGGCCGCCCGGCGATCATACAGATCCAGTTCCTGCAAACGGGCGTTCAGGAACTGTTGCGCCGCGGCGACCTGTTGAAACAGGCTGTTGAGCTTTTCCCGCCTCGGCTCGGAGGGAGTTGCATCCTCGAAAGCCTCGCGCAAACCGTCCAGGGTGCGCTCCAAATCCGACTGCATCCGCTTGAGGCGTTGAAGCGCGCCGGCGAAAGGTCGCAACCAGCGCGATTCGACCAACGCCTCCCCGGCCAGACCAAGCAGGCGATTGAGGTTCTCGGCAGTCAAGTGCAGCACGCGATCCTCCTCTTCGGGCCGGGCCGCCACGGCAGGCATGCCTTGGACGGCTTGCGGGCCCGCGACTTCGGCAGCCGACGCCGCCTCCAGCTGGCTCGCGGTCACCGGATCTGGCAAAGACAGGAAACCGCGCAACGTATCCAGCCAGGCCGAACAATCGGCGCCATAATCCGCCTGCCAGCGGTGAAGTGAAGTTTCATCATGCTTGGCGACCCCGGCGAGCCAGTCAACCCCCCGCAGAAGCGCATCGATTTGTGCCTGGCCGAGGGCCAGCCGGCCTTGCTGCGCCGCGACGAAGCAATCCTCCATGATGTGGGCGATCTGGACAGCGGGTAGAAGATTGACAATCCGGGCAGCGCCCTTGAGCGAGTGCGCAGCCCGCATGAGAGACTCTAGTTGAGTGGTCGAAGCGGGCGTTCGTTCCAATTCCAAAAGGCCGCTGGTGAGCACGGCGACCTGCGTTTCCGCCTCGATGCGAAACAGCTCCTGCATGGACAGGTCGCGGGCATTTTCGGAGGGGCGCGGCTTCACGAGAGATTGCGGTTGAGTGCGGCAAACAAAGTTTCGGCATCCAGGAACCCGACCGCGAAGTTGCGCCAGGGAAAGACCCCTCGGGTGCACGTGAGCCGGGCACGCGCGACTGTAGCGGGGGGCTCCCGCAGGTCGATTTGCTGAAACCGATACACGCCATGGACTTCATCGACCGGAAAGGCAAAGCGTTGCCCTGCGCATTCCGCAACCAACAATCGATCGAACACGGCCCGCGATCGGCTGACCGCCGGTGTGTTTTCGAGGCTGAGCAACCGGGCCAGGGAGGCGCAAATCAGCAGTTCCCCTCGCACATTCACGAGGCCGAGGACGATGCCGCGGCGCCGGTGCGGCAAACTGTGCAGGACCCGGCGCTCGGCAATTTCCTGAAACGCCGTCGTCGGAAGCGCCAGCCATTCGCCCCCCAGCCGGAAGATAAGCGCGGAGACCTTTGCCGGCGTCCCCACGTGTTTCTCCCGCGCATAATGTTCGGTCCAGGCGCGGCGTTCGACCGGGCTGAACGGCCGGTCCAGAAACCGGGCAGCAGCGGCGGCGTGGACGGGGCAGTTGTGACAATGCACGTGGCGGGCCAGTTCGCGGCAGCTCTGGTCGCCACTCACCCCGATCAGATTCCAGCAATCGACAACCTCGCCGGCACCGTCATCACGAGGTGTCAATTTGAGGTCGACGACAACCGTCGGATCTGGAATAGGCTGCGAATCGTTCATGCTTTTGGTCGGGCCCGTTCCGCACGTCGACGATAAAGGCGCGCCGCATTCAAGTCGCCCGATTTTTCCAGTGCCATCGAGAGATGCACCAGCGCTTCATGGTGCTTTGGATCAAGGTACAGGGCTTTGCGATAACAGCTGATCGCCGCCGAATCGCTGGCGGCGTCCTTCACCAAACCAAGGAGAAAGTACGCCTCCGCGGAAGCGCCCTCCCGGGCAAGATGGGAGTTGCAGATGGCGGCGGCTTCTGCGAGCCGCCCCGCTTCCGCGTGTTGCCGGGCGACCTCCAATTCCCCAGGGGCGTCAATGGCAACCGCAGTCGCCGCGGTCGCCCGGGAGTGGCGACGGCGCGGTGGCTCAACCGTCATCCCCTGCCCCAGCCAGCGTCGATGGTTCTCCCGGGCGGCGGGGTCGGGATTCGGTTTTTGGCAGGCGAATGCCATCGGCAGGCCGATGCTAACGAAACCACTGGCTACCGCCAGCGGCAGTTCTGCCGGACCGACGAAGAGGACTCCGTTATCACTGAGCAGTTCGTGGAGTTTGGCCAGGGCGATTACTTGGGTGGCACGGTCGAAATAGATCAGCAAATTGCGGCAGAAGATAATGTCGTATTGCGCGCCGCCGGCCAGGAAACCCGCCTCAAGGATATTGCCTCGCTCGAATCTGACGCGCTGCCGCACCTGCGGAAGGAGGGCAAAACCCTCCTTGGTTGTCCGAAAATAACGATCGCGGAAGTCAACGTCCCTCCCGCGAAAAGAATTTTTTCCGTAGACTGCGCGTTCGGCCTGGGCAAGGGCGTTGGCGGAAATGTCCACGGCATGAATGGTACTGCCCGCGTCCGCCACGCCGGCATCAAGCAGGGCCATCACCATTGAGTACGGCTCTTCACCGGTTGAACACGGCAGGCTCAGCACGCGCAGCGCGCCGGCCTTCGGGCGGGTTTGGTTCTCCTGCCGGACAATCTGGGTGAAAATGTTGAAGGGTTCACGGTCCCGGAAAAACCAGGTTTCCGTGACCAAAACGGATTCGATGAGTTGCTCGAATTCGTGCCGGGAAGTAGCGAGCAAGCGGCGGTACGCTTCGGCATCAGCTACGCGATGCTGCCGCATCCGCAAGCGAACCGCCCGCTCGATCAAAGAGGGGCCGACCGCCCCGGCATCGAGACCAATGTGACGGCGCAACAAATCCTCAATCTGGCGCATCGCTGACCTCCACGGAAGGCGCCAAGCGCAAGGGTGGTCCGCCCGCTTCGAATAGTTTTTGGGGATCCAGGAGCTGAATGGCTCCTTGATCATCCAGCAGCACCGGCCCCAGAAAAGCTGCCCCTACCTGCTCGGCTGCCGCTGTCATGCATTCTTCCGCGACTCGCCGCAAGGTGCCGGCTGCTCGCTCGACGATCAGTCCGAGCAGCTGAACTTCGCCCGCAATGCCACTCTCCGCCCGGCTCGGGCTTTGCCCGCCCGGGGCCGCGTGCCGGCCCGATTTGGGATGCTGCACGATGAGGATCCGGGTGCTGAGTTGTTCGACGGCGGGGCGGCCGAGGGTGAGTTGACAGAGGTCGAGGGCGGGGAGGCGTCGGCCCCGATAGTGGATGAGCCCGGCGACGCCGCGGGGGGCGTGCGGCAGGGGTTGGCAGGTGAGCAGGGGGACGACTTCCACGATGTGCCGGGTGTCCAGCGCGTAGCGGTGTGGCCCAAGTTGGAAGTGGAGCAGGAGCATGAGGCGACGTGCGGTCCTCGTGGGTGTGGGGCGGGGTTAGGGTTCGAGTTTGAAGCGGGCGACGCCGGTTTGGAGGCCGCGGGCGGCGGTGTTGAGGTCGGCAATGGCGGCGGTGGAGTGGCGCAGGGATTCGGCGGTTTGTTGGGCGGCGTCGCTGAGTTGGAGCAGGGTTTCGCTGATTTGTTGGGCCCCGCTGGCTTGGGTGTGCATGCCTTCGCTGACGGTGGCGAACCGCGGGGTCAGGGTCTGGACGTGCTGGATGATTTGGGCCAGCAGCCGGCTGACTTGCCGGATTTCTTCGACGCCGTGCCGCACTTCTTCGGCGTATTTGTCCATGCCCATGACGCCGGCGCTGACGGCGCTGTGCATTTCTTTGACGATCTTTTCGATGTCGTAGGTGGCGACGGCGGTTTGGTCGGCGAGCCGCCGGATTTCCATGGCGACGACGGCAAAGCCGAGGCCGTATTCGCCGGCTTTTTCGGCTTCGATGGCGGCGTTGAGGGAGAGCAAGTTGGTTTGGTCGGCGACTTTGGTGATGGTGGTGACGACGGTGTTGATGTTGGTGGTTTTGTCGTTGAGGATGGCGAGTTTGCTGGTGATGCCGCTCGCGGCGGTGATGAGGCGTTGGAGGGTCTCTTCCATCCGGCTCAGGCCGTGTTGGCCGCTGCTGGCGAGTTCGGCGGCGGCGGCGGCGACTTGCCCGACTTCGCTCATGGTTTGGTCGAGTTCTTTGCTGGTGGCGCTGATTTGCTGGCTGGTGGCCCCGATCTGGGCGGTGGTGGCGGCGATTTCGGTGGTGGTGCTTTGTTGTTCTTTGGCCGCGGCGGCGATTTGGGTGGCGGTGACGTTGACTTGGATGCCGGAGCGTTGGACTTGGCCGACGAGGGCGGAGAGGTCGTCGGCCAGGCGGTTGAGGCCGTCGGCGAGGAGGCCGAATTCGTCCTGGCGCGCCAGGTGCAGGCGTTTGGTGAAGTCGCCGTTGCGCATGAGTTCGATGGCGGCGACGAGGTGGTTTAACGGGATGGTGACGGCGCTGGTTTGGCGGCGCATGACGAGGACGGCGGCGATGAGGACGAGGGTGAGCCCGGCGCAGGCGACGATGGCGATGAAGGCGCCGTGGTTGAGGGTTTGCTGGCTTTGGTCGGCGATTTGTTGGTTGAGTTCTTTGAGGAGTTTGTTGCGTTGCCGGGTGATTTCGGGCTGGGCTTTGGCAAATTGTTCGCGGGCGGCGGCGGGGTTGGTCTGGAGGAGTTCCTGGAGGGCGGCTTGGTTGGGTTCAAAGATCAGTTGGATGAAGTTGGTGAGGCTGCTGAGTGATTGCTGGAGTTCGGGTTTTTGCCGGTATTCGGGCTGGCTGAGGAGGTTTTCGACGTGGTCTTTGAGGTTGCGTTCGGCGACCTCGAGGCGTTGTTTGTCGGTCCGGCTCCGGGGTTCGGCGAGGAGGGCGCGTTGGGCGTCGCTGATTTCAAGGAAATGACATTGGAGCAGGAGGGTGTCGCGGGTGTGGCGTTCGCTTTGGTGCAGGCCTTCGGAGCGGGTGCGTTCCATCCACCAGACCAGGCCGCAGGCGATGAGGAGCAGCCCGATCAGGATGACGCGGGTGGTGTTGAGCCGTTTCCAGATGGATGTCTTCATGGGCGCCGCATGTGGGCGCATCATCGGGGTCTCGCGGCGGAAAAACAAGAAGGTTTGTTTTTTGGGCGCGGGGGCTTTATGCTGCGGTTGTGGCTGCCGCCCGCTCGCTTCCGCCCTTGATCCTGGCTTCGGCTTCGCCCCGGCGGGTGGAGTTGTTGCGCCAGTTGGGGGCGGAGTTTGAGGTGATCCCGAGTGACGCAACGGAGCTGGCGGATGAGCATTTGTCGCCCTACGAGTTGTGTCAGCTCAACGCGCATCGCAAGGCACGCGCCGTGGCCAAGCGGTTTCCCGACGCGCTCGTGCTGGGGGCGGACACTTTGGTCTTTCTCGAGCGCGAAATTCTGGGGAAACCCGCGCATCTCGCCGAGGCGCAGCGGATGCTCACCCGTCTGCAAGGGCGCACCCATCAGGTGATCACGGGCGTAAGCCTGATCCACCTGCGGCCCCATAGGGAACGAATTTTCGCCGTCAGTACGGACGTGCGGTTTCGCCCGCTCACCGCGGAGCAGGTCCGGGATTACCTTTCCCACATGAATCCCCTCGACAAAGCCGGTGCATACGCCATTCAGGAACGTAGGGAGCTGATCATCGAAGAAATCTCTGGTTCCTACAGCAACGTAGTCGGCCTGCCAGTAGAACGAGTAAGCCAAGAACTCGAAAGGTGGCCGGAACCGTTCCCAGCCCGGTAGACGGACCTCGGCGGGCGACCACTCCGCCCGGAATACCCCAATCTGTCAAAGCTCAAATCATTGAATTCTATTGGCTTAAGCGCTATCTCTCGGCGGTCACGGGTCTGGATCTCCCCTTCGGAGCCCATTCCATAGCCCTTTCCAAGTTGACGCCACCGTTCGCCGCCCGCACACTCCCGCTCGTAACCGCCCGGCGCATGGTGCGTTGCGGTCGCGAAAAAACTTATGGCCGAAGGATACTGCGTTAAGTGTAAAGCCAAGAAGGAAATCACCGATGGCATTGAAGAAGTCATGAAAAACGGGCGCAAGGCCATTAAGGGGAAATGCCCTACCTGCGGCACTGTGATGTTTAAGATCTTGGGCGGCAAAGCCGTGACCCCACCCACCCCCGCTCCCCCTACGCCCCCACCTGCCGTCGGTTGATGCCGTCTATGTCCCAACAACTTGCTTACGTCATTATCACGCCCTACTCGCTGCACAAGTCGCGTACGGGCGGCATCCTCAGCCGACTGATCTCACGCACGGGATTGGACCTGGTCGCCGCGCGCATGTTTGCCCCCGGCCCGGAATTAGTTCAAAAATACTCCGAAGCCATCATTTCGACCAACGATCCCCAGGATCGCAAAATCCAGGAACTGATCCGCGATTATATCTTGAAATACCTTTCCCCTGACGGGAAGACCGGTCGCCGTCGCCGGGTGATGATGCTTTTGTTCAAAGGCGAAGACGCGGTGCGCAAGGTGCGCTCCGTTGTTGGCAACCTCGGCCCCGACCGCCGGGTTGGCGAGTCCATCCGCGACACGTACGGGGACCTGATTTACGACGAAAATGGCAATGTCCGTTACTTTGAACCCGCCGTCCTGGCGGCGCCGACCGTCGAGGAGGCCAATGCCAAGCTAAAGCTCTGGGCGCAGTTTTCAGATTCCGATGGCGGCCTCGTGGAGAACACAATCACCTATCAACCCACCGAAACGCCGCAGCGCACGCTCGTTTTGATCAAGCCGGACAATTTCCGCTTCCCAACCGGACGCCCGGGCAACGTAATCGATTTCTTCTCCCGAACCGGCCTGTACATCATTGCCATTAAAGTACTCCGGATGAGCGTGGCGGAGGCAATGGAATTCTACGGCCCCGTCCGTGAAGTTCTTCGCACCAAACTCAAGGACATGGTTGCGACCAAAGCCAGAGTCGCCTTGGAGAAGGAGCTCGGGTTTGTCATCCCCAAGGAGACAGAAAAGCAACTGGGCGAAACCCTTGGTCCTGTTTTCGGGGACAATCAATTCGAGAACATCGTCCGATTCATGGCGGGCCGCGCGCCCTCCGAGGTACCGGAAGCCGACCACGGTCAGCCCGGCACGGAAAAATGCATTGCGTTGATCTACGAAGGAGTGGGCGCGGTCGCAAAAATCCGTGATGTCCTCGGCCCAACCGACCCGTCCAAAGCCCCACCCGGATCCATCCGCCGCGAATTCGGCCAGAACATCATGGTCAACGCCGCGCACGCCAGCGATTCACCGGAAAGTGCCACGCGCGAACTCGCCATCGTGAAGCCAGCGGAGAACAATTTCCGGCGTGTCGTCGAGGAGTTCTACTCCGCCGCATAACCGACCGCAACGGGACAGTGCGATGGCGGTTTTCTTCGACACCCATGCGCACTTGGACGATCCCGATTTTGCGCCCGAAATCGACCGCATCATCGACCGCGCGCAGATCGCCGGCATCACCCGGATTATTACGATTGGTACCGACCTGACGAGCAGCGCCCGCGCGATCCAGCTCGCGGAGAAAAATCCGGCCATCTATGCGGTCGTGGGATGGCACCCGTCCCATGCCATCGAGGCGCCGGATAACATCCGCCCTGCCCTGCGCGAGTTGGCCAAGCACCCCAAGGTGGTCGCTCTCGGCGAAACCGGGTTGGATTACTATCGCCTGCCGAGTTCCCGCGGCGGAACACCCGCGGAAGATGAAACTTACCAGCGCCGGCAGCGCGAACTCTTCCAGCAACACCTTGACGTCGCGGCCGAAACCGGACTGAACTGCGTCATCCATCAGCGCGGTGACTGTTTCGAGGACACCCTGGCGCAACTGAAGCCATATGCCAACCGTGTGCGCGGTGTATTCCATTGTTTCGCCAATGATGCCGCTGCGCTCCACCGCGTACTGGCCCTCGGTTCCCTCGTAAGTTTCACTGGCATTGTCACGTTCAAGAACGGGCAGAACGTGCGTGACACGGTTGCGGCGACACCATTGGGTGAGTTCATGCTGGAAACCGACTGCCCGTATCTGGCACCCGTGCCGTACCGCGGCCAACGCTGCGAACCGGCGTACGTTAAGGAAATTGCCGAGACCGTTGCCCAAGTCAAAGGCTGCTCCCTGGCGGAGCTCAGCGAGGCAACCTGCCGGACAGCGGAAAGATTCTTCCCGAAACTGGCGAACCCCTGACGCGTCGGGATTTTCTTTCCTTGATTTTGGGCGCGTTAAGCCTTTCCCTGTAGCCTGCTTAGACGAAACCAGCATTCATAACATGGCCTACAAAGACGTCACTCCTCCTGCGGGCGGAAAAATCTCCATTCAAGCCGGCAAACTTAACGTGCCGGAAAACCCTGTCGTCCCCTTCATTCGCGGTGACGGGACCGGCCCGGACATCTGGGCCGCCAGCGAGCGCGTGTTCGATGAAGCGGTCGCGAAGGCTTACGGTGGCAAGCGCAAAATTTCGTGGTTTGAGGTGTTCGCGGGCGAAGCCGCTTTTCAGAAGTTTAACAACTGGCTGCCCGATGACACCGTCGAGGCGTTCAAGGAGTATCTCGTCGGCATCAAAGGCCCGCTCACCACGCCGGTCGGCGGTGGCATTCGCTCGCTCAACGTCGCGCTCCGCCAGATGCTCGATCTCTACGTCTGCCTGCGGCCGGTTCAATGGTTCACCGGCGTGCCCTCGCCCGTGAAACATCCCGAAAAGGTGGATATGACGATTTTCCGCGAGAACACCGAGGATATTTACGCGGGCATCGACTATCAGGCTGGCTCGGTGGAAGCGAAGAGGATCTTGGACCTGCTGGAGAAGGAACTGCCGGCTGCGTTTAAGAAGATTCGTTTCAATTCCAGGGAAAAGGCCGTCGAGTTTTGGAACGCCGTCGGTTTGAAGGACTTTCCGTCCGAGGTGGCCGTTGGCATCGGCATCAAGCCGGTGAGTTACAGCGGCAGCGTGCGCCTGATTCACAGTGCAATTGCCTATGCGATCAAGAACAAACGCAAGAGCGTGACGATTGTTCACAAGGGCAACATCATGAAATACACCGAAGGCGCGTTTCGCGACTGGGGTTACGAGACGGCGAAAAAGTATTTCGGTGCGGAAGAATTGGACGGCGGACCGTGGTGCAAGATTCCGGAAGGCAAACCCGGCGCGGGCCTGATTATCAAGGACGCCATCGCCGACATCACGCTGCAACAAGTGCTCACGCGCCCGACCGATTTCGATGTGATCGCCACGCTCAATCTCAACGGCGATTACCTGAGCGACGCGCTCGCCGCGCAAGTGGGCGGCATCGGGATCGCGCCCGGCGGCAACATCAACTACATCAGCGGCCACGCCATTTTCGAAGCCACCCATGGCACGGCGCCCAAGTATGCGGGCAAGGATGTCGTCAATCCCGGCAGCGTGGTGCTGTCCGGCGAAATGATGTTGCGTTACCTCGGCTGGACCGAAGCTGCGGATATGATTCTCAAAGGCCTCAACGGGGCGATTGGCAGCAAGCGGGTCACTTACGACTTCGCCCGCCAGATGGAAGGGGCGACCGAGATCAAGTGCTCGGCCTTCGGCGACAATATCATCAGCCACATGTAATCGGACCGGCAGGGATGGCTTTTGCAAACGGAGAACGACTCCAGGATGCAAATTCTTAAGCCCGATGGTTTACGAGTGGGGATGCCCCATTTGGGTGGGACGCAGGCCACAGGTCGCGCACCATCCTGGCGTCTTAAAAAGCGCGGAATTTTCTGCGTGCTTTCGGGGGCGACGGCTTCTAATTTTGCGACATGACAATCTGGTTGCTCGCCGTCGTTTTGTTGGCATCACTGGCTGCCGCGGGGTATCGGCAGGGGGCCATTCGCGCGGGCATTTCCTTCTTCGGCATCATTCTCGCCACCCTGCTGGCCGGAGTGCTCGGCAAACTGGTACTGCCACTTCTCAAACTCCTTGGTGTGACCAATCCCATCCTGCTTTGGGTGCTGCCGCCGTTTATCGCTTTTGTCGTCATTTTGGCACTGGTCAAGGTGGGCGCGCTGGTGGTCCATCAAAAAGTGGATGTTTATTACAAATACCAGGCGGGTGATCTGCGCCTGAGTCTCTGGGAACGGCTTAACCACCGCCTCGGCGCATGCCTGGGACTGCTTAATGGCGTCGCCTATCTGGTCTTGATCGTCATGGTGATTCACGCTTTTAGCTACTGGACCGTTCAGATGGCTTCGGGCGATACGGATCCGCGCGGCATGCGGCTCCTGAACCAACTGGGACGGGATTTGCAAAGCACCGGCATGGCCCGGGTTGCCAAGGCGGTCGATCCGATGGATGAAGCGTTTTATGACACGGCCGACCTGGCGGGGCTGTTGTACCAGAATTCACTGTTGGAAGGACGATTGTTGCGTTATCCAGGTTTCCTCTCGCTCGGTGAACGGCAGGAATTCCAAACGCTCGGGCAAGACACCGCCTTCGCCGAGATGCGATTGAAGCAGGCACCGTTGCGCGAAGTGTTGAAACATCCGACCGCCATGGCGGTATTCGACAATCCGGAGTTGCTCCGGCAGGTCTGGTCAACGGTCCAACCGGATTTGAAGGATTTGGAGACCTTTCTTCAAACCGGCAAGTCCGCCAAGTACGATGGCGAACGCATCTTGGGCCGCTGGACCTTCGACGCCAACGCCTCCGTTCTGGCGTATCGTCGGACCAAGCCGAATGCCTCCGGGGGTGAATCGGCGAAATTGCGGGGGTGGATGACCGAGAAGTTCCCGAAAAGCAGCATTGTGGCGGCACCCGATCGCATGGTGGTGCTGAAAGGGTTTCCGGTCATTCGCTTGCAGCCCGGCCAGCCGTTCAGTGGCGAAGCCAAGAACATGAAAGGCGAGTGGAAAGCCGGGAACGACGGCTATGAATTAAACCTGGAGGGCGGTACGGACAAGCGCCTCGCAAAGTTCGAAGGCAACCGCCTGGTTATCTCCGGCGACAGCACGCCGGTGGCGTTCGTCAAGGAGGACTGACGGCCCAACCCTGCCAGGCAAGCAAACGACAAAAAAGGCACAGGGCGCAACCAACGGTTGCGCCCTGTGCCTTTACCACGTGGCGAATCGAATTATCGATTCCCGACGGGAATGGGCATTCCATTCACGCGCTGGGGAGCACCGAGCCTCGGCAGTTCCCCGAACATGGAGGGTCCCGCAGGCAGCGGCATGGCCGGGTTGGTACTGCTGCCAAACAAAGAGGTGCTGGGGGCGCCGCCCGCAACTGCCAGTTGAGGTTGCCCGACGAGCTCCAAGGTCGGGGGGATATCTTTCGTCATTGCCTCCGCGGTAATCGAGGGAGGTTGGGTTGCGCTGTCGGTAAGGAATACCCCGACGACCAGCAATCCGCACAAGGCCGCCGTACAAATCCCGGCCATCGCGGGCCGCTGTTCAATTGCACGCCAGAGTTGCCGCATCCACGCGGACTGGGAAAGCAACTTTGCCAGGGACTGCGATTGATCTTCCGTGGCGGAGGCGCGCAGGCGTGAAATCACCTGGCCGGAGAATTCATTGAAATAACGAGGTGGCGGTAACTCGTGTCGCTTTAACTTCAGCAGCCGGCACAACTGACCAAACTCATCCCGATCGGCATTCATACTCATTTTAGGTAATCTACCAGGTAACCCTGCAACTGCTGGCGCGCGTAAAACAAGCGGGACCGCACCGTGCCCACGTTGCACTCCATTATCTCCGCGATCTCTTCGTGAGCCAGACCCTGAACATCGTGCAACGTTACAACCAATCTGTGTGGTTCTGACAACCGCAACATCGCTTCGTTCAATTTTTCCTGGAGCTCGCTCAACGCCGCGTCCCGCCGGGGGGTCTTCTCCGAAATCAACGCCACCAGGTCTGGATCGTTTTCTGCGCTGAAGTCCAGATCGTTCAAGCTCATGGCGTTCCGGTTCTTGCGTTGTTTCAGGAAGTTGAGCGTTTTATTAACAGCGATGCGGTAAACCCAGGTATAAAAGCTGGAACCACCCTTGAAAGTCTTCAAAGCTTGGAACGCCTTGATGAAAGCCTCCTGTGCCAGATCGTTCGCATCCTCATGGTTGGCGGTCATGTGATAAACCGTGGCATAGATGCGCTGCTGGTACCGCCGGACCAATTCATCATAAGCCGCCAGGTCACCTTTCTTTGCCCGTTGAACCATGGCATCCTCCTCCGCCCGATCGAGCACCGGGGGTGGAGTTGTTGCAGGGGCAGGGTCCAAAGCTGCCCGCGGCGGCGCATCCGCGCCGGCCGCCGGGTCTGCCGGTTCTGAACTCATTCCGACAGAACGGCGGTCTGCCGCGTCAGATAATTCGTCACGTCGAACAAACCCGCCCGCCCCTCGGATTCGGGCAGCCGGCTTATGCACTCGCGCGCCTGGCCCAGGTAGCGCTCGATCAGTTCCCGCGACGGGCCCAGGACGGCGTGCCGCGCGAGCAGTTCGTTCACGCTGGCAAAAGCCTCCGGCTGCCAGTCCTGCACCATCGCTTCCAGCCTTGCCCGGTCCGCGACGTCCGCACGCTCCCAGGCCAGCAACACAGGGTAAGTCAACTTGCCCTTGGCGAGATCGGTCCCCAGCGATTTACCGGCCTTCTGTTCGCTGCCGAAGAGGTCCACGCAGTCGTCATAAATCTGATAGGCGGTGCCGAAGGCGAGCCCAAACTCGCGCAAAGCGGTTCGTTGCGGCCCTGTCGCCTCGCTCAAAAACGCCGCCAGATCGCACGAGAGGGCAAACAATTCGGCCGTCTTCATCTCCAGCACGCGGATGTAATCCCGTCGGGACAACTCGAAATTCCGACGATGCCGCGTTTGCAGAATCTCCCCGGAGCAAACGGTGTTTGTGGCCGACGCCACCGCGCGGCACACCTCGGGCGTGGGAAAACTGGCCGCCAACTTCAGGGCTTGGGCGAAAAGGCAGTCGCCGAACAACACCGCAATCTCGTTCCCCCAGTTCGCCGCCAGGGTCAATTGACCGCGGCGAATCTCCGCCTCATCCATCACGTCGTCGTGCACCAGCGTGGCCAAATGCACCATCTCGATGATGACGGCCACGCTCACGTGGTTGTCGTTGGTCTGGCCCAGCGTATTGGCCGCCAGGGCGACCAGCGTGGGCCGCAGGTGTTTGCCGTTGCCGTTGAGGGCGTACTCCGCGTATTGCGCGAGCGCCGGATCAAACTCGTTGACCTGGCGGGCAAGGCGACGCGCCACCGATTCCAGAAACGGTTCGACCGGTTCGACGATGTGTTTCCAGTAACCGGCGGGCTTCAGGCGTGGGACAGTCGCTGCCCCCACTTTTGACTCAACTGCCAACATGCGTGCTTAATGTATGTTTGAGTTGCGGTATTAGTCAAACCCCTTGTGCCGGAGGGCCGGAAGCCAGATCAGATTTTGATGAATTTGTGCCAACCAAAACGGCGGCCACATGGACGTTTCACTAATCGCACTTCGCCAGCACGATCGAACTTTGCCCGCGGGAATTTCGGCCGGCCAAAGACAATTGCCTCACGGAGGATTGATCACCCCTGACGGCCAAACGGCGTCCTTTCCGGACCAGAGATCAAAACGGTTGGTTGCCACGACTGAAGTCGGGTCACCACCGTCATCGCAGCCATCTTCGCCCACCGAATAGAGTGCGAACGCCCCACCGCTGGTAAGCCGATAACCGAGCGGTTTGCCGCTCATCAGGTCGATCGGCACGGCGTGCAACAGCTCCGGCACGAGCGCAGCCGAATCCGCCGGAAGGCGGCCATGCCGCAGGCGGTACCGCTCCAAGGCAATCGCCATTACCGTCAGCCGCCGCAGGGTTTCGTTGCGCACGGTGGTAAGCGCCGCGCGGGAGCTATTCGGGATAATCCAGCTACTGACCTGATATCGAACCTGATTGAGGTAGCCGCCGGTTGTTCTTCCAAACATGTCATCTTGTGCTTTCAACTCTGCGGCTACCGTCGGCCATGTCTCTGTCCCGCCCCCCAGCTTGCGAAGCGACTCAAAAACGGCTTGGTAGTGCTGAAGCATGAATAGTTCGTCGTCCTCAGAATTCGCACGCCACAGTGGCGTCACGAGGTATGCGTCGAAGTAATCTTCCAACGAGTTCAAAGTGGCCTTCCCGGTCGGGCTGGCTACCCGTCGGAGGACCTGCGCCCCCTGCGACCGCATCCATTCGACAAAAGTCACACCCAAGGCACGCTCGCCCTGCATAGCCCGATCCAACGCGTCGATCAATCGCACCTCCTCCCAATCCGCTTGCAATGCCGCCAGCGACTTGTCCTCCCACCCACCCGCCTGCAACGCTTCCCAAGTCATGGCCAGACCAAGACCTGCAATCGCCACCCGAACCATCTGGCTCACCAAGGTCGGATCGTCCTTGTGCAAGTGCGTGAGCTGCGTCAGCGCGTGCAAATCAGCCTGGGCCCGGTCCAATTCCCTGGAATGCAGGGCCAAGATCGCATCACCCATCAGCCATTGGGCCGCATTGCGCTGCTCCAACAGTGGATACTTCGGCCAATTGAGAATGTTGGTTGGATCCAGAAGAAAATAGTGTGCTGGACGTTGCAGGGCGGCACGAATCTCCCCTAGCGCACTTTGCGCCGACTCGTTATCGCTCTCGAATTCCTCCCAGGTCAATGCATTCGATTCCTTGTAATGGCTTGCCATTTGTGGTTGCGCTGCCGCCCAGCAGGGTTGTGCGCGGCCAGGACCAACATAGGACATGAGGCCCAAGTTACCGGGGCTCGTCTTGCCGGGCCTGATTTTGTCCACCGCCGATAGCAATTCTTGCAGGCAGCTGTTTGTCTCCGCCGCGCGTGGGTAACCCAATTCGGCGAATGTGAGCAACTCACCGTTAGCGCGTAGTTCGGCTTTGTATTTCGCGAGCGCCCCCTGATTAGTTGAACGATGCCGCCCGATCAAAAGCAGCAGGACCGCCAGAAGAACAAGTGCCAGGATAATCATGGTGCGCAGCGGCTTGTCCATCAGGTTTCAGTATGCCCTAATCGGGGGTTTAGAAGAAGAACACTTGCTTCGGAGAAAAGTTTTCCCACTTTTACCACCCAGCCGCATTGCCGCCCGCCCGCGGGTCGGCGGCGCCAATGAAACTTTTTCCATCCGGAGTGCGTGCGACGATGTGGGAAACGGAAAGGGCTTCCAGTTCCTGAATCTTGTGGCCACGCAGTTCTAGCAGGCCCTGCAGATTTGCCGGCAAAGATTTCTCCACCATCAACTCGCCCGGCGACCATTGATGATGAATACGCGGCGCAACGATGGCCTCCGCCGGACTCATTCCCAAGTCCAGCATGGCCACCAGTTCCATCAGCACCGTCGAAATAATTTTCGGTCCGCCCGCTGCCCCGAGCGCAATGATTGGCTGGCCGTCTTTCAACACAATTGTGGGACTCATGCTGGAGAGCGGACGTTTCCCCGGGGCCACGGCATTGGCTTCCGCGCCTATCAAGCCAAAGGCATTCGGCACGCCAGGCTGGATGGAGAAATCATCCATCTGGTTGTTCATGACCACGCCCGTTCCGGGAATCACCACTTTGGAACCAAAACTCGTGTTGATGGTGGCGGTGCAGGCCACCCAGTTTCCAGAATCATCCGCCACAGAAAAATGGGTGGTGTGCTTCTTGAATACGTCGCGCTCCCAACCCGGCGGCAGGCCGTGCGTCGGAACTTCGCTCACTCGTTCCCGGTTGATGCTCCGCGCCAGCGAGGCTCCATAATCTTTCGACACCAAACCGCGTGGCACCCGCGCGAAGTCCGGATCCCCCAGCCAATGGGCGCGGTCGGCAAACGCCAACTTCATCGCCTCGGCCATGACGTGCAGGCGGGTGACTTCGTCGAGCGACTTGAGATCGAAAGGCTCTAGAATGTTCAGCATTTCCACGACATGCACCCCGCCGGAACTGGGCGGGGGAAAGGACACGACCTTGTAGCCCCGATAGGTCGTCGCGACGGGATCGCGTAACGCGATGCGATAACGGGCGAAGTCCGAAGCGGTCATGATACCGCCGTTGGCGCGCATCCATTTTTCCGTCGCCAACGCGAATGGGCCGCGATAAAACCAGGCGCTCCCCTGCCTTGCGATGGAACGATACGTGGCCGCGAGATCGGACTTCCGGAGAATTTCGCCCTTGCCCAGAGGCTTGCCGTCCTTGAAAAAAACGGCCCGCGCGGCGTCGAACCTCGCCATGTCCGATGCCACCGAACTGAGGCGGTCTGCGTAGGCGACATTTAACTCGAATCCATCCTCAGCCAGCTTCGCCGCCGGCAGAATGAGTTCGCGGAGCTTTTTCTTCCCGAACTTGCGCACGGCATAATCGAATGCCGCGACTTCACCTGGCACGCCAACCGCCAGCGCCCCCGTTTGGCTCAGGTCCGTGTCCCCTTTTCCGGCCCGCAGGAACATATCGCGACGCGCCGCCGCCGGGGCCATTTCGCGTCCGTCGATTCCAACAAATTTTCCATTGGCCAGCCGGATCAACATGAAGCAACCGCCGCCGATGCCGGAATTCGCCGTGTCCACCACGCCGAGGGTCAAGCCGACCGCCACCGCGGCATCAATGGCGTTGCCGCCAGATTGGAGGACTTCCACCCCCGCTGCAGTCGCCAGCGGATGCCCGGACGCCACCATCCCGTGCCCGGCACGGGCGGATTCAACGCCGGCCACCGGTGGAGCGAGCGACGCCAAGCCGAGCGCGGTCAGGACGAGGCAACGAAAGGCAAGACTTCTGGTTTTGACGAAGCATGAGCAGTAACGCCCAGTCCGCTGGCTCGTGCTCATGCTCGAAATCTCCGGATCAAACGACGTGGAGCACGCAAACGAGGAGGCTGGAGCTACCATGGCGGATCCGACGACGAAGGCTTACGGAAACAGTCCGCGCACCCGCTTGGCTTCCTGTACCCGCTTGATTCCGACACATAAGGCGGCCATGCGCATCGAGACTTTCTGCTTGCGGCTGTAGCTGAGCACCTGGGTGTAGGCCGTCTCGAGAATGCGGTAAAGCTTGTCAGTCACTTCGGTTTCGCCCCAGAAAAAGCTTTGCAAATCTTGCACCCACTCGAAATAGGAAACCACGACCCCGCCAGCATTGCACAAGATGTCGGGAATCACGAACACGTCGCCGCGCTGGTCCAAAATGACATCCGCTTCCGGCGTCGTGGGACCGTTCGCGGCCTCGGCGAGGATGCGGCATTTGATCTGGCCGGCGTTGCGGCCGGTGATCTGGCGTTCAATCGCCGCCGGCACGAGGATATCGCATGGCATCACGAGTAATTCCTCGTTGGTAATCGGCTCGGCTTCGGGAAATCCCGCCACGGTGCGCTCGGTAGCCACATAGGCGTCCAGGCGGCGCAGGTCCAATCCCCCGGCATTTTGCACCCCGCCGATGGCGTCGGTCACGGCGACGATTTTTGCGCCGTGGCGGGCCAGGGACAGAGCGGCCACGGAACCTACATTGCCATATCCTTGCACCGCCACGGTCGCCCGGCCCAGATCGACCCCGACCGTGTCCGAGGCGCGATTAATAAGGTAAGCAACCCCGCGCCCGGTGGCTTCGCGCCGGCCTTGCGATCCGCCGAGGCCGATCGGTTTGCCCGTGACGATGCTCGGCACGGTGTAGCCCATGTGCACCGAGTAGGTATCCATCATCCAAGCCATGATCTGTTCATTCGTCCCCATGTCCGGCGCCATGATGTCGATCTGCGGTCCAATGAACGGAATCATCTCTTGCGTATACCGCCGCGTGAGACGTTCCAGCTCGCGCACGGACAACTGGTGGGGGTTGCACGCAATTCCACCCTTCGCCCCGCCATAAGGCAATCCGGTGAGGGCACATTTCCAACTCATCCACATGGCCAGCGCGGCCACCTCGCCGAGCGTCACGTCGGGATGAAAGCGCAGGCCGCCCTTGGTCGGGCCCAGGCTCAGGTGATGTTGCACCCGATAGCCGGTGTAAACCTGGGTGCTGCCGTCGTCGCAATGAATCGGCAGGGTGACCACCATGGAACGCTTGGGATATTTCAAGCGGTCGCGATCGGCTTCGGGAATCTGCATGCGGTTGGCTGCGAGATCAAACTGCTGGCCGGCCATCGCAAACGTGGGGTGATTGTATATTTCCATAACAACTGGGGGTTAGGCCGCTTCAGCAAAGTTTTGACGTGGACGACGTGAATCGCGGCGTCATGAGTTCTCCGGGTCCGAGGTCGGTTGCAATTCCCCTTCCGAGCGGGCCATGACCGCGGATGCCAGGCAGTTACCCACCAGATTCACGGTTGTCCGCGCCATGTCCATCAATTCATCCACGCCGAGAATCAATGCCACCCCCTCCAGCGGCAGCCCAAAAGTCACGAGCGTACCGGAGAGAATCACCAGCGACGCGCGCGGCACCGCCGCCACGCCCTTGGTCGTGAGCATCAACGTGAGCATCATCATCAACTGCTGGGCGAGCGTCAACTCCACCCCGGCGGCCTGGGCGACAAAAACCGACGCTACGGCCAGGTACAGCGTGCTGCCGTCAAGGTTGAACGAGTAGCCGGTGGGCAACACAAAGGACACAATGTGCTTGGGCACCCCAAAGGCGACCATCTTCTTGAACGCATCCGGCAACGCGGCGTCCGAGGACGTCGTCGAGAAGGCGATCAGGGCCGGCTCCTTGACCGCGCGCAAAAATTTCCGGATCGGGATGCGCGCCCACAATGCCACCGGCAGCAACACCACCAGAATGAAAACCAGCAGCGCGCCGTAAAGCGTCAACACGAGCTTGCCGAGGTTGACCAGGACGCCGAGGCCGGAATGCCCCACCGTGACCGCCATCGCCGCGCCGATGCCAAACGGGGCAAACAGCATCACCAAGCCGGTAAACTTGAACATCACCTCCGACAACCCCTCGAAGAAGTTGATCATCGTGTCCTTGGGCTTGCCGGTGACCTGCGCGAGGGCCACCGCGAAAATCACCGCAAAGACAACCACCGGCAACACATCATTTGCCGCTGCGCTCTCAAAAAAGCTCTTCGGCACGGAGTGTTCGATCATGTCTTTCAAGGTCAACTTCTGCGTCGGGACGTCCTTCCCCGGGTTCGCGGCCACGGGGAGCGAGACGCCCAGACCCGGCTTGACGACATTCACCGCCACCAATCCGACCCCGAGCGCCAGTGTTGTGACGACCTCGAAGTAGATGAAGGACTTGAGCGCCAGCCGGCCCACCGCTTTCAAATCCCCGCTGTGCCCGGCTATGCCTACGACCAGCGTGCCAAAGATGATCGGCACGATGATGCACTTGATCAGCTTGAGGAAGACGTTGGAGACAACCTTGAGGTGTTGTGACTCGGCGGGAAATAGCGCGCCAATAATGACACCCAGAATCATCGCAATGATGATCCAGCGAGTCAGGCTGATGCGGCGCAGGAATGCAATCATTGGGTCAGAGGGCTGAGATCAATACCATGTCCGGTTGTTCGTTTTGGAATGACACGTTGCCGGCGAGCCTAGTATCACCACGCCGTTGAAGCAATCGTAACCCGCGCCACCCGCGCCCGGCTTGATGCCGTCAGCGGCATTTCCAGCTGGCCGCAGCGGCCATGCCCTGAAGACATCTGCCTTGCCCAATCCGCCATTCACGCAGAAAATCCTCGCTATCGGGTCTGCCATTCGCCGATCTGAACCCGGTTCCGACTTTCATGAACAAGATCAAGATTGCGCAGTTCGGCCTCGGCCCCATCGGCATCGAAACCCTGAAGCTTGCCTCCACCAAACCGTGGGTCGAAATCGTTGGCGCCATCGACATTGATCCCGCCAAGACTGGCAAATGGCTCGCCGAGGTCACGGGGGAGTCCTCCATCCGCCAGGCAAGCGTGCATCGAACACTCGATGACCTACTGACAAAAGCTAAACCCGACGTCATCTTCCACACCGCCGTCTCCATTACCCGCGCTGCCTTTCCCCAGGTTGAGCCCATGCTCCGCCGCGGCATCAACGTGCTGTCCTCGTGCGAAGAGTTGCTGTTCCCGCAACTGCGTGAGCCGGAACTCGCCGTGAAGCTCGACAAGGCCGGCAAAGCCGGTGGAGCGCGCCTGCTCGGAACTGGCGTGAATCCGGGCTTCGTCATGGATGTGCTGCCCGTCTGCCTGACAGGTGTTTGCCGCAACGTCACCGCCGTCCATGTGCAACGCGTTGTCAACGCCGCCACCCGTCGCGGGCCATTACAGAAGAAGATCGGCAGCGGATTTACGCCCGTCGAGTTCGAGCAACGGTTCAAGGCCGGAGAGGCCGGCCATGCCGGACTTCAGGAATCCGCCGCGCTCATCGCCCATTGCCTCGGCTGGAAACTCAACGAACTCATCGAGACCGGCAAAGCCATGGTGGCGAGTCACGACATCCGCACACGGTTCGTGGAGGTGAACAAAGGCCAATGCTGTGGCCTGCACCAGACCGCCGTGGGCAAAGTGGACGGCGAAATCCGCATCACGCTCGATCTAAAAATGTATTTAGACGCACCCAACCCGCACGACGCCTGTCAAATTGAGGGTGAGCCACCGCTCAATTTGGTGATCAACGGCGGGGTGGCTGGAGACAGCGCAACTGTTGCCTCATTGGTAAATGCCGCGCCGCGGATTTTGCAAGCTCCGCCCGGCCTGTTGTTGATGACCGACATCGCCATGCCGAGCTTCGCGTGAGGGGTAGGGAAAATCCTCGTCCGCTGGTTGTCGTGACGAATCGCCTCAATACTTCGTGGGATTTCTTCGGAGAAATGGCGCGGCGCGGCGATGGCACTGGCGGCGGAGAAATTCTCAAAATGGTTCAACTGCATCACCCTCTCCTCGTGGGAGAAGGCCGGGTTGAGGCCGAGCGTTACATCAACCCATCCGGCTGGGGCAACAGATTCCCGAGCGTCGAATTTGCAGCCTCTGCGGAAATGCGATCAGGGTTCATAATTGGCCTGCCAATATGCTGGACAGGCACTCTAGCCGTGCCTACGGTCGAAACGTGAAAAAGGATAGTCTGCAGAGATCGGTGTCTACTCAATGTGGGCATCTACGCGCATGACCGACGCTCAAACATTTTCTTGGATTCTTCTCTGTGTCACTGAGCAGGGCTGCACCCGCCGCCAGATTTCAGTGATGGCCGACGCCATCAATCACGCGATACCAACACATCAGGAGTTGCAGTCCAGTTTGCGGTGGTTGCAAGAGAAAGGCCTAGTTCGCAAGGAAGGTAATCGGTTTGCACTCGCCGACACAGGAGCAGCACTCCTCGCTCGCCTTCGGAATCCGACACGACCTATCATGCAGACATGGCAAGCTGTCGAGCGCGAGTTGGAGGAAATGTTTCAGACATGACGATGATGCCTAATTGCAGGGCAGGATGCAAATCATGTTGAGTTGACTGTCGTGAGGAATTCAAAGGCGGACAAAAGCGTGCGAGCAAAGGCGGACGGAATTAACGGGCGCGGATTTGGAGGAGGAGTGCGGGGCGTTCTCCGGCCTTGGGCTCGTGGGCAAGGATGCTGATGGTGCCATTGGGCTGGAGGCAGTGGAGGATGCGTGTGCCCGCGGCCACGCCGACGCGCAAGCGTTCGTGGCCGATGGGCACGCGCCCGTCTGGGCCGACTTTGATGGCCGTGCGGACGCTCCAGACATAAGGCCACCAGGCACAACGCGGAACGGGGCGCAGCACGCTGCGTTGTTCGCGCTGGGCGGCGCGGGCGGCGGCGTTGGGGGTGAGCTGGAGTTCGCGGTGGATTTCGTGGGCGTTACGAGAACGGCGCAAGGCCGGCAGGAGCGCATTGGCGGCGGCGGGCGTGGCGATGGATTCGGCGGCGAAGAGGGCGGGCAGGCGGCCCTGCCAGTATTGGTGCTGGCGTTCGATTTTGCCCTTGGCCTGCGGCGTTCGCGCATAGCGCAGGGAGACGCCGTAAAAGTGGAGGGCGGCCCCAAGTTGCGTCAGGGCGTCGGGACGCTGGGGAAAGAAAAAGCTGTGGCAATCGACGTAGAGCTCGAGCGGCAGGCCGTGTTCGTTGAAGGCGGCGGGGAGGAAGTCAAAGTTGGCCAGGAGATCTTCGCCGTGATAAATGGTGGCGCCGGTGCAGACGCGCGAGCAGTCATCGAGCAGGTCCAGGAGGGGATACTGTTTTTTGTCGCCAGGGAACCAGCGATGCGGCGTGGCGTCGAGTTGCCAGAGCGCGCCGATTTTGAGGCATTGCCAGCGGCGGAGCGAGGCCGGTGGGCGCGGCGCAGGGTTGGGATGGGCCAACCGGTGGGCGATGGCCCAGCGGCGCACGGTGGCGGGATCGATTTGGAGACCGAGGCGGCGGTGGACTTCGGAGGCGGCGCAGCGATAGGGGGCGGGCGGTTGGGTCGAGAGCAGCTTGCGCAGGAGCGGCGCGACGTCTGGAGGCCAGTCTGGCGCGTGGTCTCCTCCCGAAATGCCTGGCGTCCAGTGAGCGGCCTGCTGGCGCGCGGCGGCGCGGAGATAATCGGCGTAGAGTTCGTAGAAGCGGGTGCGGCCGAGGCCGAGTTTTTCGGTGGCGACGGTGGCGGAGACTTCGTCGCGGCGGAAAGCGGCGAGGAGTTCACGGATCAGGGGCGCGCCGAGACGATGAGCGAGTTGACGATAATGTTTTTCAAGGCCGCGAGGATGCGGGTGCGACGCGAAGTTGGCGAGCGCGGTCTTCCGCCCCTACGGGCCTTTCGTCGGCCTCCGCTACGCTCCGGCCTCCTCCAGGCCCGTAGGGGCGGGAGTGTTCACCTTTGCTCGCACACCCGTCCGGGTTTGCTCGCACACTGTTCGCCTTTGCTCGCAACGCGACAATCATGTTGAGTTGACTCGCCATTGCGTCGCCATTGTTGCCTATTCCTCGACCTGCACTTACGCCCCCGTGCAAACGATGATGCGAGGTCGACTCGGCGGAGATTTCAGTAAACCACCTTGTTCAGCGGATACTCGGTGACCCCTTCCGCGCCCGCGGCCTTCAGGGCCGGAATCAATTCCCGCACGATGTGCTCATCAATGATCGTCTCCACGGCCACCCAGCCTTTGAGGCTGAGGTTGGAGATGGTCGGATTGCGTAGCGCCGGCAGGTTCTGGAGCAGCTTCGGCAAATTCTTCTCCGCAATGTTCATCTTCAAGCCGACCTTGGTCTCGGCTTCGAGCGCACCCTTGAGCAGGAGGGCAATCGTCTCGATTTTCTGCCGCTTCCACTGGTTCTTCCACGCAGCTTGATTCGCAATGAGCCGGGGCGTGGAACTGAGCAATTCGTCCACGATGCGCAGCTTGTTCGCCCGCAACGACGAACCGGTTTCGGTGACTTCGACGATGGCATCCACGAGTTCGTGCGCCTTCACCTCGGTGGCGCCCCACGAGAATTCCACCTCGGCTTTTACACCGTGTTTCCGCAAATACTTCCTCGTGAGGTTGACGACTTCGGTCGCGATGCGCTTGCCCTTCAAGTCCTTCACCGATTTAACCGGTGAATTCTCCGGCACGCACAGCACCCAGCGGGCGGGTTTGCGGGTGGCTTTGCTGAACAGAAACTCGCCCACTTCGTGGACTTTCGAACCGTTCTCGATGATCCAATCGTGGCCCGTGATGCCGCAATCCAGATAACCGTGTTCCACGTAGCGGCTGATTTCCTGCGCGCGGATGAGCCGGATTTCCATCTCGGGATCGTCCACATAGGGAATGTAGGAACGGCTGCTGACGGAAATGTTCCAGCCAGCCTTGGCCATCTTTTGCACGGTCGCATCCTGCAAGCTGCCCTTGGGCAAACCGAAACGGAGGATTTTCTTGCTGCTCATAAATTAGTTCCAGCCTAGCGGGATTCCTCAGCCAAGTCCATCGCGCTAAAGCGACCTGTTTCTTTTGGGGGTGGCCAGCTCATCGGATGTAGCGGCGTCTCGGCAGAGCGCCGGAAACAGAATGCACGCAGCGGTCGGCCGACCGAGCGCTGCCCGCATCCGGCCAACTTCCAGACAAGATGCCGGCTTTCGGCCGAACGCCGCTACGCTCGTTTGTGAATCACGCGCCGTCCCTGCACCAAAATTTCACGCCGCGCAAGTGCCGCCACGCACCGGGGATACAATTCATGCTCCGCCGCATGAATCCGCGCATGCAGCGTGGCCGTGGTGTCATCGTCCAGCACCGGCACCGCTTGCTGGCCGATGATCGCGCCGGAGTCAACGCTGGCATCCACGAAATGCACGGTGCAACCCGTCAACTTCACGCCGTGATCGAGCGCCTGTTTCCAGGCCTCCAAACCGGGAAAGGACGGCAGCAAGGATGGGTGGATATTTACGATCCGCCCCTCAAACGCCCGAAGAAAGTCACCTTTGAGCACGCGCATGAATCCCGCAAGCACGACCAAATCCACGTGCGCCTCCTGCAGGGCACGGACATACGCGCGCTCGGCGTCCTCATCCAGCTTCGTTCGGAATTTTCCGGGCGCGATGAATTGCGCGGGAAGCCTTCGCGCGTGGGCGTGCGCCAGGATTCCCGCCTCCGCCACATCGCTCAATACGATGGCAATTTGGGCCGGCACTTTTCCCGCCGCAATGGCATCCGCAATGGCGACAAAGTTCGAGCCTTTGCCCGAGCCGAGCACGCCGAGCCGAAATGGTGGGTTGCCGTTCATACCCGCTACTTACTGCGAGGCGGAGCACGACTGCAAGCTTTCCTGCACCGGTCGTGCGTTGGTCGGCGCGAGGACCGAACTCCCGGATGCTGGCCCACCCCCAACCGGTGTCCGCACCTGGTCGAAAAACTCCTCCGCCACAATGAAACCCACGCAGTTCGGCGCCCCGCAGTGACAGGGATTATCCGCATACTCCTCCAGGCCGTAGCCGTAATTGAAGGTCAACTCTTCCCCGGCCCGGATATCCCGCAAGGCGAGCACCCAGACGCGCCCTTCGTCCAATTCGGTTTCGCAATTGGGGGCGCAACCGTGGTTCAAAAAACGCGCCGGATTCCAATCCACATTGCCGTTGAGATCGAACTCCTCGTCCAGGGTGAAGATATAAACGTTGTCGGCTTCGCACTGGAGGTGGGATTCCGCCTTGGTGATTCGCTCGCCGACATATTCGATGACCCGCGTGCTAGCGGGAATATCCTTACGGGCATAACCACCCGTGCCGTGAATTCCCGATTGCCGGAACTGAATCAGTTCCGTTTCGCAGATTACCATGCCGGTTTTTGCCGGCGGGGATGCAGCCATACTTTCCATGTGGGCGCGAACTCTGCCTTAAAGCTTGGGAATGTCGAATCCATATTCGCGGCAAAATGCTTCGACGGGCGCGCGAATCTCAACGCGGCGGCGGGTGAACGGATCGGGAAATGCCAGTCGCACCGCCCGCAGTCCGAGTTTGCCGCCCCTCTCCCGTCGGCCGTAGATGTCATCCCCCACAACCGGTCCAGCGGTCTCCGCAAGGTGCAGCCGGATTTGGTGAGTGCGTCCCGTGAGCGGGTGAGCTTCAATAAGGGACGTAGCCGCCGACGTAACGAGGCGGACATTTGATTTGGCCTGTTGGTCCGATTCCGTCTCCTCACGTCGGCGGCTACCCCCGTCATTCGTTTGCAGCACACGAAAATGCGTCTCCGCTTCCTTCCCCTCGCGTTCATCGACGCGCATCCGTCCGATCTGGCCAGGTGCGGGCCCGAGTTTCAGGTGACACGTCCACTCCATTTCCCGCGGCACGCCTTCCACAACCGCCAGATACGTCTTCTCCATCTGCCGATCCTCAAACAAATCCGAATACGACTCCACCGCGCCCGGGCTTTTGGCGAACAGCAGGATACCGGTCGTTTCCGCATCCAGCCGGTGCACAAACTTGAGGAACTTCAAACCGCGCGACCGCGCCCAGAAATCCCCCGCGCCGATGGAGGACACGATGGCGGCCTGCAAATTCCAATTCGTCTTCTGCCACGAATACGGCACAAGCATCCAGCCGCGCGGCTTGTCAATGGCCAGCACCGACCGGTCCTCGTAGAGAATCGGCATCGGCGGCACACCCGGGAGCTCGATGGAAGTTGGTTTCGCCACAGGCCAAAACTAGCGAAAACTCATTCGGACGCGAACTTCAATTCGCCTGGTTCACGGAAAATCTGCCACATGTTACCCGGCACTTCGCGGAAGGCTTTTTGGTAGCGCTCCACACCCGCCGATTCCCCCGTCACATCACGAATGCAGATGCGCCCGATCTGCCGGGGAAACTTCCGCGCGAGGGCCGCGTAAATCTCCGGGTCGCGTTCGCCGGAATCACCAATCAGGATGAACCTCCGCTTGGGGAATTGCTTCAAGAGCGGCTCGATGACATTGGGTTTGTATTTCTCCGGGTCCGTGAACAGGCTGAAGAAGCTCTTGTCCTTCCAGCGAAACGGCTTTAGCGCGAAAGTGCCGGCCGGAAACCCGTTCGTCCGGACGAACACCGCCAACGGCTCGTACAGCTCCCAAGGGCTGGCGGAGATATAGTGGAAAGCCACGCCATTTGACCGGGCCAGCGCTTGATAAAATTCCGCCATCCCGGCCACCGGTTGAAACTCGCGCAGGAACGTATTGCGCAACGTCGCGTGGCGATCGCGCACCTCGGTGATCTTGATGGTGTCGTCAATGTCCGAGATCACGCTCAGGCCTTCGGGTTCTAAAGGGAAGACCTCGCCGGAGAAAACTCGCATCTCCCCTGCTCTGAGTGCCGCCGTGAACGGAGCGCCGGTCTCCGACCCGGCGTGTTCGGAGCCAGGGCCATAATCGCGCCGGGTCGGAGACCGGTGCTCCAATTCCGCATCCCTCAACATAACCGGGCTGGCGAACCTCCCATCCGCTCCCGACCTGCCGGCAGGGAAAACCTTCCCCCCAACAAGTATAAAGATTTCTTTCCCGCGCTCGTGGTCCACGAGAAACAGCCGCGCTCGTTCGTTGAGGACTTTCTCCTCGGCCGCGGTCATTTCGACATCCTTCAACCCCAGCGCCGCGCGCAACGTCGCCAGTGACATGCCACGCTTCTCCGGCTCGAAGACGCAACCCCGGATCTCCGTGCGCCACAGGTTTGGCTGTCCTGCGACGCGCTGGGCCGTGCTCGGATAGAACACGATCTGCTCATCGGTCTTGAGTTTTGTTTCTTGAGCGACGCCGGTGCCGGCAAGAGGCATCAGCGCAGGCAGCAAGGTTAGGAATCCGCAGAAGGCACGGTGAAAGCGCTCGCCCAAAGATGGCGAAACTATCGGACCCGAACTGATCCGCCCCTCGCTCATGCCTCGACGCGTTTCAACACTTCGCGGCAAACTGAGACGGCGGCCTTGACTCGGCCGAGCGCTTTGGCCGCCTTCGCCATCTCCGCCAGTTTTTTCGAGCCCAGCAGTTGCTCAACGCGAAAGGGCAAATCCTCCACCCGGTTCACTTTTACGGCGGCGCCGCGTTCGAGGAGGAAATCGCTGTTGGCCGCCTCCTGGCCGGGAATGGGATCGAGGATGAAAAGCGGTTTGCCCAAGGCCAGCGCCTCGGAGGAAGTCAACCCACCGGGCTTGGTTATGATCAAATCCGCCACTGCCATCAGTTCGTGCATGTTGGACGCAAAACCCAACACGCGCGTCGGATGCTTCCGGTCCTCGGCCGCCAGCCCCCGCCGCAGCTTCTCGTTCCGTCCGCAGACGACGAGCGATTGAAACTCGCGCTCCACTTTATCGAGCTGATGAAGGATCTTCCCCACCGGCCCCATGCCGAATCCGCCACTGAGCACGAGCAGCGTCGGCAAGTCGTCCCGCAGGCCGAGCGACTTGCGAACCGCCGGGGCATCCAACTTTGCCGCAAACTTTGCCGCGATGGGAATGCCGGTGGCGACCACGTCGGCCGCCGCGGCCCCGCGGGCCAGGAGCCGCGCCTTGGTTTCCTCCGCGGCCACGCAGTACAGATCCACCCCGGCATCCATCCAGAGCGCGTGCGCCTCGAAATCGGTGACGATGCTGACGACGAAAGGTGGGGTGGCCGTTCGCTTCTGGCGCATCTCCCCCAAGGCTTCCACCGGCGCGTAATGCGTGCAAAGCACCACATCGGGCCGGAACTGTTTCACGAAGTGCGCAAAACGACCGCGCGACCGGCTGGGAAATAATTGCTGGATCCGGTTGAGCTTGCGCGCCACCACAGGATCGTCGGTCTTGGCGAAAATCATGCCCCACAGTTCCGGAGCGCGTTCGACGAGCTTCACGTAACCCTCCGCGTGAATCTTGCGGTGCAACGGCGAAAAGAATTTCACCAGATCAACCCGCTCGACGACGTCGTCGGGCCGCAGGATCTGCCAGGCTTCCTCCAGCGCGGCGGCAGCGGCGAGGTGTCCGCCGCCGGCCGTAACTGTGGCAATGAGAATTCGCATAGTCGATTGAGCCGGCGAGAACGTTGCCTCAAATCATGGTCGCTTGAGAAGCTAAAACTCGGCTGCGGCAACGCGGCTGGAATGCGGACGCGGGACGCTTCGTTCTGGCAAATCTGCCTGGGGCAACGCAGACTGCGACCATGCTTTGGCTGGAAGCACTGGATGTCGCCCTGTTCCGGTTCATCAATCAGACGTTGAGCAATCCCTTGTTCGACGCGGTGATGCCGTGGCTGAGTGGCAACCCGCTGTTTGTCCCGCTGGTGGTGCTGGTGGCCGCCGCATTGATCTGGCGCGGGCGCGGCAAGGCTGGGTTGTTTCTCCTGTTGCTCGCCCTGGCCGTTGGGGCGACGGACGGGTTGGTCTGCAACACGCTGAAGCACGCCCTCGGACGCGTCCGGCCCTGCACAGCGCTGGAGAATGTGCACCTGCTGGTGAACTGCGGGAGCGGCGGGAGCATGCCGTCCAGTCATGCCGCCAACTGGTTCGCCATGATGATGGTGGCGTTCCTTTTTCATCGGCGGAGCTGGCGCATCATGTTGCCGCTGGCGACGGCGGTTGGTTTTTCGCGGATTTATAACGGCGTTCACTATCCTGGCGATGTTCTGGCCGGGGCGATCCTCGGCGCGGGAACCGGCTTCGCCGTGCCGTTTATGCTCAATGCGGCGTGGGGTTGGGTGGGGCGGAAGTGGTTTCCGCTCTGGCACGAATGCCTCCCGTCCCTCGTGCCCGAAGGACCAACGAAATCCAAGCCAAGCGATGGTACGGAGCCCGCGCTCCGCACTCCGCACTCCGCACTTGATCAGCATTGGTTGCGGGCCGGCTACGTGCTGATCGCCGGTCTGACGCTGGCGCGGTGGTTTTACCTGGCCAGCGGCACCATCGAGTTGTCGGAGGACGAAGCCTATCAATGGGTCTGGTCGAAGCATCTCGCGCTGTCGTACTACAGCAAGCCACCGTTGATCGCGCTGGCGCAGTTCCTGGGAACTTCCCTCTGGGGCGACACGGCGTTCGGGGTCCGGTTCCTTTCCCCAGCGATCGGCGCCATTCTGGGTTGCCTGCTCCTGCGATTCTTCACCCGCGAAGCCAGTGCCCGCACCGGTTTCTTCCTGCTGCTGATCGTCTCAACCACCCCTTTGCTGGCCGTAGGTTCCACGCTGCTGACGGTGGACCCGCTCGCCGTCCTGTTCTGGACCGCGACCATGCTATCGGGCTGGCGGGCGGTACAGGAAAACTCGCGATTGAGTTGGTGGCTGTGGACAGGACTGTGGTTGGGGCTGGGCTTCCTGAGCAAATACACCTCGCCGTTGTTGTGGATGTGCTGGGCCGTATTCTTCGTCGCGTGGCCACCGGCGCGGCCACAACTCCGCCGCCCGGGCCCGTATCTGGCGCTGCTTATCAACCTGCTTTGCACCTTGCCCGTGCTCATTTGGAACTGGCAGCATGATTGGATCACGGTGAAGCACGTCGCCTCCCACGGGGGCGTGGGCAAAGCCGCCGTTCCTTTGGCCCGACATCTCTCCCGGTTTGTGGAGTTTCTCGGCACCGAGTTTGCCCTGCTAAATCCGATCTACTTCGTGGCCGCGCTCGTGGCGTTGGTGGCGGTTTGGCGAATGCCAAGGCGGGACGGACGGCTGGTGTATTTCTTCTGCATGGGGGCGCCGGTGTTTCTGCTCTACGTGTTGCTGGCCTTGAAGTCCCGGGTGCAGCCCAATTGGATCGCGCCCGCCGTGCTGCCGATGTTCTGTGTGATGGTCCTGTACTGGGATGCCCGGCTGCGCGCGGGCGTCCGTTTCGTCAAGCCCTGGCTCGCGGCTGGTCTGATCGTCGGCACGATCATGGTGACGTTCATGCTCGACACGAACCTCGTTGGCAAGATCGCCGGTCATCCGTTGCCAGCCAGACTCGATCCGCTGCGCCGGGTGCGCGGTTACGAAGAAATGGCCCGCGTCGTGGGCCGGGTCAAAACGCAACTGGCTGCGGAAGGCAAACCCGTTTTTCTCATCGGCGAGCATTACGGCGTCACCAGCTTGCTGGCCTTCTACCTGCCGGAGGCGCGGTCGCGTGTCGCTGATTCTCCGATTGTGTTTTGCCAGCCGAGCGACGAGCCGCGCAACCAGTACTATTTCTGGCCCGATTACACGGAGACGCACCGCGGTCAAAACGCATTGTATTTTCGCGAGGCTGGAACCCCGCGACTGATGGCCGGCTGGTGGGTCAAGTGGGCAAAGGGAGAAACCTATCTTTCCCCTCAACCGCCGGTGGATCGCCCCGCGCCCGAATGGTTGGTGGCGCAATTCGATTCTGTGACCAACCTCGGGCTGCACCCGGTGATTTATCGCGGACGCATTCTCCGCACTTTGGAGATCTTCGCCTGCCGCAACCTCCACTGACCCGATGCCGCGCCTATGTGAGACGATCCTGTCCGTGCGGAATTACGATCTCGAAGCCACCATTACTTCCGGGCAAGTCTTTGGGTGGGCTCGGGTGGCGAACAAGTGGGTCGGGGTGGTCAGCGGGCGCTGGGTGGAACTGCATCAAGCCGGCGACGACATTTTCGTCCGAACCGCCGAGCCACAAGTTGACTGGTCCTGGCTCCGGGAGTTTCTCCAGGTCGAGGTGGATTTGCCGGCGGTGCTGGCGACATTTCCGCCGAACGACCGACATTTGCGCGCCGCGGTTGCCGCCTGCCGGGGATTGCGGCTCTTGCGGCAGGACCCATGGGAATGCCTGGCGTCGTTCATCCTGTCGTCCACGAAACAGATTGTGCAAATTCAGCAGATCGTCCGCCGATTGGGAGAGCGTTACGGAATTTGCGTCGCTACTCCGACCGGACAACCATCGGCATTCGCCTTTCCAACCGCGCAACGCGTAGCCGCCTTGACGGAGCCGGAGTTGCGCGAATGCAAAATGGGATTTCGCGCGCCGTATTTGCTGGCCGCAGCGCGCCAGATCGGTGGCGGTGGGTTCGAACTGGAATCCGTCCGACAACTGCCGTTGGCTGAAGCCCGCGCGAGGTTGATGACTTTGCCCGGCGTCGGAGAAAAAATTGCCGACTGCGTGCTGCTGTTCGGTTACGGATTCCCGACTGCGTTTCCCGTGGATGTCTGGATCGCCCGCGCCCTGGGCACCTTTTATTTTCGCGGCCGGCGCGTGCGCCCCGAACGGTTACGCAAGTTCGCCGCCACCCATTTTGGGCCGAACGCCGGTTACGCCCAGCAGTATCTCTTTCATCATATCCGAACGAAACGCGGATAGACCTTTTCGCCTGGGGCGCTCACGCCTATGCTGCGGCATGGCTGTGAAGGTCGAAGTATGCTTGAGTCCGGCAGACTATTTGGGGCACTCCCCGGCGGGATTTGGCGATGCGGTTTGTGTGGTATTTGACGTCTTGCGTGCAACCAGCGTGATGGTCACCGGACTGGCGAATGGGGTGGCGGGTTTTGTGCCGGCGACGGAAATCACCGCGGCGCTGGCCCTGCGGGCCCGGCACCCGGGCGCCCTGCTCGCCGGCGAGCGCGACGGATTGCGAATCACCGCCGCCCAGTCCGGGGGCGTGGATTTCGATCTGGGAAATTCACCACGTGAGTTCACCCATCCCCGGGTCGCCGGAAGAACCATCATCTCGACGACGACCAATGGAACCCGTGCTTTGCAGGCTTGCGCCCAGGCACGGAGCGTAGCCGTGGCCTCGTTCTTGAATCTCGACTCCACGGTGTCCTGGTTGGAGCGTCAGACGATGCGGCGGCTCGTCTTGGTTTGTGCGGGAACGGCAGAGTTCCCGGCATTGGAGGACATCCTTGGCGCCGGCGCTTTATGCGAGTTGCTGGCCAACCGACCCGGCGGCTTCGAGCTGTTTGACTCGGCGGAAGCGGCGCGCCGGGCCTATCGGGAAACGCGCTCTGATTTGTTAAGCGCGATCAGTAATTCGCAGAACGGCCGGCGATTGATGGCCAGTGCGGATTTGCGGGATGACGTGGAGTTTTGCCTGCGGCGAGACACATACAACCTGGTGGCCGTGCTGGGAACGGACGGGTTGGTGCGAAAATGCGTTTAGCGTCAGTCAGACGGCTGACGGCAACCTGTCTTCACCGTCCAATCAATCCCCGGCCGCGAGCAGTTCAGGGCACCACCAATCCGAGAATGTCCTGCCGCGGCACCGCGCCATAGATGCGGCTATCCGCGCTGTTATTGCGATTATCGCCGAGCACAAAGTACTGATTGGCACCACAGGTCCATAATTCCTCCCGGGCCTTTGCACTGGCATACGTCTTGGTTCCCGGTGGCAGGTAGGGTTCGTTCAATAGCTTTCCGTTTACGAAAATCTGGCCGCTTTGGTTGACAAAGACCCGGTCGCCCTGTTGGGCCACGATGCGTTTCACGGCGTAACTTTTGTCCTCGGGATCGCGCAATACCACGATGTCACTGGGGTGGGGCTCCCGCAAATGATAAACCCATCGATTCAGGATGTAGCGGCCGGAGTCTTGCAATGTGGGCGTCATGCTGGCTCCCACAATCTGGACGGATTGGAGCACATAATGCGTGAAGAACAGGAAACTTCCGTAGGCCACCGCCGCCACCAGCATGCAACTGGCGACCTGTCGGATAATCAGACGCCCCAGGCCCAAGTAATCGGGATGTCGCCTCGGTTCGCCCGGAGAGGGCGCAGGACTTCTTCCGTCGACAGTTCCCTTCGCTTCGTGATTCATACCCACCGAAAGCTTGTTGTTTTGCCTAATTTGTCTCATCCACAACGCCAACTGACAATCGCAGCGAATACGTAACTCCGACGAAAAAGTACGGACGTATTCTACAACCTCGCACCAAGAATCTGTCCGCCGGTAAAATCTGGCAGGCGAAGAACACGGCGTCACTCCAAAAGTGCGGGTGACCGTGCCCGAGATGCTTTGGATTTGCGCGGACCGAATCGCACCGCGACCAATGAGATTAACCACGAAAAAAAGCCCCCAAGACCCTGAGTTGCCAGGATGGATGGCGATTCAAGCCCCGAAGACTCCCTCAAACCGCTGAGCCCATTATCGATTGGCTGAGCGAACTGCCGTCAGTGGATGAAAAGGAGAGAGTTTGGGAATCCGGCACCTTCCGCTTGAAGTAAAACAAGACCTCGAATCAAGACTTGGAATCGCCCTTGGCAGCGGTTGTCTTTTGGACCGCCTCGCGGAGGTTTTCGAGCAGGAATGGTTTGCTGACGATGAAATCGATGCCTGCCAGCGGATTATCTGATGACTTGAGCATTTCGGCGTAGGCAGTTATCAGAACGACCGGCTGGCTTGGCGCGCGCGCTTTCAAGGCGATGGCCAGTTCGTCCCCTTTCATGGCAGGCATCGCATAGTCCGTGATGACGAGGTCATACTTGCCCGGGCTAAACATCGCCAGCGCGTCTTTCCCGCTGGCAGCGGTTTCCACCTGGTGGCCGTCAAACGCCAGCATCATCCGGACGGCATCACAGACGTAAGGCTCATCATCCACCACTAGAATCTTGCGCGGTTCAATTTCGGATTTGCTCATAATCCACTGCCAGTTTATCCGGCTCTCGTGAAACGAGAAGTGACTTTCACACAAAAATGGTTGGGACGCCAGACTTTGTTGATCTTCCCACCAAACCTCCGGTCTTGATTCAAAGAATCATGTTGCAGTTCTTTGGAGGTGTGTCGATCAATTCACAGCTGCAACTCCATAAAGACAGTGTCCTTCAAAGGGGTGTCATAATAGGCCGGACATCTGACAAATCCAAGCGTCCCATAAAGCCGGAGGGCGGCCCCCATGGAAGACAATGTATCCAGCTTCATGGTCCGATAACCAATCGTGCGGGCCTCATCCACAATTCGCTGCGCAAGCATTTTACCCACGCCATGCCTGCGAAAACCTGGACGCACGTAAAGGCGCTTCATTTCGCAAACCTGATCCCCCATCGCAATCGGTCGTAGCGCGACACAACCCAAAGCGTCGTTTCCAGCCAGGGCCAGGAGCAATCGCCCGCGAGGTGGGGAGTAGTCTCCAGGCAGCGTAGCCAGTTCGGCCGCGAATCCTTGAAACGACAAGTCAACCCCCAGCCCGTCCACGTACTCCGAAAACAAAGTTCGCGAATGCAGAATATGTTCAGCCGTGTTGGCGGGGCAAATTTCCATTTTCTAAGCGATGCGGCTTGGGGGGCCTTGCCCGGTTTCGGTGGCGGCAAAATTCAGAAACGTCGCTGGGTCCATCTCGTACAGCCCTCAATCCTTGAGTCGCGGAAGAGCGCCAAGACCACATGCGGCTGCAAACACCGACCGGGTTCATCAACGCTGCAAACTCGGGACCAGAATTTTTTCTCCATGCCGCAACTGTTCCCAATCCGCGGAGTTTGATCAAGCATGGGTTCGGCTTGGCGCGTTGGGCGCCATGAAAGTGAGCGGAATGCATGCATTCTCATCGGGGCGTGCCCACGACGGACTGACAGCTGGTCAAAACAACACTCGAACGTAAAATGAAATTCAACTGCAATCAAAAACGCACAAACGGCTTCACCTTGGTCGAGATCATGATCGTCGTGGCAATCATCGGCTTGCTTGCGACGATTGCGATTCCGAACTTCGTCAAGGCCCGCAACTCGGCGCAGGCAAAGGTCTGCGTCAGCAACATGGAAAGAATTGCCGCCGCCATTGATCTTTTCGCCTTGGAGAACAACAAGGCCGACGGCGATCCGGTCACCGCCAACGAGGTCAAAACTTACATCAAAGGCAATGTGGTGCCGAAGTGCCCCGCCGGCAACCGTGACTATGTGCTGGGCGGGACCGTGAACGCGAGTCCAAGCGTGACTTGCGTCAATGCCGCCACCGCGCCGGAACACAAGTTCGGCTCGTAACAGGCTGCGCCTTGCCGGGCCTGCCCGCCTATCCGGACACTCTACTCGTGGTCTTGAACCAGTGCTGGTGTCGGTCACCCATTCGCTTCCCATTGGCAGCGCGTGAGCAGAACACCTGGTTGGCCCGAATGGCCGCGGAGAAGGATTCCGTCGCGCTCAGGATCCGTTGGGGCGAATCGCGGGTTGACGCCCAGCAGTCATGATTTAGCATTTCACAATGAAAGTCATTTCGATCCGGCAACCGTGGGCGTGGCTGATCATTCACGCTGGCAAAGACATTGAGAATCGAGATTGGTGCACCAACTTTCGTGGTCCGGTCGCCATTCATGCCAGCAAGTATGTCCCCACGGCGGCGGAAATTTCCGAGATCGAGCTGGCGATGAAAGTGCGGATTCGCCGGCTTGAACTTCAATATGGGGGCATCATCGGCACAGCTGAAATTACCGATTGTGTCGCCTACCATGCCTCACCTTGGTTCTTTGGCGGCTTTGGATTCGTCCTCGTGCGCCCGCGCCCGGTCCGGTTTCACCCTTTGGTTGGCAAACTCGGGCTCTTTGATGTGCCCGACTACATCCCGGAATATACCGAACACAGTGCTCCCGTCGAAGTAGCCGTTGTCAGTGCACCAAGAATCCTCCAATAAATAGCCTGCCTCGGCGCATCGTCACTCCCGACAACAACGACGCCCTAAATGTAAAAGCAGGATGGCATCACAATTCCCTGCGCAAAAGGTTCGACTGATGGCTTGGTGCGGATATGCGGCAGTGGCGGTACACGGAGACTTTCTAGATTCACCTCATTCCACTACAGCAGGAGGCACGCTGACAGAGTTTGCGCAATTTGATGCAGGAGTGGTGCCCCGGCCAGGACTCGAACCTGGGACC
>CAZIJO010000018.1:0-43176 GCA_964539515.1 uncultured Bifidobacterium sp. | reverse complement strand
ATACCGGCCGTGCGAATCGCGGGATCCGAATCGCTGGCCGCCTTGACCAGTTCGGGTATCGCCGCCGTCACATGGCGTTGGCCAGCCAGTTCGACCAGGAGCCGACGGGGGTTGCCGTTGGCTTGCGACAGGCGGGTAGTCAATTGCACGTCCACTTCCCTGCCCCACCATCCGGCCAGCGCACCTTTCGCGGCTTTCGCGAGTTCGGCATCGTTCTCCCCGAGGGTATCAAGCAGCACCGGTACGCAGTCCGGTTTGCCACTGCGGATCATCACTTCAATGGCGGAGAGCCGTAGCGGTTTCGAGCCGCTGCGGCCGGTGGCGAGGACCACGGGCAACACCGCCGCATCATTGCGATCCGCCAGCGCCAGGAAAAGCGGGCCGACCCGATCCGGCGGCGTCCGGGCAAGCTCGGCGGCCAGGGCCTCGGTGACGGTGCGGCCCGGTAGCTCGCGGGCGGTTCGCAGCCCGATGCTGACAACCGCTTTATCCGGCGAGTGCAGCGTTTCGAGCAAAAGCGGAATACCGTCCGCCTGCCGGGCGAGAATGGCGCCCCGGGTGGCTTCGAGAATCCGCTGCTTGGGCAGGTCCGCCTGGCGAACCGTGTCGTACAGCTTGACGGCTTTGGCCGGCTGGCCTTTGGCGACGAATTGTTCCGCCGACAGGATGCAGCGGAGGTCAGGGCTTTGGTCAGCGCCTTGGCCACCTTATCGCCACCGATTTGGCCCAAGGCCACCGCGGCGGCAGCAGCTACTTCGGTGTCCTTGGCTTTCAGTTTGCCGACCAGCGCGCCCACCGCCTTCGGATCCCGCCGAACGCCGATGGAATTGATGACGCCCACGAGCAATTTGCCCTGCAGTTTGGGCATCGCGTCGCGCAGCGCCTTGTCGGACGCGCTCCCGGGAATCGCCTCGAGGGCAATCCGCGCCCACGACGCCAGTTGTTCATCCGTCAGCAGTTTCGCCAACGCTGGAACGGCGTCGGCCGTGCCATAGATGGCGAGCTCTTTGCACGCAATGGCTTTCTCCGCACCCGGCGCGCCGGATTGCAGGACACTGACAGCCTGGCGCGCTTTTTCCGCCGATGCAGTCGGGCGGTCGGCGGCGGCCAGGGTGACGGTTGTGAGCGCAATAACCGCGACGCACCATCCGAATCGTTGACTGTTGAGTTTCATATTTTCCCTTGTGGTCCTTTGGTCCATTGAATTTACGGAAATCAAGCTAACTCCGCCACGGTTCCCGCAGCGCCTCCGAGCGCAGCCGGTTGGCTTCCTCGTCATTGATAAACTCGCACTTTACCGGATCGAACGTCACCCGGCGGCCGAGGAATAGCGCGATGTTGGCCGCATGACATGTGATGTGGGACCAGCAGGCGGCATCGGCATCGGCGCGGGTCTGGCCGCGCGTCCGCACGCAGTTGAGAAAGTCGCGCACGTGAAAATTCGCCGGGTAACCGGAGATGCGCGGCCGCGGTCCGGCGATCAACGTCGTGGGGTTGGCCACCATCTCGCCGTTGTCGGCGGTCTCCACCCAGCCGGTCTCGCCTTCGTACCGCACCGGGCAGGAACCCAACGGCAGCCAGCCGTCGTTACGCATGACCAACTTGACGCCGTTCGCGTATCGCGCGTGCAGTTCCTTGCCCTCCGGCCAGTATTCGACAGCCGCGGTGTGATCGGCATCGTTGGCCCATTGGCAAAGATCCACGCAATGCGAACCCCATTCGAGACAGCCGCCGCCGCCGAAAGCGCCGAAGAAGCCGCCGCCTTTCTCAAAGTTAAATCCGTTGAGCAGCTTCTTGTTATACGGCCGCCACGCCGCCGGGCCGAGATACAAATCCCAATCGACCTTTTCCCGGTCCGGCACTTCCTCGGCAGGCAGCCAGCCGCTCATCAAGGTGGTCAAGCCCATCGGATGCGCATGGAGCGTCTGGAGTTTGCCCAGTTGTCCGCGCCGGGCCAACTCGGCCGCGAGCCCGAAATTCGGCAGGCTGCGCCGCTGGGTGCCGGCTTGGAACACGCGTCCGGTCCGGCGGAACGTCTCGGCTAGCGCCAGGCTCTGCGCGATATTCTTCGTGCAGGGTTTCTCGCAATACACATCCTTGCCAGCGTTGGCCGCCAAAATCGAAGCCGTCGCATGCCAGTTCGGCCCGGTGGCAATCAGCACCGCGTCGATGTCTGGTCGCGCGAGCAATTCCCGCAAATCGCGATACATCGCGCAATCCTGGTTGCCATAGAGCTCATCGGCCATTTTCTTGACCGCCCGGCGGCGCTCCTCTTTGATGTCGCAAATGGCCACGAACTGCACTCCCGGCTCGTGGACAAAACAATCGAGCACATAGGTACCGCGGCCGCCGATGCCGATGGCGCCCAGCACGATTCGCTCGCTCGGGGCCACCGCCCCATCGCGCCCCAAGGCGCGGGCTGGGATAAAATAGGGGGCGGCAAGGAGGCCGCCGGTCGCCGCACCGGCCCGTTGCAAGAAATTTCTACGACTGACCGATTTCGGGGTTTGGGATGCTTTTTTCATGATCATTCAGTGGGAGTCACCGCGCGAGCCACCAACAAAGTTCGTTGGTCGAGGAGAATGGATGGGTTGGCGACTGGCCGGAGGAGAGAGGCATGTTGCCATGCGCATTTCATTGCCCGGATAATTCAATGTGCCGCCGCTGGCGCCAAGTCCAGAATCCACTCAGCACCCGACCTAATGGAATGCAGTCATCTCGCGAAACCAGTAAAACGACGGAACCCGCCACCTCACGTCGTCGGCTACGTGGCGGTTTGCCGTTGCTGAACGGCCTGCCAGCCAAGTTCGGTTGAATCCAGCGCGGAAAAGTCTGGTGCAGGGCACTACTTCACCTGCCACTCCAGAATTCCGCCGGAGAAGTTGGGTGCCAGCTGGACTGCGAGCCGCACCGCGGTGGTGGTCACAGTGTCGAACGCAGCGTGGTTGAATTTGTCCTTCGCCACGGGCTCGAGCTGCGCATTGGCAACCTCTTTCCACTGTTCGCCTTCGTGGAATTGAACCTTCCAAGAGGCGGGCAACCGGCATTCGCCGACGCCGGTGTCATCGAACCAATAGACCGACACGCTGGATACTTTGGTTGGCTGACGGAAGTCGTATTGCACCCACTCGGTGGTTCCCTTGTGCGGCCACCAGGTCATGCGCGGGAGGTCGTGGTCGTTTGAGTTCCGCGGAAGTTCGCCATCACCGAGGGCCTCAACGGTGTCGCTCTCGAAACAATGCGAAGCGGTGGCTTGGTAGCGCGAGGGCTTGGGCCGGGTAGGCGCAACCCACTCGTGCGCGTCAGGACCCGCGCTGATGACCGGGAACATAGCAACCCGCAACCTTGCCGCACCCATCGGGATGAGCGTGATATCCTCCAGCGGCCCGTCGGACTTCACGGGGCTGGGCTGGAGTTTGTCCACGAGGTTGAGCCGGTCCATCTGCCAGTTGGAAATCTTGCGGGCTTTGACTTTGAGAAAAATCGGCGCGGTATCGGGCGTGAATGGCTGCGCGGGCAGCGGACCGGGTTTCCGGAAGATAGTAAAGGATTTCTCCGGCATGTCGGCGTCGAGCTCGAGCCCATAATTCCACGGTGAATCGGGGAAGACTTCCCACTCCGGCCAGTTGGCGTCGCGGGTGCCGTATTTGGCCCAGCGCTCCTTGATCGCGAGCGAGTAGCTCAGCGGGCCGTGGTCCACCGATACGGCGTTCTGGTTCTTGGCCCAGGTGCGGAGCTTGAGCTTCATCGGGAGCTGGAGGGCAACGGTGTCGCCGTCCCTCCATTCGCGGTTCAGGACGAGGAGCGCGAGCGGTTTGCTTTTCACATCCACAGCTTGGCCATTGATCTTCACCGACGCACCATCGCACCAACGCGGAACGCGGAGGTAGAGCGGGAACTTCACCCTCGTGGGCAGGCTGAGTTTGAAGTTGATCGATTCGCTGAAAGGATAATCCGTCGTCTCAGAAATCTTCACGGTCGTGCCATCCCCAACCTTGGCGCTGACTTCACTGGCGGCATAAAGCGAGGCGCAGAGACCGTTGTCGGGCGTGGCCAGCCAGAGTTCCTCCGCAAAGTACGGCCAGCCGTGCGAGACGTTATGCTGGCAACAGCGATAAACCTCGAACGGGCTGTAGGAGATCATTGTCCCGCTGTTCTGGATGCCGGGCGATTTGTTCTGGCGGTCAAGTTGGACCGCGTTGGCGCTGGTGATGTAGTGGAGCGCCTTCAGGTCGGGCGTCAGCGCGGCGGGAAAGCTGTTGAACGCGATGTCCTCGCAACGATCGATCCAGCGTGGATCGCCAGTGATCTTCATCAGCATCTGGAAACTGTGCATGAACTCCACGATCCCGCAGGTCTCGATGCCGCCACGCGGATCGCCGAAACCGGGCCGACAATTCTCATCCCCCACGAAACCACCACCCGGAAACTGACCGTAAAGGTCCATCAGCTTGGTGTAATTCCGCTCCGCGGAATCGAGATGGGCCGGGTTCTTGGACAACATCCTGGCTACGGTGCCGGCGCGGAAGCCTTGCGCGAGGTTCACGTTGTGCCAGTCGATCACGTCCGTGTCCCAGCGCGCCATGCCCTGGTGGATTTTCTGCGCGAGATCGAGCAGCCACGCTTCGCCCGTGCGGTTGTAAAGCCACAGCGCACTTTCAATATTGTCGCCGGCGCGAATCTTCGGCCAGTAACCCTCGCCAAACGCGCTCACCGGCAGCGTGTTTTCCCACCTCAAGTAACGCGTCATCACGTCCAGCACACGCACGTCGCCGCTGAACTCGTAGTAGCTTTGGAGAATGTTCAGCATGACCATGTGCGGCCACAGGTCGGGCTTGCCCTTGAGCGACGTGAGCAACTCCCGCGGACCAAACCACCCGTCCTCGCGCTGCGAACTCATCGCGGACTCAATCCATTTCCTGGCCTCGGCGATGATGGCGTCATCCCGCAACACATAGCCGAGGTCGCCATAGCCCTTGAGCCAATAGGGCAGCTCCTCCCAGCCAAAATCGCCTTTGCCTTCCTTGTTGCCCCAGGAACTTTTTTCGAAGTTAAGCCAGGGCGAAACTTCCTTTAGCCGCCCGGTCATGCCGTCCTTTTCCAGTTCCAGCTGATGCCGCAACCAACCGCGGGGCGTGATGCTGCCAATCGGTAGCTTGATAAACGGACTCGACGCCAGCGGTGGGCGGTTGGCGACGTAAAATGAGTTAGTGTTGGACAAAGCCGGACGCGCGACAACGGCAACGCCGGCCAAGACTCTGGTATTCGTGGACAGGAAAACAACCAGGAGACAAGCGATGATCTGCTGCAAGGTGGCGGTGCGTTTCATAATAAAACCCTCGGTAGGCTCTGGCCGGCGTTGGGCCGCTGAGCACATTTCGGTGTTACAGCGCTTCTCAACAAGCATTTTCAGCTGTTCCCTCACGCAGCTCCAGCCATGAAGCTGGGAGCGCCGATCTCGGATCCGTCGCATTGGCAACGAACGACTTGGACCGCGCCGGGTCGGAGACCGGCGCTCCAATCGCGCGGCTCAAGGCCCCGATGCGCGGCCAAACTTCGCGGCCAAAGCGACCCATGATCTTGTCCGCTCCCAGCCCATGCCCCCCCCTTTTCTCTCCTTCCGAAGGCGAGGAGAGCGAAGGGAGAGGAATGGTCACTCCACGAGGACAATGCTATGAATGTCCAGCCGCGGCAAGGTGAGTTGCGCGACCCCATCACGGTATGCAAATGGCAACGACTCGTGTCCGGGTTCGAGGGTGATCCGGGATGGCTTCTGCGCTGTGCGAATGCGGAGCGCGAGAGGGCCAACGGACGGGATGGCATCGTGAATGGGAGACAGCACATCCGCGTGCGGCCCAGCGGTGTTGACGAGATTGATGGTCAGCCGACCGCTGAGGCGGTTCACCGCGACGTCCACGTCCGGTGAACCAGTGACTTCGACGAGCGGTCGAGGGAAGAGTTGGCGCGTAAGATCGCTGAGAAAACCGCGCGCCGCATCCGAGCGATTGCCCAAGTAACCGCGGCTGAAAGAAAAATAGGTCGCCGCTATTTTGCCCCGGCCCACCGAAGTGATCGAGGCCGCGGGTTGCGCGGGTGAGTTCAGATCGTCGGTGGCGTGTAGCCGGCCAAATGGGGTTGCTTTGCCAAGGGTGACGGACTGCGTCCGATCTTTGGTGGGGGTTAGCGTGCCGGCGTGGGCCAGGTAGCGGGTTTCGGTTTGCGACGAGCCTTCGAGTGTGACGTCGAGTTCCTGGGCAAAGAGCGCCGCGGTCGCCGGGCCGATGAGCAAAAGGTTCCCCCCGGCCTGGACGTAGGCGATGAGTTCCATCTTGAATGCCGGCTCCAGGTAATCCGTCTCGGGCACAACGATGAGCGGGTATTCGGCCATCCGACCGGAGAGATTATGCTCGCTCAAGACCTCGACCGACTGCTGGGATTCGAGGAGGGCTTGCAGCGTGCCGCGCAGCCGGGCGAGGTCCCGGTTGAACAGACCGTTGATCGCCCGGTAGTGGGCCGCGGTGGAATAGAGAAAGGCGACCTGCGGCACCGGCTCCGCGTGATGACAAAACGCCTGGCGGGCGCGACAGAACTTCGCCACTTCCGCCATCGTGGGAATCTGCTCCTCCCGGATTGACCCATCCCGCTTCTGGGTGATGTAGGCTTGGAAACCGCCGCCCAGCGCCAGCACCACCGCGGCTTCACGCTCCAACTGGACGACGGACTTGCGATTCGAGCCGTCCTTGCCGGGCTTGGTCGTAAAACTCCACGCCATCAAATCCCACGGCTTCCCCTGGCGCGCAAGGTAGCGGGCCGAGAAACGCGCCGAGTTCACGCTGTCCTCCGGTGAATAATCACCCGAGAGCCAATCCACCGGGGCGCACACAGCCTCCGGCATGTGATCCGTGAAGGCCCAGTTGCTGCACAGCTGCATCTCCGGATTCGTCTGCTTCACGCGGGCGATGTAGCGGCGCAGGTAATCCCGATACGCGGCGCGATTGAACTGGAGGAACTCATACCAGTGCGGCTCGCCCGGTTTGCGCGGGACGTCAGTGATCCCGGTCGCGTCGCGAAAGGCCTTCAGCGCCGCCTCCCCATAATCGGGCATCGAGGCCCAGCACTCGCCGTCCACCCAGGCCCCGTCCACGCCATAATCGCCCGCCAGCTCCCGCAGTTGGGGAATCAACAATTGCTCGGCGTAGGGACTGAAGAACGAGGTCGCGTTGACGTTGGTGCTGCCGTTGGCGTTGATCACCGCCCAGGTCGGATGTTGGCGAATGGCCTCGGAATCCCAAACGCCGGAATAGTGCATGTAAAGCGCCACGCCGTGTTCGGCGGTCACCTGCCGCCAGAGCCGGAGCGGATCGCCCACGAAGCCGGGTGCGCGGTTGCCCACCTTGGTGGGATAACTCGAAAGCCCGGGATGACCCTTGCAATCAATCTGGAGGTAATCCGGTCGCACCTGGTTGATCACATTCTCGATCATCGCCCGCGTCGTGTGCTTCCCGATCTCGGTGCAGTCCGGGCCGGCATGGAAATCGAAATGCACACCGAGAAAACTGTCCGCGCGCGACAGGCGTTTCGGTCCGGCGGCGACGGGAAACTTTTTTTGCACGGCCGCTTGAACCGCCATGAGCTGCTTCACCTGGGACTCGGCCAGCGCCCCGATCGGGCCCTTTTGTGCATCCCAGTTCGGGCCCATGTCGAATGTGACCGCGCCGCCTTTGGCGACCACAGCGCAGACCCAGTCGGCCCACTTTTCCTCCGGATGCCGGGTGTCCCGCTGGCCCCAACTAGAGCCGAGATATGTCAGCGCATGCCACTGCGAGCCGCCCAGCCAGCGCGATGCAGGCACGAACCCGAACGGCTCGTTCAATTCCCCGGCGGTGTAATCCTCGGCGTCGGTGTGATGCACCATTTTCACGCCGGGATTGAAGGTGACGATGGCGTTTGAGTTGCCGTGTTTGACCGCCGCCGCATAGACCTCGGCAATGGCTTCGTTGAAATGAATGTGGTCGTAACCACCGTCGAACCACCAACCCGCCACCTTGTCGCCGTAGCGATCCGACCATTCCTGGATCACCGTGGCCCACTTGCGGGCGAACGCGAGGTCGATGGGTTGGTCTTTTTTCCCTTCCGGCAGCCCGAAGGCTTTCTGCGCCCGGGCATCCTGATTCGGCACCTGGCAGGGCAGATAGAGCATCAGCCGGATGCCCCGGGATTGCAGGGCCCGATGGAGGTCGAGCGGGAGATCGCGGGTGGAACAGCGTTCGCCCGGCGCGTAGCCGGTGATGCGGTCGTAGGTCGCGTTCGGCGAATTCATGTAGCCGGAGTTTTGGCCGAGAGTGATGACGAAATACTGCGCGCCCGCCGACTCCAGTTGGCGGGTCAGGGCCACGACATCGAAATCCGTCACCTGGGCGAGCTGGCGGTCGTCGCCGGGGAGCAAGTGCATGAAGACACCGTAACGTGATTCCAGGAGCCAGTCGGTGTTGCGATTATTGGGGGTGGCCAGGGCGCTGCAAGTGAGGGCCAGGAATGATGCCGTAACCCACAGGAGGGAGCAGAGGAAGCAGAGACCGGCTGAGACAAAATCCGCCTTCCCCGAAAAGGCGATCGAGTCACCCAAGCGTGAGCCGTGTGCAACCTGCCAGAAAGCCAGCCCAAGTCCGTTCCGCCCTCTGCTCTCTCTGCTTGCTCCTGTTCCGATCGCTTGGTTCCGTTTCGGGTTGGTTGTGTTCATGGGAGTTGGGTGTGGCGCTTGAACGTGAACTCAGCAGTTGCACTGCAGATTCACCCAGAAGGACGCAGAGGTCAGGAATTTGCCGGAACGGAACGGTTCACCGTGCAGAAGGTAACTCCTCCCCGCGACAAACTTTCCCTTGCGCTGATTCGCATCTGCGTTCATCCGCATCTATCGGCGGTCTGCCGTTTTGATTTCAGACACGAAAAGAGTCACCGTTCAACTGGCGCGGTCAAGGAGGAAGATGGCATGTCGAAGGCCAAGGTCGCGGCAGTTTCCAAGCCAAGCTCAATCCCAGAGCTTGAACGGAATCGCGTTGCCATCGAGAAAGACACCGCACCGCGGACATTTGCCCGGCTGATGCCATTCCCGAATCCGATGTGACGAAGAGACCGGGCAAGCCGCCGGGTAGCGCACCCAGCTAAACCGCTTGCCGGCGCCGGTCACAACACGATTGAGGGCCGCCCGGAAGGTCGGAGGCGTGGCCGGGGCCGTGACCGCATCGAGCCGGTGAGCCTTGAGTTTCCAACGCGCCAGGTTCGTGGCGGAGAGGTGAGGCACTTTCAATTCGGTCACGGCATCGTGGAGTTCCCGGCACTCGAGGCAATGAACCGTCTGCACCGCCACGTGCCAGCCGCGGTCGGCCCCGCCCGCCACTTGGGCGCGGTAACCGCACTTGCCACATTCGAAGAGATAGGTCCGGCCCATGCGACACGCCGGATCGACGGGTTTCAGCCAGCACCGGCGGCGGCTTCGTGATCCGGATCAACCCTGTTATCGACGACCACCGTTCCGGACTCAAATCAAAAGTGGGGGTTAACGATGCGTCCCCGCCGCTCATCCTTCGACGGCGTAGGCGGGCGGTGTCTGCAACTCCCACCTGGGTCGCTCTTAACGCTTCCGCCGACGCTTGGGTTTATCCACCTCGACGGCCAGCCGGACGGACGGCCCGCGCTTCCGCGAAACCACCTGGCCATGGCTACGCGCCCGTCGCCGCGCTTCCCGGGCATGGGGACTGAAATAGTGGCGCAGACCAAATACGGCACCCGCCAGCACCACCAGCGCGACCAGCGCGAGCACGGAATCGGCCATCCCGAACAAGATCAAAATCCGCATGCGGGCCAGTTTTGCAGATTGCAAAGCGATGACAAGGAGAACGCCACGGGCAGTCACCCTTTGATGGCGGCCGGAGACCGCCTTCCGCAGCTTCCCTCGCCATGCGTCCCGGGAGCGAATTCGCCAAGCCTTGGCTCGCGCTTTGAACCCCTGAACCGTAGCCGCCGACGTGAGGAGGCGGATAGGGCGGCAAGCCAACCGGGTCCGCCTCGTTACCTCGGCGGCTACACGTCGAAGTCCATGTTGTCCGCCAATTCGGATCGAGAGCGGAACGGCCATGGACAACGCCCAGGGACTCTGATACCCAAGAACCGTGCGTAACTTCCAACGATACGGGAGTGCAACTTCGCCAAGGGGCAGCGGACAAACCAGCCTGACCGAATCCTCCGCGCCGGTCGTTCACCTTTTAACCTGATCCCTTACTGCCATGTCAGCCCAACCCAAATCCTCCTCGTGCAATGCCAACCCCTGCGGTTGCGAGTCCTCGCTCACCCGCCGCGATTTCATCCGCTGGACCAGCCTGGCTGCTGTCGGCGCCACCGTCGCTCGTTGGCCGGCGATCGCCGGGCCGTTCAACGCGGCGGAGTTCGAGAAATTGATTCCCGCCGACAAGAAGCTCGACCCCGCCTGGGTGAAGTCCTTGTTCGAGCGCGGCGAGCCCACCGTCTATCGCGGAGCAGAGCTCGAAAAAATCGGCATGCCCATCGGCGGCATTTGCGCCGGGCAACTCTATCTGGGTGGCGATGGCCGGCTGTGGCACTGGGACATTTTCAATCTGCCGCCCGCCGCAAACTTCAGCGACACCAACGGACCCAATTATGCCCGCCCGCCCAAGCCCGCCTCGCCGATCGAACAAGGGTTCGCACTCAAGGTCATGTCCGAAGGTGAAACCCAGACCCGGACGCTGGACAGCCGAGGCTACGATCCGCAACACATCACCTTTCGCGGACAGTACCCCATGGCGTTTGTGGATTACCGCGATCCGGCATTGCCGGTGGCGGTTTCGTTGGAAGCGTTCTCGCCGTTCATCCCTCTGAATGTGGCGGATTCATCGCTGCCCGCCACCGTGATGCGATTCACGGTAAAGAACACCAGCAACTCGCCGGTAACAATGGAGTTGGCGGGATGGATCGAAAATGCCGTCTGCCTCGGCAGCGGTCGTACCGGTCTCGGGCAGCGGCGCAACCGCCTTCTGCGCGAGTCCGGATTGACGATGGTTCACAGCACGGCCGAGGCCTTGCCTGCCGACCAGCGGCCGTCGCCGCGCCCGGAAATTGTCTTCGAGACGTTCGAGAATGGATATGGCGCCTGGACGGTGGACGGCGAAGCCTTCGGGACAGCGCCGGCCAAAGGAACGCTGGCCGGGCAACAAACGGTCAGCGGTTTTCTGGGCAAAGGACTCGTGAACACTTTCCTCAATGGCGACCCCCCGAAGGGACGGTTGACGTCGCCGCCGTTCAAGATTGAACGGAAATTCATCGCTTTTCTCATCGGCGGCGGCGCCCATGCTGGACGCACGTGCTTGAATCTGCTGCTCGACGGACGGGTGGTCCGAACCGCCACGGGGCGCACCGAGGAGCGACTCGACTGGCAGGAGTGGGACGTGAGCGAATTCGCGGACCGCACCGCCCGCCTCGAAATCGTGGACCAGGCCAGCGAGGGCTGGGGGCATATCAATGTGGACCAGATTGTCTTCACGGATGAGCCACCTGCAACCCGCACGCCTCTGGATGCCCAGGAGGATTTCGGCTCCCTCGGTCTGGCTTTGATGGGCGATGGCGCGAATGCGTTTGCGCGGTCGCAGCTCGCCGGCGAACCGGCGGAGGCGGTGTTTGCGGACGCGACGGCGACGTCGGCAGAAGCGGTGCTGCCTTTCGGTCGCAAACTCATCGGTGCCGTGGGCCGCAAGCTGACACTCGCCCCCGGCGCGCAAGGCGAGGCGACCTTCGTCATGGCCTGGTTTTTCCCCGGACTGCGGCGGCGGTCGTTGGGGCCGCTCCAGGACATTGCGAAACTGCGCCGCGCGTATGCGAGTCGCTTCCAATCGGCCGCCGACGTGGCGCGTTACCTGGCGCGCGATTTTGAGCGACTGGCGGGCCAGACGCGGCGGTGGCATCAGACGTGGTACGACTCGACCTTGCCGTATTGGTTTCTCGATCGCACCTTCGCCCCGATCTGCACCCTCGCAACCAGCACGTGTTACCAATTCGACAATGGCCGGTTCTACGCTTTCGAGGGCGTGTATTGCTGCCAAGGCACATGCCAACACGTCTGGAATTATGCCCAATCCGTGGCCCGCATTTTTCCCGAGTTGGAGCGCGACCTGCGGGAGCGGACCGACTTCGGCACGGCGTGGCATGAGGACGGCGCCACGGATTATCGCGGGGAATGCGCCCGGCATGTCGCCCACGACGGCCAGTGCGGCGTGATCCTGCGCGCCTGGCGCGAATACCAGATGTCGCCGGACGACCGTTACCTGCGCGCCACCTGGCCGCGCATCCGCAAATCGATTGAATTCATGATCGGGCTCGACGGCGACGAGAACGGGCTGCTGGAAGGCGAGCAATACAACACGCTCGACGCCGCGTGGTTTGGCCCGATGGCCTGGATCAGTTCGTTCTATGTGGCGGCCCTGCGCGCCGGCGAAGCGATGGCCCGCGAGGTCGGCGACGTTGCATTTGCGGAACGCTGCCACCGCATTGCCGAGCGCGGGGCCGAGCAGATCGTGCAGCAGCTGTACAACGGCGAGTACTTTATTCACAAGCCCGACCCGAAGCATCCCCAGGCGACGAACACCAACGACGGTTGCCACATTGACCAACTGATGGGACAAGCGTGGGTGCTCCAGGTCGGGTTGCCGCGGGTGGTGGCGGCGAAAGAGACCCGCTCCGCACTCGAAGCCATCTGGAAGTACAACTTCACCCCGGATGTCGGGCCGTTTCGCAACGCGTCCGCAATCAAGGGGGGGCGCTGGTATGCGATGGCCGGGGAAGGCGGAGTGGTCATGACGACTTTCCCGCGCGGCGGGGTGGAGCAGGCGACGGGCAAAGGCGGCTTTGGTTACTACTTCAACGAGGTTTGGACCGGCCAGGAACATCAACTGGCAGCGCACATGATCTGGGAAGGCATGGTCGAGCAGGCGTTCGTGATCACGCGCATCCTGCATGACCGGCATCACGCGGCCCGCCGCAATCCCTACAACGAGGTCGAATGCGCGGACCATTACACCCGGGCGATGGCGAGCCACGGCAGTTTCCTGGCGGCCGGCGGCTACGAGTATAACGGGCCGCGCGGTCACCTGGGGTTTGCTCCCCGCCTGACCCCCGGGCGGTTCAAGTCGCCGTTCACCACGGCGGAAGGCTGGGGCACTTTTGAGCAGGTGCAAGACGACGCAAAACAAGTCGAGACGATCGACCTGCGCTACGGCCGGCTGCGGCTCAAGACGCTTTCGTTCGCCGTGCCGGAAAACAAGTCGCCGCGCCGCGTGACGGTGCGCTTGAACGGTCAAACTTTGAATGCTTCCCTGCAAGTTGCCGGCGCCCGCGTCGTCGTGACGCTCGCGCAGGAAACGACGGTCCCGACCAACGGCACTTTGGAGGTAACGCTGGCTTAAACCCCGCGTTTCCTCGGTCCAGAAGAAACATCGTGAACTTCAGACCGCGCTATAGGTTTCGAAGCCATGGATATGAGTCCGCTCTGACGTCTCTGGCATCCCATCGCATGGCGCAGACTCACGTCCGCTGCTACTGGAAGTTCCACCACCTCGCATGGCGGCACGCGGCCACCGTGTTCGGGATCTCGGCGGCGATTGTTTGTTGCGCGGCCACGGCGATTGAAAAGCCGGTGACTTACGTCGAGATCCTCCGGCATTTGACCGATTTGGATCGGCTCACCACGCTTCAGCCCGGCTGCACGGGCGGGCTGTTTTCGAGTTGGGATCGTCGATCACGGACGCAGTGGGGCGCGAACGGTGACGCCGGTCAGTATTTGCGCGTGGAACCCGACGGTGAGGCCGTTATGATGGAGCTCGACGGTCCGGGGGTGGTCTACCGCATCTGGTCGGCGAATCCGATGGGCAAACTGCGCCTCTACCTCGACGGCGCGCCGACGCCCAGCTACGAGTGGAATTTTCCGGACCTCTTCGACGGCAAACTCGAGCCGTTCATCCGGCCCTTGGTATACCGCCGCGACAGTGCGCAATCCGCTTCCGATTGTTACCTTCCCATTCCATTCGCAAAGCACATCAAGATCACGGCCGACAAGGCGCATGGCGAATACTACCACTTCAACTACGTCACGTTTCCGCCGGAACGGCCGGTGGCGAGCTTCCGGTTGCCGCTTACCGGTGAAGAACAGGCTGCACTGACCGCCGCGGCGGAGGCGTGGGCGCATCCCGGACGCGATCCCAAGCCAAGATGGCCCGACCAGCAGACACTGACCCGGACGCTCACCATTGCGCCCGGTCAGACCGTAGAGCTCTGTTCGCTCCAGGAAACCGGCGTCATTCGCGCCATCCGGGCACGGGTGCAATCCGACCAACGCTACGCGTGGCGCAAGCTGGTGCTGCGCGGCGTTTGGGATGGATCGCCATGGCCGCAAATCCTGACGCCGCTCGGACCTTTTTTCGGGTTCGATTGGGACACCGCGGAGTATGGCTCCGTTCCCACCGGATGCCGGAACGGCCAGGCCTACCAGTATTTCCCAATGCCCTTCCGGCAATCCGCCCGACTGGCAATTCAGAGTTTCCTGGAACAGCCGGCCACGGTGGAGTTCGAAATCGAGTGGGCACCACGGGCGGCATTGCCCGCGGATGCGGCCTATTTTTATGCGCGGTGGCGCCACGAACCCGACCTGGTGCGGTTCGATTATCCGTTCCTCGAAACGGCGGGCCAGGGGCATTTCGTCGGCGTTTCCCTGCCCATTGATCATCCGCTGGACGGCTGGTGGGGCGAGGGCGATGAAATGGTGTGGGTGGATGATGATGATTTTCCACCGTACATCGGCACCGGTTCGGAAGATTATTTTGGCGACGGGTGGGGCATTCGGTATCTGTCCGGCCCAAGCTACGGCGCGTCCGCCATGAAGGGGCATCGCACCTGCAATTACCGCTGGCATTTCACGGATTTCATTCCCTTCGCGAAACGCCTGCGGATGACCATTGAGAACTACGGCCCCAACGGTGTCGGCCCGCGCGGCCAATACGATTACAGCTCGACGGCATTTTGGTATCAGGCCGAACCGATGCCTCCGTTCGCGGCCTTGCGCGGTGTCAGGTTCACCGGCGGTAGTGATCCCGCCAGCCCGCCCGTCGAGATGGAATACACGCCAAACGTCTTTCCAGAGGTCACCGCCGAAAACCTGCGCACCTACGGCTTGGGGCGGACGTTTGCCCAGCAGGCGGAGGTTCTGCTGGCGGAAACCGTGAAAGCCGGCAAGGCCCGGATCGTGACCGATGCCCTGCGCCCGTATGAATTTGATCGTGAACGGGCAGTTGTTTTCGGCAAAGTCACTCCCGGTCAACGGCTGGCCACGATCAAGGTCAAGGTCGATGCGGATGGAGTTTATTATCCACGAATTCACACCGCTCCGGAACCGGGTGGCGCAGAGCTGTCGCTGGAGGTTGGCGGCAGCATCCTGCCGCTCGTCAGGAAATCCAGTTTACACGAGTTGCAACTCACGGGCCTCCTGCTGACCCGGGGCGAACACCCGCTGGGTCTCGTGGCCACCACGGGGGGCGAGGCGCTCTTCGATTGCCTGCAGCTTCAACCCGCCGGGCGATTCGCGGAAGCCATCGAAGCGGAAGAGTTGAAGATCGTGCGCGCCACCGACGGTGCGGCGATCCCGCATCCGAGTGACCCGACGGAGAGCGTCAGTGCGGGCCGGGTGCTGGAGTTCCGGGCGAACAAGGCGGGCCAGGGATTCGTGTTCAACTTGGGCAAGCGCCCCGCGCTGCCGTATGTCCTGGGTCTTCGACCGATGCTCGCGCCCAATGCGGCCAGCATTCAGGCCTTTGTCGCCAATCAGCCGATCGGGCCGTCGTTTGATCTCTACGCAACCAAGCCCCAGCTTGGACCGTCCATTCTGCCACTCGGTCCGGTGCCATCCGGCGCCACGGAAGTCGAGCTCCGGGTCGTCGGTCACAACGCGCAATCGCAAGGTTGGGAAGCGGCTCTGGATTACCTGCGTTGGGAGCCGAGCATACTCGGGCCGGGCACCGCGGACGGGATTTGGGCGCAAGTCATCGGCAAGCATGATTGCGATTACCGGGGGCAAGACCTGGGTGCGAGCTATTCGGACGGTCACCAGCTCTGGGTTCAACCGTGCAACCTGAACGCCTGGATTGATATCGCGCTCGAGATTCCAAGGGCTGGTCACTACGAAATCGTGGCCAGGTACACGAAATCCTGGGATTACGCCCGCATCCAGGCTTCGCTCGACCACCGGCAAATTGGGCCGGAGGTGAATACCTTTGCCAGGACGGTTGTGCCCGGTGAACCGGTCATCCTGGGCAGGCCTGACCTCACGGCCGGCCGCCATATCTTGCGGTTTCAAGCGGTCGGACGCGATGCTGAATCGAAGGGATACCTGATGGGCATTGATCACGTGATCGTGAGATGACCGGAGGTGACCGGCCCGGCGAAGGCAAATGCAGGCGGGAAGATATCGCCCCGGAGAGAATCAGTGAACCCGTTGGCTTTTCTTCACGCTGACCGAAACTCAAATCCCCGCCGCCGCGCCCCGCGTAGTTTTTAAACCGACTCTAACGGCTCAACGGTCACCGGCACGTTTCAACGGGTCCCAGTACCGGGAATTGACGAGCCCCCGCGGATCGCCAAAGGCGGGGTCCACCGGCGGGTTGATGGCTGCGTCCTTGCGCGCTTCTGCGTGGCCGTCGGTGAAGACGGCAATCCCGGTGTTCCGATGCCGCAGGATGTCGACGCCTTCGAAAGCCTGGCTGCCGCTCCTGGTTTTATCCATACAGGAAGTGGGCCACCAAAGGCTCGAACTCCACATGCCATCGCTCTTGGGCATGCCGTCGCCGACGATCAGGTTGTCTGCCGGGCTTTTCACCGACGTACGTTTGAACCAGGGTTTCACGTTGAACGTAACCCCACCGAGGGTGACGCTGCCTGCCGTGTAGGGCCAGAGACAGTCGAAGAATGAGTTGATGCCGTATCCCACCTTGTGGGCGTCGAAGGCCCACGTCCACGCGACCCCGTTATCCAGGCGTCGCCCCTTGATCGAGGGGCAGCGAAACACATTCGACTGGTTGGGCGCGTAGTTGATGACGGCGGTCCCCCACCAATTGGTGACCGCGGTGGTGGGGTTGTCCCCTTCGTTTTGATTGCGATGGGCCGGAAACGTATCGCGGTTTTCATCGCTGTAAAACTGCACGAACAGCGCGATCTGTTTCAGGTTGTTCAAGCACGCGACCCGGTCGGCTTTATCCTTGGCGCGCGCCAGCGCCGGCAACAGCATCGCGGCGAGAATGGCGATGATGGCGATCACCACCAGCAGTTCAATCAGCGTGAAGGCCCGGCGGGCAGCCGCACCCAACCGCGCGGCAATGTTCCTGGTTGTATCGAGAGTTTTCACTTGTTTGCAAAGCTCTGCCGGCCGTCGGACCAGATGACCGTGACCCGATTCTCGACCACGATTTTCCCGGTCTTCCATGAACAGACGGCAGGGATCATTCGGACTCCAATTTAAACCCTACCGCTTCCGCTGGCCAGCAAAGAGTGGAGCACTGGCCATGGGACTGACGCATGCCTCAAGCCCCCAAATCAATTGATAGCTGCGGGCCCGCCACCGTGCCTCGTAATGTACCGCAAAAGCCTTTTGGTTGCTCGCCCGCTGCTACCATCAACGACCAAGCGTCAGCAGTTTTCTATCGGCGATCGTTCCGCGTGTGTCACGTACTTCGGGAACACTTCCCATGGAACGGCGCGCCGGCGGCGGGACACGCCAAACGGCAGGCAACGCGGTGCGGGATGCGGAGTGCGAGCCTGGAGGTCTGGCGCGGTTTGGCGGGATTCACGACTGGAAGTACCGGGGGGCAACCCAAGCGTCACGACTGCTCGCGGGAACTTATGGCCGCCAGCGCCGTCTTACTTTCGCGATGCATCCTTTTGTTCCCAAATCAGCAAATATTGCTTTTTCTATGCCGCCATTGGCTTATGCTCGCCCGGTGCTTGTCCGCTTGGGTCATATCCTGTTAGTCGTCGCGTTACTCGTGGCGACGGGGGGGCATTGGGCCTTGTTCCAGACCGTGGCGTGGACGAACATGCTGGCGGATAACCTGCAAACGGCCTCGTTCTCCGAGGCATTTGCCAAAACTTTCGATGGCAAACATCCCTGTACGATGTGCAAGGAAATCTCGACCGCCAAGAAATCCGAGAAACGGTCCGAACTGCCGAACCTGGGCAAAAAACTGGAATTTCTTTCGGAACGGCCGGCCTTCGTCTTTTCTGCCCCCACTAAATTCTACTTGCTGACCGCGATGATCGAACCACTCGCATCGTGGTCGGAAGCGCCCCCCACGCCGCCGCCGCTCGCGGCCTGATCTTCTTCGGGGCCGGCCGGATTGCCGGTGTTCATCCTGGTGGAAGCGGTCTGTCCGCGTCTGCCGTCGTTGCCGCAAGTAAATCTCCCCTCGAACGCTGTTCGTTCGAGGTGCTGCTCATGTCAAAGAAAAGATCTGGTTTCACGCTCATCGAGTTGTTGGTGGTGCTTGCCATCATCGCCATTCTCGCCGCGCTGCTGCTGCCCGCGCTGGCCAAGGCCAAATCGCGCGCCAAGGCGACGCAATGCTTGAGCAACTTGAAACAGGTCGGCGTGGCCAGCCGGATTTACGCGGATGACAACGACGACAAGCTTCCGCAGTCCACGCACTCAAAAGCCTCGTGGTATCTCACCTTACAACCGCTGCTCTCCGGCACCAATCTCCACCGTTGTCCCGGGGACGGAAACTTGCAGCGGCTTTTTGCCAGTTACGCAATAAACGACTTTTTGACCCCGCGCCCCTACGGCGCCAAGGATCTGGATTTCTCCAAAACGACGCTGATTCCCGCCCCGACCGAAACCATTTACATGGCCGAGTGCGCGGACAGTCCCCAGGCGGATACAGATCATTTCCACTTCGCCGATGCGGCAAGCGGTGGCTTCACGCCACCGTCGTTCCAACATCAGGTGGCCGTCACGCGACATCTCGCGTCGGCCAACTACCTGTTCGCGGACAGCCATGTGGCAACGCCGCCGTGGGTACGGGTCAAAGCAAACCTGGTCCAGCCGGGCTCGCGCTTCGTACGCCCGGATGGACAGGTGAACTAAGACCCCGACAACGAAGCCTTCTTAGATCAAAATGAAAATCAGACTCAGTATCAGCAATAAATGGTCGCTGGCGGCGCTCGCGCTCGGTCTCGGCCTGCCAGTGTCCAGTGTTCAAGCCCAGCACCTCAACGCGGGGGCGTTGAGCACGACCCCGGGCGGCCAGTTGTACTTCGCCAATGCGGCGGGGTTCGTCAGCGGTTCCGGATTCGTGGTCACCAGTGTCAGCCCGACGATGAGCTACTCGAACAGCGGCACCTACGCGGGCTACTTCAACACCGGCGCTCCGACGTTCACCGCGCTCGCGCAAACCACCAACAACGGCGCCACGCCTTCACCGTTGGCGGCGGCGTTCGGTTCGTTCCTGCAACTCCGCCTGGAAAGCGTCGTGTCCGGCCCGGTGGGCGGCACGTTCAGCTTCTTCGATCATGGCGCAACCATGCCCACGTTCAGTCTTGGCGTCGGAAGTTCTGTCGGCAGTGGCAACCTGTTCGAGTTAAGCGATGACTCGCTGGGTGCCGGTGAGCCCGGCGCGGATCCGTTCGGCCACATCCACGGTCGCCGTTTTGCCGCGGACCTGCCCGGCAGTTATCAAGTCGGTTTCCGTATCGTGGACACCTCGGTCAATGGCATCGGCGGCGGCCCGATCCAGTCCGACTCTCAACTCTATCTCTTCACCTTCAATGCCGTCACGGTGCCGGAGCCGGCCACCGCCGCGCTGATTGGATTGGGCGTTGCCGCGGTGGGAATCCGCTTGCGGCGCTGCATGCAACAGTAGGTTGATGCCCCGAAAAATCCGGCGCAGGGGGCGGTGGCGGTGGGTGGAGGCTTCCCGAACGAAAACTCCGAATCGCGCCGACCGCCCCGCCCCCCCTGAGCCGGAGCTCATCAAGGTCATTCTTGCCATGAAAACTCTGATCCTGACCGCCCTCGGCCTGACCGCCCTGGTGTCACCGCTCCGCGGACAACACTTCCACCTCAATGCCGGAGCCCGGAGCCCGGCGCAAAACTCCCCGCTTTTCTTTCAGAACGGCGACACGTTCGTGACCAATTCGGGATTTGTCCTGCCGCTGCCCATGAACACCGGCGACATCCAGGCGGGCTACTTTGCCACCGCATCGCTTACGCCGACCGCCATCGGCACGGGGTTCTTCGATGCCTCAGCCCCCGGCACGCAAGTGCGGCTGCGGTTTGTTTCTATCAGCGGCCCGGCAAACGCCAGTTTCGGCGTGTGGGACGTACCGGGGTTCAACGCGGGAGAAGACCCCGCCACCGCCATCACGTTCAGTATCGCCACCGGCACGACGAATGGCACACCGTCCATCTTGCTCAGTCAAAACGACGCCGAACCAGGTGCTGATCCGTTTGGTCACATTCACGGACGCGCCTTCAGCGCCACCACGCCCGGCCTCTACGTCGTCACGGTACAAGCTTACGACAACTCCACCAACGGCACGCCCAGCGGCCCGATCCATGCACCGAGTCCGCTGCTCCCGATTTATTTTCAAGCAGGCGTCACCCTCGCGGGAATCACCCGGGACCCCACTCAAGTCACGCTCACCTTCGCTTCCCGCGCGGGCAGCAGTTACTTCGTGCAAGCGACCCCCACGCCGGAAGCGCCCGCTTCGTGGCAGGACATCGCCGGGCCATTCACGGGGAATCTGTTGCAGACCGCGACGGAGGCGAAGGGGGACGACGCCGCGCGGTTCTATCGACTCCGCGTCACCACGCCGTGATTCATGGCGGCCCGGCGCGACATTTTTCTCCCCGCCCTGCTCCTCGCCCTTGTCAGCGGCGCGGCGGGACTCGCGCATCAACTCGTTTGGACGCGCCGGCTCGTGGATGTGCTCGGCGCGAATGCGGACACGTTCAGCAAAGTGCTCGGCGCCTTCTTCGTCGGACTGGCCTTCGGCGCCTGGCTTGCGTCGCGCGCGAAGTGCCCGGCGTCGAACTATTGGCGACGCGTGGCCCTGGCGGAAGTTGCGGTGGCGTTGCTCGCCGTGCCGGCATTGTTCTCGGCCAATCTGGCCGTTTGGGTTTATGAAGCCACGGCGCCGGGCCCGCTGCTCAAGCTGTTGTTGCCCCTGTTCCTCGCAACCCCGCCCGCCACCGCGATGGGGCTGGTAATGCCATGGATGATTCGCGCGTTGGCAGGCGATGCAACCTTTGCACCCAAACAGTCCCTCTGGCTCTACGGCGTGAATACGCTAGGCGGCGTGCTGGGCATCGGCGGCGCGTTGCTGTTCGCCTTGCCCGCGTGGGGATTGTTTGGCGCCAGTCTCGGCGCAATGGGATTGAATCTGCTCGTGGCAACCGGAGCATTCTGGATGTCACCGGCCGGGCGGCGGAAGGCCAGCGCCGGCGGACCGGCGGAGTCCGGGGATCACGAAGTGAATCATGGTGGCCACAAAAGCGGGGTCACGCGCCGCTTGCCGCCGCAAGCCAAGCCGCTGCCAGCACCGCCGACCGCTGCCGCAGGCTCGGCTGCCGCTGCGAACGGCGTTGCTGGGATGCTCGCCTTCGCCTCCGGCTTTCTGGTGCTGGCCGCCGAGGTCGTGCTGCAAAAGCAAGTCGCCCAGGTCGCAATCAACTCGTTGTTCTCCAGCGCCATTGTGCTGGCGATGGTCCTGGTTTCCCTCGGGCTGGCGGCGCTCTTCACGCCCATGCTTGTTTCCCGCGTGGCCAATACCGACCGCGCGCTCGGCCTGGCGCTGGGCGCGGCGGCACTCTTGAGCGCCACCCAACCGTTTCTGTTCACCCAAATGCGCGAGGGCATCAGCCTGCTCGCCTACGAACTAACGCCCGCCGCTTACGTCGAGGAAGTCCTCAAGCTCGGCGGCATCGCCATCTGCCCGCTGCTGGTTGCCGGCGGTTTCGTCTTTCCGCTGTTGCTGCGTAATGTCGTGGCGGAAAAGCCGGAAAATTGCCGGCGCGTGGGGGTGTTGCTGGCATGGAACGGAATTGGCGGCTGGTTGGGTGCCGAATCCGCCGAATCCCTCATCGCCCCGCACCTCGGGCTGTGGCGCAGCATGGGACTCCTCGGGGGCGGCTATGCCGCGCTGTTTTTGATTTGTAATTCTCGACCGAAGCGCCCCCACCCATCCCGCTCTCCGTCCGGCGGGGAGTGGGTGGCCGACAGGCGGGGGGAGGCGACCTCGCCCGGAGCCTGTCTGCTTCGCGCCTCGGGGCTCGGCGTGAGTGTGCTGATCGCCGGCTGGTTTGCGGGCCAGCTTCCGGAAACCACCCTCAATCCCGGCGAGCGGCTGGCCGCGCTGCGGGTGGGCCGCGAAGGCGTGGTGGCCACGGTCGAATGCGGGCGGGGCGATTGGCGGATGCTTTTCAACAACAGCTACACGCTCGGCGGTTCAAAAGCCCAGTTCAATCAGGAGCGGCAGGGCCTGCTGCCACTGTTGCTGCATGGCCATCCGAAATCGGTCGGGGTGCTGGGCGTGGCCACGGGTGGGACCACGGCGGGGGTGGCATTACATCCCGGCGTCGAGCGCGTGCACGCCATCGAGCTTTCGCCCCTCGTCCTGCAACAGGCGAAGGAATTCTTCGGCCCTTACAACCGCAACGTGTTTGGCAACTCGCGCGTGCGCTTCCAGCAAGAAGATGCCCGCTGGGTAATCGCGCATCAACGCGGCGCCTACGATGTCGTCGTGGGGGATTTGTTTCTCCCGTGGCGCACCGGCGAAGGGCGGCTGTTCACGCGGGAGCATTTTCAAAACGTTCGGGCCGCGCTCAAGCCCGGTGGATTGTTCTGTCAGTGGCTGCCTTTGTTCCAGCTCACGCGCCCGCAATTTGACACCATCGCCCGCACCTTCACGGACATTTTTCCAGATGCCTTTCTCGTGCGCGGAGATTTTTATTGTGATTTGCCGATCCTGGGTCTGATTGGCGGGCGAGCGTTTGCGAAGGTTGATTGGGGCCAGGTTGAAGCCGGCTGCACCAGCCTCCAGGCCGAAGGCGAGGCGACCGACCCATTGATAAGACATCCGGAAGGGGTGGCGATGATGATGCTCGGACCGCTGCCGGATCCGGGCATCGGCCCGGTGAATACCCTCGCCGATGCCGGCCTGGAATGGGACGCCGGAAGAAACATTGTTGGTTTGCGCGCCCCATGGTTTCTCGGGATTCCCTGCGCCGAATATGTGCGCGAGGTTCAGCGCGCGGGTAATTCTGCCTTGCCGGAGCGCTTTCGGCGTGCCCAGGAGGCCGGGCAGTTTTTCCTTACCTTGGAAATTGCCGCCAAAATAAACTTGCCCGCGCGCACAGAGTTGGAGAGCCAGATTCCCCGCCAATTGCCGCTGGCGCTGCGCGAGGACTCCTTTGCGCAATGGCACCAATGGCCATCGCGAGTGAAGCCGGAAATCCAGCCGGCAAACGCCCCCGCAAACGTGCCTTGAACTTCTCGGCGGCGGCCACCAGTCTGGAGCGCAACGAATCGAACCCCGAGCAAAACGAGGCATGTTTCATCGGCGTAAAATCACTTTGGCAACCGTGCCACGGATCCTGGCGGCCTTACTGGTTGTTGGGACGCGACTGGCCCTCGCCGCCCCCGATCGGATGGCCCAAACCATTGAGATTCCCGGTGTGCATAATGCCTTTCGCGTGACCGCGCGGGTTTATTCCGGTTCCCAGCCCGAGGGCGACGCCGCGTTCGCCGCGATTGCCAGGCTGGGCGTGAAGACCATCATTAGCGTCGATGGCAGCCAACCGGACGTGGCGGCCGCTCGCCGCCACGGCTTGCGCTATATCCATCTTCCGTTCGGTTATGATGGGATTCCCACCAACCGAGTTGCCGAGCTGGCCAAAGCCGCCGAATCCCAAACCGGACCGGTGTTTGTGCATTGTCATCATGGCTTGCATCGCGGCCCGGCGGCGGTCGCGGTGATATGCGAAGCGACGCAAGATTGGACTCCGGAACAGGCTCAATCCTGGATGCGCGAGGCGGGAACGGCGGCCGATTACGCGGGGCTGTATCGTGCCGCAGCCAACTTTCAAAAGCCAACCGCAGCCCAACTCGCAAAGGTCAAGGACCTGCCCGAAATCGCAAAAACTTCCTCGCTGGTTGAAGCGATGGTCGCCCTGGATGAACATTTTTCGCGGTTAAAGCTGCTCCAGAAATCAGCCTGGAAAACGCCGCCCGGCCACGCCGATATCACCGCGGAGCACGAAGCACTGATGCTGTGGGAACAATTGCGAGAGATCGCCCGCATGGAAGAAACAGCCCGGCGCCCGAAGGATTATCAAAACAAGCTTGCGGATTCGGAAAAAGCCGCCGAGCGGCTGCGGGTTTCCTTGCAAACACCCGATGCTCCGTCCGCCATTGAAGCGGCATTTGCCAAGGTGGGCCCGAGTTGCGCGGCTTGTCACGAGCCGTATCGCAATCAGTGAGCGCGCAATGGTGTTTTCGCTTACGATCCTGCGCTTTGCCGGCTGATGCCGGCGGCTTTGCGGGAAGCAAGCTCTGGCATGGGTAGGGTAAACCGAACTGTCGCGAGGCGGATGCCTGGCTTTCCGTTGGGCCGGCACTGGGCTACCCGGCAATCGGTTGCCGGGATCGACAGGATCCCCGGCGACCCGCACGCGCCCTCCCCGTTGCACCGGGGCCATGTCGCAAAATGCGTCTAACGCGGGCGCTCAGAATCAAGTTGCACGGGCCGGCGGTTTTCTGAATACTCTCAATGTGACGCTCGCCATGAAGCAGTTGCTGAGCGTCGATTCCGGCTGCGCGGTTAGCTCAGTGGTAGAGCATTACCTTGACACGGTAGGGGTCACAGGTTCGAACCCTGTATCGCGCACCATCTTCAGTAGAGTCAATGGTTTCCTCGCGGTTTCCGCCTTCCGAAATGTTACCGTCATAACAGCCAGTCATGACAGACCGCCGAAGCCAGTCCTTGGTGTCGAGTCGAAACGAAGCGGATTTCAGCTTCCCTTCAATGCCATTTGAAATACCCTGCGGGCCAACGCCATGCACTGGACCGCCCTCTCAGAAAACGACAGCGGCAACTCCGGCAAGCGCAGTTGCGCCAGACCCGCACCCTCGGCGCGCAACTCCTCGACTCCCCCCTCCACCACCTCCTCGCCGCATGAGCGATCCAGCCAAACCTCTAATCATCGCGACTGATGATGACTTTGTGATCCTTGAGTTTTACCGCGCAATTCTGCAGAAATTGTTTGGTGCGGATGTGATCATCACGGTCAAGCCAAGTGAGGCGTTGCGATTGGCCACAAGGAAAATTCCCGACCTGCTTATTACGGACCTGTATAAACGACGCAGTACTGGGTTAACTCTCATCGAGCGCTTACGGTCGAATCAAAGGACATCTACTATTCCGATTTGGGTAATAAGCGGCCAGGCGAATACTGAGTTTGGACTTCGCGCCAAACGTGCCGGCGCGGACTTGTTAATTGAAAAGCCGTTCGCAATAGATTTGCTGCTTGAACATGGCAACCGACTGTTTAATCGACGGCGAACCGGACGCTTCGATCACTTGTTAGACCTTGGAACAGAAACTCAAGATGTAGATTATAAGCAGGAGCTAAGTTCTACTCGGGATGCCGTGGCGAATGTCGCCAAAGACATCATAGCGATCGGCAATTTTGGAGGTGGCTATCTTGTTTTTGGCATCTGCGAGAAATCAAAAGGTGTGTTCTCACAAGATGGTTTGAATGCAGAGCAGCTTAGGCATCTTGAAGTCACAACATTAAACAAAGCAGTGCGCGAATACATTGATCCCCCTCACGCGGTGAAATGTTATCGCCTTGAAAAAGGGCAACGGACGTTTGTTGTGGTCGAAATACCTCCGGCTGAGAAAGCTCCTCTGCTCGCCAAACGGCAGCATGAGGGGGCAAGGCTTTATCCCGGCAGGATCTATACCAGAACAACGGCATGTGAATCAGCCGAAGTGCGGGATAATCACGAATTGCGGCGGATTGTTGACCGAATCAGTTCCGCAGCAAAATAGATCATGCACCTGAGAGCCGAACAAAAGCGGAACGTGACGCGGGTGGAGGAATTGCTGCGGCAGTGCGACGCGCTGGAAGCGCAGTTGCACCAAAGCCGCACCCTCGGCGCGCACCTCCTCGCCTCCACCCTCCACCACCTCCTCGCCGCGTGAGCGCCGCGAGAACGCCGCCCCATTGCAAGCCCACCACTCCTCATTCTTATGAAAAATAAAACCCCAAGTGCGACCGAAACAGAACAACTCACCGTCATCACCGTCAAAGGCAAGCGCCTCAAACGCATTGAGCCGCCGCGCGAAATGCCCACGGACCTCGTCCCCGGCGAGTTCCTGATGATTCCCAACCCGCAGGGCCGATCACAATGGTATGTCTACTGCGACAAGCAACGATTTTGGAGCGGTGGGCAATGGCACCTCACCGGCACCATCGTGCCCTTTGACCCCACCACCATGACCGAAAAGCAGATTTACCAACTGCGCCGGAAACTTCTTAAACTCTGCGGCTGGATTTGATGAACCGCGTCGCACAAAACCAGATAGTGGCGCGAGCAGAGGAATTGCTGCGTTGGTGCGACACGCTGGAAGCGCAGTTGCACCAAACCCGCCCCCTCGGCGCGCACCCCCTCGCCTCCATCCTCCACCACCTCCTCGCCGCATGAACACTCCATGTCCAGAATCCCAACGGGATTCCGTCCTCCAGCCCAGGGTTGGCAAGCTTGCGAGCCTACCCTGGGTCAGGCGTCGGGATGGTCTTCAACCCCAACGGGGTTGTGTCGCTTGGCTCGCCAAACGGTGCAACCCCATCAGGGTTGATGAAATTGTGGTTTCGATTTCCCAGGGTAGTTGCTGCGCACCAACCCTGGGCTGGATGACGCAGCCCCGTTGGGGCAGACCTGCCGAACAAAAGCGGATCATTGCGCGAGTGGAGCAATCGCTGCGGCCGTGCGACGCGCCGGAAGCGCAGTTGCACCAAACCCGCACCCTCGGTGCGCACCCCCTCGCCTCCAGCCTCCACCACCTCCTCGCCGCATGAGTTTGCAAACCACTCCACAAACAGGAATCGTCACATGATCGCCAATATTGACCCAATGGCCGCGAAGTCCGCCGCTCCGATCTATCAATTGAAGATCGCTCTGCTCGGCACCAAGCCGTCCGTCTGGCGGCGGTTGCAAGTGCCAGGCAATGCCAACCTCGGCTGGCTTCACGCGGTCTTGCAGGTCGCCATGGGCTGGACCAACAGTCACCTGCATCATTTCCTGACCAGCGACGCGCGTTATTCCGATCCCCGCTTCAACGAAGACATGGGCTTCGGCGATGAGCCGGATCGGGACGAGGCGAAAGCCACGCTGATTCAGGTCGTTCCTGAAGAAGGCAACCAATTTGGCTACGAATACGACTTCGGGGATTCATGGGAACACGAGGTCACCGTTGCGAGGATCTTGCCGGCTGACCCCGATGCCGCTGGGACTGCTGTTTGCCTGGATGGGGCGCGCGCCTGTCCGCCGGAGGATTGCGGCGGCATTGGGGGCTACGCGAACTTGGTCAAGATCCTAAAGCATCCCAAGCATCCCGAGCACAAGGACATGAAAGCATGGGTGGGCGGCGCTTTTGATGCCGAAGCCTTCGACCTTACGCATATCAACGTCTGGCTGCGGAAACTCAAATGGCCGCGGGTGACGGAAGCCCAACTGCGCAAGGTGCTCATGGGCCGGGATAATTATCGAGAGGAATAGATCGTGAAGGAAACAGCCCAGTTTCGCCAGAGTCGCACCCACCACCTCCTCGCCGGATGAATTTGAACATCGAACGAACCACTTCATCAGCCGGCTTGCTCGCCATTCTGCTCGGCTTTTTGTGCAACGTCGGTTCTGCTTAATGGCACGATCCATTACGTCTTGCTTGGCCTCATTCTTTGAAGGTCGCAAGCCGCTCTACGAACAGAAGTGTTCCGCCCTGTTCGAACACATTTACGAGAGCTATCCTGAACGGGACGGCAGCGTTTACGCCACTGCACTTTGATCGGGCCTCATTCTCCTTCAAACGCGATTCTTCCCCCTGCCAAACTCAACAGGAAATGGCCCGCCCGCAGGGACAAGCCGCGCCGGGTGTCGCTGGAGATGACGCCGAGGCTGCGACGAACGGGCGACCGTGGCGCGGTGTGACAATCCCTTGAGTCACCATGACGCAACGCGCTCCGCGCAGCTTCGTGGATTTCCTCCGAAACGCCCGCCGAACCGTTGAAAGCGTTGTGGTACTTGTGGTGCTTGGCATGGTTCGCCGCTATGCGGCTTGTGTGATGAAGCCGAGTCAGGACGATCTTGATCAGGTCTTTCACGCAATAACCACAACGAAAGGATCGCTATGCTCAAACATTTCAGAGCGTTGGGAATTGCCGGACTAACCACCTTAAGCGCCAGTCAACTCGCGCTCGCCGGTCCGGATAGCGTCTTGTGGTCGCACAATCGGGAAAAGGCAGAAGTCATTGTTTCCGGAATCAAGCTGGCCGCCCGCACCATCAGCCGGCTCAACCCGCATCTTCCCCTGGTCCGATTCACCAACCACGAAGTGGGTGGTTCTGCTCTGGTCCCATTGTTGCCGTATGCGGCGGATGACCGATGCTCGCCCGATTTTGATCCGGCTCCCTTTCAAGCCGCCAAAGGCGATGAGGTTTGGGCGAACTTCGAGTTTATAAACATCGACGAGAGCGACCAGGACATGCTTGCTTTCTCGATCAAGGCGGACAAACCCGGACGCAAGGATCGTTTCCGGGCGGATCACGATATCGGCACCGGTCGCGTGGGCCACAAACCCGCGATGGTCGCCATGCTGGCCCCACCGGCCGAAGGCGATTGCGGATATTATTTTTTGGATCGAGGCTTACTCAAGAGCGATGAACTTCTGCGTCGAAATCCTGGCGCAGCGATCAAAATCACCCTGTCCAAGCACGCGCGTGGTCCTGTGGCTTGATGCCGGCGATAGGCTGGTGCATCCCCAGGCCGAAACAAAAGACCTGGCGCCGAGGGATCGTGCCGCTGGGTCATTCTTTGCCACATGAACGTTGCCCCTTTGGCCAGGTTGTCGGGCAGTTCGAGGTGCCACCACGCGGCGCTGGGTTTGGCTTTTTAGACCTTGCCCAATTGAAGTGATTGTGAAGCGGCGGCGATCCTCAACCGGCTGGCGGCTGGAGCGGAATGGCCGCACCGCGTCCGGTGCGCCGTGCACACTCAGCCAACCTTGGCGGGTAGCGCCGGTTGGCCGGGGGCTTCCGGGGCATCGGATCCGGGTATTTCCCAGGCTTGAGCCGTGGCGGTTTGGTGGAACAGTCACAGCGGACTCGGGTGACTGTTCGTTTCACGATGGCCTTTCATTCGGGTCCCGCTCTGGCAGTGTCACAAGCGCTGCCAGAGCCCTTCTGTTTTTGGGGGAGCACCGTCCGTCACTCCGCGCCGACCTGCCGATCGCTGGAATCAATCAATCGCGCCAGGTAAAGGCCGATTCACCATCTGGCGGTTGCCGGCTGCATTCCCCAAAGGGGACGTTTCCAGTCCGGTTAGCCGCATTACGGTTTCCCTACGAAACCACGTAATCAATCAAAAGGCGGCCAACCGTTCACCGGCCCGGTCGTTCGGCGATTTTTGTTGCCCGCGGGGCAGCGGGATGCGCAATTTTCCCGGACGCGAGATTCCGAAGCCGCAAAGCTCATGGCCACCACCAAGGGGTCCGCAAACTCATACCGCCATGCCACGTGAGACTGCAAACGCCCGTGACGCGCGCACCCGGAAGATTCTTTCCGGGCTGCAAGCCGCATATCCCGAGGCGCATTGCGAACTGAATTTCGCCAACCCGCTTCAGCTGCTCATCGCCACGATCCTCTCCGCCCAATGCACCGACAAGCGCGTCAATCTGGTGACGGCGGAGTTGTTCAAGAAATATCGCAGCGCGGCGGATTTCGCGAACGCCAGTCTCCCCGAACTGGAACAGGCGGTCAAAACCACGGGCTTTTTCCGGAACAAGGCGAAAAATATCCAGGCCTGCTGCCGCGCGCTCGTCGAAAAGCACCGCGGCGAAGTGCCGCGGACCATGGCCGAACTCCATGCCCTCGATGGCGTGGGACGCAAGACCGCGAATGTGGTGCTGGGCAACGCCTTTGGAATCAACGAGGGGGTGGTAGTGGACACTCACGTCACCCGCCTGGCCAACCGCCTCGGGCTGACGAAGCAGACCGACGCGGAGAAGATCGAGCAGGAAATGATGACCCTGGTGCCACGGGAGCAATGGACGCTGTTCAGCCACTGGCTCATCTGGCATGGCCGCCGGCGTTGCGATGCGCGCAGGCCGGATTGCGCCCACTGTGAGATCGCGAAACTCTGTCCGCGCGTCGGTCTATCGTAGTCGCCGGTATGCAGCCCCTTGAACCATCCGGGCCCAACGCAACTCCCGACCCCGTGGCCGGCCAGAGCGCGGTGGATTCCGCGCCAAACCAAAGCGGGTTGCGGCTGAACTCCGGTCCGGGCGAAGCCGCTTTCAACATGGCGATGGACGAGGCCCTGCTCGAGGCGATGCCTCGGCTGCGCCAACCGGTGCTGCGTTTCTATGGTTGGGTGCAGCCGGCGGCCACGTTCGGTTACTTCCAACATTTCGCCGATATCGAGCGCACAACTCCCTTGCGCCCGCTGTTGCGTCGTCCGACGGGTGGCGGGCTCGTGCCGCATGACGCCGATTGGACTTACAGTCTCGTCTTTCCCGTCGGGCACGAGTGGCATTCGCTTCGGGCGGAGGAAAGCTACCGCCGGGCACATGCCTGGATCCAAGCCGCGTTTGCAGTCCTGGGCACGGAAACGGAACTCGCAAAGTGCTGCAAAAAATCCGCGCCGGGCCAGTGCTTCGTCGGCTACGAGAAACACGACCTGCTCTGGCACGGACGCAAGATCGCCGGCGCGGCCCAGCGGCGGAACAGATTGGGACTGCTGATTCAAGGCTCCGTGCAACCGCCGCCGATCCCGGTGGCCCGCGCGGAGTGGGAAAGAGCAATGCTCGCGACCGCGTCGCCGCCGGCCGCATGGCCAGAGTTTGCCCCCGACCATCCGCTGCTCGCCCGCGCGGCGGAACTCGTGGCCCAGAAGTATTCGCAACGGGCGTACAACGAGCGGCGCTGAAAAATGCGGTGCCGCCGCTGCGTTGACACGCCACCCGTCCTCAGCTAACTCTGACGGCATGAAAAGTGAACTTCACTTAACCATTCTTGGCTTGCTGGCGCTTACTCTTTCCACCCACGCCGCGGACTGGCCGTGTTTTCGCGGCCCGGACCATAACGGTATCTCCCCGGAGACCGGTTGGTCCGCCAACTGGCCGGCGGAAGGCCCGAAGCAACTCTGGAAAGCGAAAGTCGGCATCGGCTTTGCCTCGTTCTCCGTCAGCGGGGGACGGGTCTATACCACCGGCAACGCGAAGGACACCGATACCGTTTTCTGTTTTGACGCGAACACAGGCGCGGAGGTTTGGAAACACGCGTATCCCGCCAAGCTTGACCCCAAGTATTACGAAGGCGGGCCCAGTGCCACCCCGACGGTGGACGGCGACCGCGTCTTCACCCTCAGCAAGCGCGGGGTGATCCACTGTCTCGATGCGGCCAAAGGCACGTTGATCTGGTCGAAGAACCTCATGGAAGAGTTAAAGGCGAAAATGCCCACCTGGGGGTTTGCCAGTTCCGTGCTGATTGAGGGCGACCTGGCAATCGTGAATGTTGGGGCCGCCGGGGCGGCCCTCGACAAAAAGACCGGCAAAGTCGTCTGGTCCTCCGGCGAGGACGAAGCCGGCTATTCCACTGCGGTCCCTTTCGCGGTTGGTGCACAACGCGCCGTGGCCCTTGCCATCAAGCAGGATGTCATCGGCGTGGCGGTGAAGGACGGCAAGGAGCTTTGGCGATTCCCTTGGAAGACGGATTATGATGTGAACGCCGCCGACCCCATTCTCGTCGGCAGCAAGGTGTTCATTTCTTCCGGCTACAATCACGGGGGCGGCGTTTTCGATGTGGGGGTACAACCGGCCAGCAAGGTTTGGGAAAACAAGAACATGCGCAACCACTTCAATAGTTGCGTGCTTTGGCAGGGCCACCTCTACGGTGTGGACGAGAAGGAATTGCGCTGCCTGGTGTTTGACACCGGGGAGGTAAAGTGGTCGGAAAAATCCGTGGGCAAAGGCTCGTTGATGCTGGCCGACGGGAAACTGATCGTCCTCAGCGAGAAGGGCGAGCTGATGGTGGCGGAAGTGTCCACCGCAGCCTTCAAGCCGATTTCCCGGGCGCAGGTTTTGGGCGGCAAATGCTGGACTACGCCCGTGCTGGCCAACGGCAAGATCTATTGCCGCAATGCCGCCGGCGATGTGGTCGCGGTGGATGTGAGCGGAAAGTAAAACGGCCGGGCGTTCGCCCTTGACCGCTAATCGCTGTCCCCTTGCGGGGTCGCGATTTCCCATTCGTCCCTATGGCAACTCCAGGAATCGCATCATGTTGTCGCCATGCTTCATGACTTTGGCTTCCCGCCACCACTGGGGTATTTCCAACGTGTCCCGGCGGGCATGGCCCAGCACCAGCCGACCACCGGACGCCAGCAACCGGGGCAGGTTGGGATCATCAACCAGTTGTTGCGCCAGCGAGGTTGAGCGGCGACCCACGTTCTTTTCCCCGTAAGGCGGGTCGGCCAGGATCAGTTCGAAGGTGCGTCCGCTGGCGACGAGCTGCGGCAACGCAGCGAAAACATCCTGGGCGCGGACTTCGAACGCCTCCGGGGGAAACTCCGGCAACGCGGCATTGCGCCGGATGAACTCCGCGTGTTTGGGGGACAATTCCACGCACAAAGCCGAAGCGGCCCCGCGGCTGAGGCATTCGAGGCTCAGGGCGCCGCTGCCGGCAAACAGTTCCAGCACGTGCGCCCCGACAACCCGGGCGCCGAGCGAGTTGAACACGGCCTGCTTGACGAGGTCCGGGGTGGGCCGGACCGCCAGTCCCTTCGGCACCTTCAAAATCCGCCCGCCCGCTTGGCCACCGGTAATGCGCATGATGTTCGTGGTAGGGACGAGTTGCCGCTCGTCCCCTACTGAGGGCCACACAGCAGCGCAGCCCTACCCCAACTATCGAAAAATCTCCCCGAAGAACTGCTTCATGTCCTCCCAGGAGCGTTTGTCGGCCGGCTCATTATATTGCGCGCCCTTCATGCTGCCGTCGGCATTCCAATCAGTGAAACTGTGGACCGCGCCGCCGTATTGAATAAGCTGCCAGTCGGCCTGGCCATCGCGCATTTCGCTGGCAAACGCCGCCAGATCCTTTGCGGGCACAAACGGATCGTCCGCGCCGTGGCACGCCAGCACCTTGCACTTGATGTTCTTGCCGTCGGCCGGCGTGGGGGAGTCAAGTCCCCCGTGAAAACTCACCACCCCGGCAATCTCCGCGCCGCTACGCGCCAGTTCAATCACGGTGGTACCACCGAAACAATAGCCGATGGCCGCAATCCGCCGCGCATCCACGAGTTCGTTCTGCTGGAGCACCGCGAGCCCGGCGTTGACACGGGCGCGCAGCAGGGCGCGGTTGGACTTGTATTTGCCGGCTTCTGCGCCGGCTTCGGCCGGCGTCGGCGGGCGAACGCCTTTGCCGTAGATGTCGGCGCAAAACGCCACGTAGCCCAGCTGGGCGAGCATCGTCGCCCGCTTTTTTTCGTAATCCGTCACGCCCTTCCACTGATGGACAATGAGCACACCGGGGCGTTTGGTTTTCACCGCATCGTCATAGACCAGCACGCCTTCGAGCGTGGTGTCACCTTGTTGATATTCGATGGTCCGCGTCTGGATGCTGGCGTAGGCGGACAACCCGCCCGCCAGGGCAAGCAGCGTGCAAAGCAGTTTTTTCATGGCGCGCCATTCTAACGCTGCCGCGGGGGCGGAAAGCAAAACTATTTCACCCCCGGCCGCTCGGGTCATTTCGCCGCGAACACGAGCCCAACCAGGGTGCAGGCGATGGCGATGAAGGCCGCCACCAGCGATTCGCCGGCAATCAAGCCCGAGGCAATCGGCACGGTAAAGGCCTCGGATTTCTTGCGGTGGAACTGCTGCCACACCAGCACAATCACCGCGCCGATGGCGAACGAAAGCGCATTTTGAAACGGCACCACCCACGAAAGGCCAAGCCCCATCGCGGAGGGCAGAAAGCGCCTGGTTTTGGGGAATAGCTTCTCGATCACGGGGAGCAACACACCGAGCAAGCCGCCCATGACGATGGCCGATATGGCCGACGACGGGAGCATGTGGATGCCTTGGGTGAGCAGGTCCGCGGTGGCCTTCCACATGTTGGTAGCAGGCGGGTTCATGGCTTCGAGCGCCTGTTTGTTGGGGACCATGGCGTACCAGGCGGGGATGATCGCGAAGATACCGAAGAAAATGCCAAAGAACTGCGCGAGGAATTGCTTCCGCGGATTCGCCCCGAGCAGATAACCGCTTTTCAAATCCGTCAGGAGGTCCGACGAGGCGTGGCCCGAGGCGGCCGTGACTCCGGCGGCCATGAGGTTGACGGTGGCCACGCCTTTTGCGCCGGGCAGGATGGCGTACAACAATTGGGTGACTTTCCCCATCGCCCCGACCGGGCTGGTGTCGGTTTCGCCGGTCGCACGACAGCACACGAGGGAGGCGACGAAGGACATCGCCACCGCGATCAACCCCAAGCCGGGAGAGATTTGAAACGCCAGGTATTGCACAATGACGAGGCCGATGGTGATGGGAATCATGCCGATGATGAGCCAGGAATTCGGCACTTCAATGGCCGCCATGGCGTCGTTGTGGGCGGACGGATTGGTTTTTTTGAAGACGGAAAACGCCCGGGCAACCGTGCGCCAGTTCAACGCCATCTGAATCATGCTGGAGAAGACCATGATAGAAGTCCCGCCCCATAACGCCCACCGCATGGGGTTAAAGTTTCCCTCGGCATTGACCTTGAACGTCGGCACGTAACCCGGCAGGCCGGCGTTCGCAACGTCGGCCACCAGCAAATGCGGTGCGACAATGAAGTAAAGCAAGGCCGAACCCGCCAGCATCGAGAGCGACACGCGCAAACCGGTAATCATGCCCGCCCCGATGAGCAAGACGCTCGGCTCGAATCCCAGGCCGGCCATCTGGCCATGCGCGAGCGGGTTCAGTTTGCCGGTAAAACTCAACACCTCCGGGATCTGCACTTTCCATTGGAGCAACTTGTCCAGCCAGGCTTGCGGGTGGCCTTTGGCCGTGAACTGGTCCGCAAGCGCGCTGTAAGAGCGCAGCAACCCAATCAAGCCACCGGCGGCCAGGGCGATGATCAGTGCCCAGGCTTTTTGCATGGCTTCGACGCCTTTGGAGTAAAGACTTTGCAGGGTCTCCGCGGTGGCGATGCCGGAGGGGAATTTGAGTTGTTCCTGATTGATCATCTGCCGTTTCATCGGGATGGCGAGAAAAACGCCGAGCGCCGCGGTGAGAATGGCGAAGGGAAAGAGGATCAGCCACGACTGGTGGACGCCTTGAATCAAGAGCAACGCCCCGAAACACGTTCCGATGGTGGCGCCCGTCGAGCTGCCGGCGGCGGTGGCCGTGGATTGCATGCAGTTGCTTTCCAGGATGGTCATCTGGCTGATGCGCCCGCCACAGAGGGTGCGGATGGCGTTCCACACGACGAACGAGACGACGCACGCGGTGATCGAGACGCCGAAACTCCACCCAAGCTTCAGCGTGGTGTAGAGATTCGACACGGCCATGAACATACCGAGGATCCCACCCATCAACACGGAGCGCAGGGTCAGTTGCGCCATGGAATCGCCGCGGCCCTGATACACCTGCTCGTACCATTGACGATCAATTTCGTCGGGCGGGCCTTGGAAACCGGCCAGGGGCAGCTCATGATTCTCGGGGTTTGCCGCAGAATCAGACTTTGGTGGATGAACAGCTTTGGACATGCGGCCCTTCGATTGGCGGTTTTCCGCCGCGGCGTCAAGCCAAGTGTGGCGCGCGTGGCAGTTTCCGGCCTATCCCCCAGCCCAACTCCGGCATTCATCGAGTGCCGCTCCGGATGCAGCGTAGATTTGCAGGACACCGCCTCACCAAATCATCGTTCTGAACGGCACGAAGCCGAACCCGCGAATTGTTCCGCTCGCGGCCCGGATTGTCGCGGGTGCGGGATCGGGCGGGATCGGAATTGTATTGGCCGGTCTCGGCCAATCCCTATGCTTGGCGAAAATTTCGGCAACCATGTCCGCCCCTGCGACGCAACCCAACGGCTTGAAACGGTATCTGCCCCGCATCGGATCGCCCGGTTATCATCTGCTGCTCGGCGCCGTGGCCATTTTTATCTTGGGCCCGCTGGGCGGCGTTTCGGCGGCGTTCATGAACTTCTCCATCGGTTTTTTCGTCGGCGGCCAGGTGCTCGCGGGAATTCTGGGCAGCGCCGTGACGCTGCCCTACGGTCCGGAGGGCAAACACGGCGCGAACTACATGCAGTCCATGGCGGCGTCGGTGGCGGGCATGTGCGGCATGGGGGTGCTGATGCAGGCGATGGTGTGGCTCGGCCTGCCGGAGCCAGCCCCGTGGAAGCTTGTGCTGTTCTACCTGAGCATCGGCATGTTCGGCGTCGGCGTCGGCATGCTTTTTACGCCGATCCTGGTGGACAAGATGCAACTATCCTTTCCGTCCGGCTTTGCCGTCGCGAACATTCTCCGGGCGTTGACCGACAAGAAACTGCTGAAGCAATCCATCAGCAAACTTGGCGGCGGCATGCTGGGTGGCTACCTCGGTGGCTTGGGTTCGCTAAAGATCGCCGCCGTCGAAAGCATCGGCATTTCCACGTCCACGTTTGGCGCGGGAATGATTGTCGGCGCGCGCATCGCCATCCCCGCGTTGGTGGTGGCGGTGGCGGGCGAACTGTTGAAACCCTACCTGGTCCGCATCGGCTGGCTCGATGAAGGCGCGCCGTTTCGCAAAATCGGTTTCATCATCGCGCTCGGGACCATTCTCGGCGCGGCGATTGTGGATGTCGGACTGATCCTGATTCAAGCCGGGCAACGGCTGCGTCAGCCGAACGTGATTGCGCAACCCACGGAGGATTGGAAGCGCGTCAACACATTTCGTCTGGTGATGTGGGTGCTTTTCTGGGGAGCGGCCATCGTGGTGATCGGGAGCCAGGTGTTGCATCAGCCGGTCCTCTTCCTTCTGCTCGCCGTGGCGTTGTGCTTTCTGTTTGTGCTGATCAACGGCATTTCCACCGGCATCTCGGACAGCAACCCGATTTCCAGCGCGTTCGTGATGACCGTGTTCATCATGGCGGCGTTCGGCTTGAAGGATCCGGGGGTCGGCTTGATGTGCGCCTCGATCATGCTCATCGCGTGCTCGGAAGGGGTGGACATGCAGCAGGATCGTTCGACCGGGTGGCGGTTGGGCACGAATCGTGTGAACCAGTTCCGCTACCAGGTCATCGGCATTGCCATGGGCGCGGTGCTGGCCGTGGTACTGGCGAAAACATTCATGAACGCGTACCCGGTGCTGCAGGCGGATCAATTCAGCCAAAAAGTGCCTGGGGCCGAGAAATGGCAATCCGCCATGACCTTCAAGTTCGTGGGCGCACTCAAGGGCATCACGAACCCCAAACCGCACGTCATGACCGCACTTCAGTTGGGATTAATCCTCGGATTGCTCATTGAGATCACACGGAAGTTGCTCAAGAGCAACCGGCGTTACAAAGCATTCGCGACCGGCTCCCGGCCCGGACGCGTGACTGATTTTGTACTGGATGCGTTCATCATCCCCAGCCCCTATGCCTCTTCGTTCGGCGGATTTGTTGAGTTCTTGACCACCATTTGGTGGACGGTGGGTGGGGTGCTGGCGTCGGTTTTTGATTGGGTGCAAGCCCGGCCCAAACGCGGCGAAGCGAAGCCCGGCGAGGGTGAACTGCCGGCGGATATGAGCACCATGTCACTCGTGGGCGGTGGCTTGATTGCGGGCGATTCGCTCGCGGCGCTCAGCATCGGGATTTATGCGCTGTTGAAAACGGTGCTCTAACTTTCACCGCGCACATCCCACGCGTCGCGCAGGCCGTCGCCGAGGAAGTTCAGTGCGAGCAGCGTCGCCACCAGCACCGCACCGGGGAACCCGATCAGCCACCAGTAGATGCGGATGGGATTGATTTGCTCCGCCCCTTCGCTGATAAGCAGGCCCCAACTGGCCATCGGCGGCTGGATACCCAGGCCGAGGTAGCTGAGGAAACTCTCGTAGAGAATGATCGCCGGCACGGTCAGGGATAGATAGACGAGGACGACCCCCAGCACATTTGGAATAATGTGCCGGCGCAAAATCCAGATCGGGCCCGCACCCAGAGCACGGCTGGCATCCACAAATTGCCGCGTCCGGAGCGACAACACTTGCCCGCGAACGATGCGCGCCATGGTCAGCCATGACACCGCACCCAATCCCACGAACAGGAACATCAGCCGGGCGGATTTCGCCAGCGCCGGCGAACCCAGCGCCATCAGCCAGTTCTTCAGCAGCCCCGCCAGCGACGTGATGAGCACAATGACAAAGACGATCGAAGGCAGGGAATAAAGGACATCCACGACGCGCATCATCGCACTGTCCAGGCGACCGCCAATGTAACCCGCAATGGCGCCCCAGAGCACCCCGATCACCAGACTCACGCTGGCGCCCACCACGCCGACGAGCAGGGAAATCTGCGCCCCGTAAAGTATCCGGGAGAAGACATCGCGTCCGTGCACATCCGTGCCACACCAGTGGTTTGCATTCGGCGGTTGAAACTGATTCTCGGTGATGTGATTGGGGTCGTGGGTGCGGGCAAATTCCGCACTGCCCAGTTTCAAGCAGACAGGCCAGGCGAGCACGACGACCAACAACCAGCCCAGGAACCACGCGCTGATGACCGCGGGGCGGTTCTGGCGGAAGCGTCGCCAGGCGCGCTGATTGGGGGTGAAATTCTGTCGCGCGTCAAGGGTCGAGGGTCGAGGGCGGGTCGCAAGTTCGCCGGTGATTTCCGTCGACTGGCCCTCGACCTTCGTCTCTCGTCGCTCGTCTGGCTTATTCATACTTCACGCGCGGATCGAGCAGCGTGTAGGCAAAGTCCACCAACAGATTCATGCCCACCAACAGCACGGCATAAAGCAGCGCCAGACCGACGGTCATCGGGTAATCCGCATTCAGCGAGCTGTTCACAAAGTGCGTGCCCAGCCCGGGAATTTGAAAGATCGCCTCGATGACAAACGCGCCCGTCAGCAGATCGGCCAGCAGCGGTCCGGCATAGGAAACCACCGGTAAAACCGCGAGCCGGAAGGCGTGCTTGAACAACACGGCATTCTCGGACAAGCCCTTGGCGCGAGCGGCGGTGATGAACTCGGATTTCATTGTGTTCAGCATCCCTTCCCGCATCAGCCGGGCGATGCGACCGGAGAAAAACAGTCCCAGCGCAGCCACCGGCAGCACGACATGCCAGGGCGAAATCCACTGGGCGACGGGCAGCAGTCGCCACTTGATGCCCAGGATCATGATCAACACCGGGGCCATGACCAGCGCCGGCACGCAGACCATCAGGATTGCGAAGAAGCTGCCCGTGTAATCCGGCCACCCCCCGCGTCGCGCAGCCGTGATAAAACCCACCGGCAAGCCCACCCCCATCGCGAAGCCGAAGGCAATCGCGCCCAGCATCACGGAAACCGGCAACGCCTGCTGGATGATGTCCGTGACCGTGTGATTGCGATACTTGAGCGACGGACCGAAATCGCCCTGCAACAGGCCGCCGAGGTAACGGAGGTATTGCTTCAGGAAGGGTTCATCGAGGTGATACTTGGCCTGGATGGCGCGCTCGATTTCCGGCGAAGCGGGTTTGCGTTCACGATCAAACGGACTGCCCGGCGTCAACCGCACCAGCGCAAACGCCAGGAAGCTGATGACCAGCAGGAGCGGGATCAGCGAGAGGAACCGGCGCAGGAAATACATTTGAGTTCGGGGGGCGAGGGCCGAGGGTCGAGAGTCGAGTGCCTAACTTCGTAAGTGTGCGAAACCCTTGTCGGAGTTCCGGCCTGATCCTTCAGCTATGTTGAAGCTAACCGAAATGGAAGCACGTCGGATCTGGGAAGTCATGGCAAACATCTCCTGACGCGGAAACCGCTTGGTTAGGCGATAGATAACTTGATTGATCGCCCTCGCCTCCTGCCAGACCTCAAGTTTTTCGAAACGGAATCGTGTTTTCATGAAATCATTTTGTCGCTGTCATTTTGCTTGGTGTCGGACTTGGCGGGCGGGTCCAAGCGTCGCTATCCGGCTCTCGACCTTCGGCCCTCGACCCTCGACCCAGCTTGTAGATGTATTGCATCGGATGCTCGTCCAGAATGTTCTGCCAGATGCCCCCGATCTTCGTGGCATCGTAGTAGTTGAACCCGGAGTAGAAATAGAGCGGGACGATGGGCGCTTCCTCGGCGACGAGGATTGTTTCGGCCTGACGGAAAAGCTCGGCGCGCTTTTTCAGGTCAGTCTGCTGATTCGCCTCACGCAGGAGCGCGTCGTAACGCTCGTTTTTCCAGCCCGTACGGTTGTTGCCGCTGTTGCTCAGGAACAAATCCAGGAAGGTGTTCGCGTCATTATAGTCGCCGATCCAGCTCGACGTCGAGATTTCATAATCGAGTTGGGATTGCGCGCTGTAAAAAACCTTCCGCTCGATCTGCCGTAACTCGATCTCGACGCCCAAAATGTCCCGCCACATCTGCTGCAACTCGACCGCCACTTTCCCGTGCAACTTCGCGCCGCCCGACGCCGAGAAAAATGTGTAGGTCATGCGGGGGAATCCTTTGCCGCCCGGATAACCGGCTTGCGCCAGCAGTTGCCGGGCGGCCGGCGGGTCGAAGGCCAGACCTTCCGGTGGCGTGTAGTTCGCCACGCCGACGGGTACGAAAGCGCGGGCCGGCACCTCCGCGCCGCGCGTCAGTTTGCTGATAAGTTTCGACTTGTCCGTCGCCAAGGCGAACGCGCGGCGTACGCGGGCGTCGTTGAACGGCGGCCGGGTGACGTTGAAGCGATAAAAATACGTGCCGAGGTAGGTGAAGCTGTGGAAGTCCGGGCGTTTCACCAGCACATCCATCAACTCGGTGGGAACGAGGTCTTTGTCCCAGACAATGTCCGCGCCACCCGTCTCGTAAAGATTGAGGGCGGTATTGGGGGATCCCACTGGCAACAGGTCGATGATCCCGGATGCCGTATTGGCTGCGTCCCAATACCGCGGATTCCGCTGCAGCCGAACCTTGTCGTTCACCCGCCACGCGCCAAGGGTGAACGCTCCGCTGGTTGGCAAAGGGCGGGCGTGCAGCCAACGGTCGCCGTATTTTTCAATGGTCTGCTGGGGCAGCACCGCCAGGGTTGGAAACGCGCAGAGCTCCAGGAAGAAAGCCAGGGGTGAAATCAATTCCACGCGCAACGTGTATGGATCCAGCGCTTGAATCCCCAACTGCGAGCGGTCGGTGAGCTTGCCGTTATACCAGTCCTCGGCCCCCTTGATGCAAAACAACTGCCCGGCGTAATCGCCGGCAGTCGCCGGACTCAACGCCCGAATCCACGACCACACGACATCCGCGGACGTGATCGGCTCGCCGGTGGACCAGACGGCGTTGGTGCGCAGGTGGAAGATGTAGGTGCGGCCATCGGCCGAAGTCTCCCAATGTTCGGCCAGTCCGGGAACGGGCGCCGCCTGGCGCGGATCGAGGCGGATCAAACCGTCGAACAACGCCTTGGTGATCCGCATCTCAGAGACGCCGGTGACAATGTGGGGGTCGAGGGATTCGGGCTCGTTGCCGTTGATGATGGTAATGTCGGCGGGTGGCACGGCCTGGAAGCAGCCCGAAGTCAACAACCCCAGCACCAGGGTCAAACCGCCGACCGACCCAAAAGGAAACCGCGCCCACCGGAAGATTCCAGGGGCGCGGCGGGCGACTTGCATCGCAGGGATTACTTGCTCGCCGGGTTGGTCGGAGGCGGCGTGGCTTCCGGCGTGGCCGCGGGGGCCGACGGCGCATTGGAAGCGGGCGGGACGAGCGCGGGCGCGGTCACGGGGGCCCCGGTGGGCGACTGGGTGGCAGGCAATTGTTTGTTTTCCTGCTCAATCTGCTGCTGAAAGCTCTTGGACGAGTTGCGCGAGCTGCTGTTTTGCAGGAGGGAGATCGCGATCAGGAGGACAAAGAACGCCACCGTGGAGTACTTCGTGATCTTGGTCAGCGGGTTGCCGGCGCCGGCGCCGAACAGCGCGTCCGCCGCGCCGCCGCCGAAGGCCAGCCCGGCGCCGGCTTCCTTTTTCGGAAGCTGCACGAGCACGAGCAGGATCAACAGGAGGCAAACCAGCACCAAAACGATGGAAAGTAGGATCGTGATTATTGTCATAAGCTAATTGTTAAATGGAATTCTTGATGATGTCAGCAAAACTTCGCGCCTCCAGGGCTGCCCCGCCCACCAGTGCGCCATCGACATCCGGCTGGCTCATGAGTTCGCGGGCGTTGGCCGGCTTGACGCTCCCCCCGTATTGGATCCGGACCTTTTTCGCGACGGCATCGTCGAAAAGTTTCACCAGCAAGGCACGGATGAAGGCGTGGGCATCCTGAGCTTGCTGCGTGGTGGCGGTCTTGCCCGTGCCGATGGCCCAGACCGGTTCGTAAGCAATGATCGTCTCGACCATTTGTTCCTTGGTCAAACCGGCGAGACTGCCGCGAACCTGCGTTTCCAAAACCTTCTCCATCTGGCCCGCTTCGCGTTCGGCCAGCGTTTCGCCCACGCAGACAATGGGCTTGAGCGAAGCCCCGTGGACCGCCGCCGCCTTCTTCGCGATCAGGGCATCCGATTCCTTTTGATACTGGCGGCGCTCGGAGTGACCGAGGATGACGTAGCGCGTGGAAAATTCCTTGAGCATGCCGGCGGCAATTTCCCCGGTGTAAGCGCCCATGCCGTTCTCACTCATGTTCTGCGCGCCAAGTTTGATATTCG
>CAZIJO010000017.1:0-43189 GCA_964539515.1 uncultured Bifidobacterium sp. | reverse complement strand
CCTTCGACGGACTCGAAGAGAAATGACTCGCCCTGCCCCCGGATCTTTCGATAGGCGGAGAGCGGCGTTTCGATGTCGGCCAGAATGCGGGTCGTGACGGGGATCAGGTTGCCCTGCCCCGCGAGCCGCTGAAATTCGTCGAGTGTTGGTGCGATCATGTCAAATATTCCCGTCATCATAACGCCGCCTTCGCCGTCGCCGCCAGACGGAAAGCAGGGTGAAAATCAGCACCGCCAGGGCGTAGGCGATGATGCCCATGCCGATGCCGGTCGGCACGACGAGAACGTAATTGCGCGTGGTGCTGAACACAATCAGCGCCGCCCCGACGGCCGCCGTCAGGAGGGTGTTGCCGGCGAGGCAGGCCAGATAGAGGGCAATGCGCGTATCGGCAACGCGCTGCCCGTACCACTCGCGATACGCCTCCTCGCCCATGGAAGCCATGAGCCAGGCGGATTGGAAGTTCCGGGCCGCCACCAGCACGCTGGCGGTGCTGACGACGATGGCGGAGAGCGGCCAGGCGGCCAGCAACAGGACCAGCACCACGTTCACCAGCGCACCCCATTTCCACCCGAGCCATCTGGCAATCGGATTGCCTTCCAGCACGAGATGGGGCGTGGCGATCCAGGTGCTAAGAAAATCGGCGCCGCGGGAAAAGGTCAGCACCGCGAGCATGATAAAATACTCACGGCTGGCGAAGGGAACGGAATCTTCCATGCGATGTCGGCAGGGCGAGGCTACGGACGAGCCAAATTCAGGGATGAGGCTCGCGCGGACGCTCGCCTCACCGTCCATTCATTTCTTCGGGTACATCTGCTCGGGTGTGAGCAGTCGCGGTTCGGTGGTCTTGATGGTGTCGCCCTTGCCTTCAATGGAACGAAAGAAACAGGACTGGTAGCCTTCGTGACAGGCCGGACCGTTTTGTTCGACCTGAATGAGCAGACAATCGCCGTCGCAATCAAAGGCCACATCCTTCACGGTCTGCGTGTTGCCGCTTTCCTCACCCTTCATCCAGAATTTCTGGCGCGAACGGCTCCAGAAATGGGTCTTGCCCGTCGCAATGGTCTTTTCCAGCGACGCCCGGTTCATCCACGCCATCATCACGACCCGGCCGCTCGTTTGTTCCTGCACGATCGCGGGGATCAAGCCGCTCGCGTCGAACTTCAGTTTCTCATAAAAGCTCATAGAAGGGGATTTTAGATTTACGATTTACCATTTACGATTGAAAAAGAGAGCCACGCTGACGTTTACTTCCGTTTTCCTTTAGTTCAGCAACAACAAAATCATCATCCCGGCAACGGTTGTGAGGATCGTGACCGGAATGCCGAAGCGGGCGTAATCCCAGAACCCGACCTCAACATGACCCCGCGCGGATTCAACGACGATGATGTTGGCCACCGAGCCCAGGAGGGTCAGATTGCCGGCGAACGTTGTCGCCAGGGCCAGGACCTGCCACATCAACTCCGGCTGGACGAAATTGCCGATCCATTTCCCGGCCACCAGCACGAAGGGAACGTTGGAGAAAAGATTCGAGCCCAGGGCGGAGAACCACGCCAGGTTCCAACCCTGGCTGATCACGGAAGTCCCAAAGACACCCCGGACACGACCGTAAATCTGATCGGGCAGACCGGTGTCATTCAACCCTTCCACCACAATGAACAACGCGGCGAAAAAGACCATCAAGTGCCAGTCCACCAGTTTGAGAACCTCATGCGTGTCGCGCCGGGCGAGCACCATGACTAGCGCTCCCCCCGCCAGCGCGGTCCACGCCAGATTGTAGCCGGCAACGAAGCCGGCGAAGACGAGGGCCAGCGCCATCAGGGTCATCGTCAACAACCGACGGTCCAGTTTTCGGGGTTCGGTTGCGGGACGATGAATCACCGCCTGCGCCAGCACGCGGCGGAAGCCGAAGGCGAGCACCCCATACTGGATTGCCAAGCCCACCAGCGCGACTGGCAGCAGCGAGGCCGAAAAACGCAGGAACGGAATGCCGGAAAGGTGGCCGATGATCATGTTCTGCGGGTTACCAACCAGCGTCGCCACGCTGCCGACATTGGCGCTCATCGCCAACGCGAGCAAATAGGGGGGCAACGGCAGTTTTCCCTTCACCATCACGGTCACGACCAGCGGGGTGAGCATCAGGCAAACGGTGTCATTCACCAGCAGCGCCGACAGCAAGCCCGCGGTGCCGATCAGATGGAGCAAGAGCGATTGCGGCGTCCGGGCGGTGCGCAAAATCCAGTCCGCGGCCCAGTCAAAAAAGCCGGCCAGGCTCAAATACGCGGAAATGAGCATCATGCCGAGCAGCAACACCAGCGTGTCGTAATCCACCGCGCGATAGGCGCGCTCCGGGGTCATGACCCCGCACGCGACCATCAGCACCGCGCCCAACAAGGCCGCGGCGGGCCGGTTCAACGGCAGCACCTTCAACCGCCGCCCGCTGATGAGCAGGTAGGTCAAGGCAAAGATCGCGATGGCGATGGTTTCCTTTCCGACAGCAATCACAGTCAATCAGGGAGCGGAACACTTGTGTCCGGAGCGCCTATTCCCCGGCAGAAATGCGGTATCCGCGATGGTTTCAGTTGGTAAGGCGGAGGGCCACGGGGCCCTCGGCAATGGAGCAAAAGTGGTTCAAGCGGATGGTGTTTTGGTTCTTCAGCGGAACGACGGGCAGGATGCCATGCTTGAGCATCCGATCCACGGCGCGGTCGGTGAGCCATGCTTCGGCATAAGGTTTCACGACGACTTCGCCGGCTTCGCTCGATTTGTGCACGGGCAGATCACCAATTTCACCGCCAGTGAATTCGGAAAGTTCCGGGTCGCCCGACTGGAGGGCATCAATCACGGCGCACGCGCATAGCACCGCGGAGTGGCCCCAGAGAAATGAGGCATGAAGCGGCGCCCCGGGTATTTCCTCGAACGGAAACAACTCAATGGGCGACCCGGCTTTGCCGTAGGGTTGGCGGACCAGAAAACGCGGCGCGGTGAGGGCAACCCGCAAGGCGTACGGGGACCGGCGGAGCGCCGCCCAAGTTTCGGCCACGTCTGGGGCCAGCTTCCCGGTCCAATCATCCGGGTCGGGATGCAGGGCGAACGAATCACAACCTACGAGCCCGGGCGCGGCGGAAGCCACGAAAGTTGCGGAAAGCCTGGCCGCAAGCTCCGCGAACTTGCCAAGCAGACGCAGATCGTCAGCGGTCTGCCCAAAAGTGTAGTTTCCGACCAACAGCCGGGGTTTGCGATCCCGCAGCAGGCGGAAGAGCGCGGAGGATTCGACCGCCGCGGGCCCCGCGAAATCCGCCTGCAATTCCGCGAACGATACATCCACAAGAAACAAGCCGATCTCCTCAGCCGACTCGACACGGCGCACGAGCGAGTCCGCCCCCCGCCACACGGCTTCGAGCGCCTGAAATTCCGGATGGTGAAGCAAGGCGTTGAGCCGGCTGGTGAGTTCCATTTCCGCGGCGGCGATGGCGCCGGACTGCCAGGCTCCCGGCGCGGCCGAAACCTGTGGGGCGACCACTTGCCGAATGAATTGTTCGAGCGGGGAGGACGGCGAAGCGACAGTCGGGGTGGCCGGCGGGCGGCCGCCCAGCAACCGGGCCATGGTATCATTGTCAGACTCCGCGGCAGCCGCCGGGACGGCGGCAGTTTGCGTCCCGGGGGACGCAGTGATGGCGGCACCGAGACACCTCTGCAGCGCGGCCCGGCCCTGCTCCGCAGTTGCGGGATTCAACACCAACCGACGCGCCTCCGCGAGTTGCGCCAGGGATGACACGCGGGGGAGTAGTTCGTCCGGGTGAAAGTCTTCCAGTGACGCGAATGCCAACTCGATCCCACCATCCCCAATGCCTGGGCCGGTCAGTTGCAATTTTGCTCCCAGCTGGGCGAACACGCGCTCGCAATTGTCCACCTCCACGTGCAATAATTTGCGCGTTGACAGAGATTCGGTGAGGCCACGACTGGCGCGACCGGTGAAATCACCCAAGACGACGATGTTGAACCGGCTTTGGGCTTCTCGTTCTGGCACCGGTGTTTGAGGGCCGGGGCGCACGGCGATTTCGAAAGTGGCGGAGGAGAGTTTGGTTGGCATAGGCTTTTGCTTGGCTGTGTCGCAGTGATGATTACGCTGGGCCACAAAAAAAGGAAACGGCCATGGAAAACTGCCGGTGCAGCGTGACCTTTCCGGGAGGAGACCGCAAGCCGGTTGATTGCCAGCGATTTGACTGAAGTAACCGGTATCGGGCGGCCCGAGCGTAGGCTAACTGCCTCGTCAACAAGCGCCGGGGCCACCTGCCTGGGCCCCGAGGACGTTATCGGTCGTTCTCAACACCGCAGTCCCGGAACTCAACGGCATGAATGCTCAGCTGATCCTGGCCCATGCTGGCGGCGGTAAAGGCCGGTTCACATGGCAGGCTTCGAATCCAAATCCTGCTGCGGCGAACCCAAGAAACGGTGATTGACGAAAAGCCAAAACGCGATAGCCTTGCTTCAGTTAAACCCGACATCATTTCAATAAAGAAAAATCGTACCGTTGCGAGCTGAGAGAACCGAATTCACCGTTATGAAACCAAACCCGGCCCTGATCCCTGTCCCGCGTCGGCGGGGGTTTACCCTCATCGAATTGTTGGTCGTCATCGCGATCATCGCCATTCTGGCAGCCATGCTGTTGCCCGCTTTGTCCAAGGCCAAAACCAAATCCCAGGGCATCAGTTGCATGAACAATCTGCGCCAGATGATGCTGGGGTGGAAGATGTATGCTGATGACTTCAACGATTTGCTGCTGGCTTCACTCGACGTTTCGCCCCAGGAGAAACGCGTGAATTGGTGCACCGGCGGGTTGGACTTTAACGGCGCCAATCGGAGCAACTGGGATGTGGAACAGGACCTTGCCAAAAGTCCGCTCATGCCCTTTATCGGCAAGAAAAGTTTCGCGATTTGGAAATGTCCAGCCGACCAAGCAGCAGTAACCGTGGGAGGCAAACGACTACCCCGCGTTCGCAGCAATTCGATGAGTCAGGTGTTTGACTTCGGCGGCTGGCTGCCAGCTTCCAACTGGCGGGTTTATGGGAAGTCGGCTCAAATCAGGCTGCCCGCCAAAACCTGGGTGTTGGTGGACGAACACCCGGACAGCATCAATGACGCGGCCTGCGCAGTACAAATGGCCAAGCCTGGCGCCACCACTGCGCAAATCATAGATTTTCCAGCGAGTTATCACAACGGTGCCTGCGGACTTTCCTTCGCCGACGGCCACTCGGAAATCCACAAATGGCAGGGCGCCAGAATCAAAGAAAGGGTGACGTACACCGGCACGATGTCCCTCAACGTGTCCGCTGGCGATTCCGTCAAAGACATCATTTGGTGGTCCGAGAATACGACAGTTGCCAGGTAACAGGCGGGCGTCACCTGGCGGGTTGCCGAAGCAACGTCTGGAATCGCGCGCAACACCGGCCGGCGGGATTGGGGCCACTGTTTCATTTGCATGCCTAGCCTGGCCCCCTACCCTGCGGCAACCCGGTTTTCCCCTTCAAGCGGGGTAGCGAGCGAACGGAGAGTGGTGATCAGACTCCGACGGTCAGGCTTAAGCCGGTCTGGTACATGCAGGCTTTGCGAGAAACTGAAAGGCCTCTGATTCCGGTCGTGCGCGAGCGAATAATCCACTGTTGGCTGTCGGCTTTGGCTTTAGTGGCGACATTGTTCTGCTTGGCCCCACCGCTCCCGCTGGTCGCGGCGACAAACTCCGCCTGGTTTGCCCGCGCTTGGCAGACGGAGGACGGCCTCCCGGAACACACCATCGTCGGTCTGGAACAGACGCCGGACGGGTATCTCTGGGTCGCGACGCATCGCTCCCTCTCCCGTTTTGACGGCGTGCGCTTCCAGGATTTCGCACCGGCGGCCCCCACGAGTCCGACCGAGAACCAGATTCGGGCCATGCTGCGGGATCGGCGCGGCAAGCTGTGGCTGGCCCGGGATGGCGGCGCCGTGGTTTGCGTGGAGACCGGCAAAGTTACACAGGTGCGCATGTTGGTGGAGGTTTCCCCCGGCGCACCGGCCCGGGCAATGGCGGAAGATGCGGACGGAAACATCTGGATTAGTGATAGCACGGGGGCGGTGTTCCGGATTGAAGCCGGAAAAGTGCGGAGCTTTGGCCCGGCCGATGGGCTGCCGGGGCAAGGGCTGTGTTGGCTGACGACGGATACGCAAGGCCAATTCTGGTTTTCCCAAGCCGGTCGCGTAGGAATCCTGCGGGACGGCCGGTTTGTAACGCTGCTGACTTTGAAATCGCCCTCCGCCCGCGTCGCCCCGGCGAGCCAGGGCGGAATCTGGCTCTGCGCCGGCTTGAAATTGTTTCACTACCAGGCCGGAGGCGAGCTCAAGGCGGTGGACGAGCTGAAATTCGAACCCGGATTGACCGAGGTCGCGGTAACGGCGTTGCATGAAGACAAGGCGCACGGCGTGTGGGTGGGCACTTCCTCCGGCGGGCTTTTCCGTTTTGACGACCAAGGCTTTCAAAGCGTCGGCACGTCGCATCCCAATATCATCAACATCTCTGAAGACTCGGAAGGCAACCTCTGGGTAGGCACGCGTGGCGGCGGGCTGAACCGCCTGAGCCCCCGGGCCGTGCAACTGGTGGGGCCGGCGTCCGGCCTCCCGTTCGCAGCTGTGCAATCCGCGGCTGAAGATTCGGCCGGAGCCTTGTGGATCGCAGGGCAAAACGGGGCGTTGGCTTGCCGGAGCAACGGCGTTTGGAGTCTGGTCACCAGTAATGCCAGCTGGAAGGGCGGGGCCGTCACCTGCGTGGCCGCCGAAACCGGCGGCAGCCTCCTGATCGGCACCCGCGACAAAGGCGTGTTCCGCCTGGAGAGCGGCGGTTTCACTTCCCTCCCGTTGAACTCGCAACTGCCCAATCTGTCGATCCGCTCCCTGTACGCCGGCACCAACGGCGACCTGTGGCTCAGTGTCAGTTCAGCCATCGTGCGCTGCCAACCGCAGGATGGCCAACTGAAATGTTACCCCCTGCCCGCCGGCGCGAGCGACGTTCGCGCCATTGTGCAGGACGCCAGCGGCGATGTGTGGCTGGGCACCACCTCGGACGGGTTGCTTTTGCGGGTGCATGGCGACGCGTTGATCAATGAAACCACCAACATCATGTCGGGGCCGCAACACATCCGAAGCTTGCAGGTGACCAGCGATGGCAGCCTCTGGATCGGTTACGCCGGACAGGGATTGGGCTGGCTCAGGAACGGACGTTTTTTTCAGTTCCGGGCCAGCCACGGCCTGTGGGACGAATACATCTCCCAGATTCAGCCGGATGACCGGGGCAGGCTCTGGATCGCTGGCAACCGGGGAATTTTTCAGGTTGCGCGGACGGAATTGGAAGCGCTGGCCGCCGGCCGGACCGCTCGCGTGCGATCGGTGGTCCTTGGACGGGGGGAAGGGGTGCCGAATTTGCAGGCGACCTTCGGGATTGCGCCCGCAGCAGCCCAAACCCGGGATGGCCGCCTCCTGATGCCCATGCTGACCGGACTGGCAATCATCGAACCTCATGGGCTGCGACGAAACCCACGGCCGCCACCAGTCATCGTTGAACGGGTGACCGTCAATGGCCGGCTGGTGGCCACCTATGAGATCCCCAATGGCCCAGCCAGCGGCGAGGGGAACGCTCCGGTCAGCCTGAGGGCACTCTCGTCGCCACTGCGCGTCGGCCCCGGGGTCACCGAACTGGAGCTGGAATTCACGGCGTTGAGCCTGGCGGCGCCGGAGAACGTGACGTTCCGTTATCAGCTCGAGGGGTTGGACCAGGATTGGGTGGACGCCGGCGCCGTGCGGGTCGCGCGCTACCCCAACGTCCCGCCGGGGAGTTACCGATTCCGCGTTACGGCCTGCAACCACGACGGCATCTGGAATGACATCGGCGCCAGCGTCGCGCTGACGGTCGCGCCGCAGCTTTGGGAAACGACGTGGTTTCTGGTTCTGGGGACTGGCGCCGCATCGGGTTTGCTGATTGGCGGCGTGCAGTTCGCGGTGCGGCGGCGTTACCGGCGAAAGCTCGAACGCCTCGAACAGCAGCGCGCGCTGGAACGCGAACGAACGCGCATCGCGCAGGATTTGCATGACGACCTGGGCGCAGGGCTGGTCGAAATCAACTTCGGCAGCGAACTGGCGCAGGACCCGGCCCTTGGCCCGGAAGAGGTGCGGGAACACACGCGGGAAATCGGCGCGCGGGCGCGGGAAATGGTGACCGCCCTCGACGAGATTGTCTGGGCGGTGAATCCCAAGCACGACAGTGTGGCCTCGCTGGCCACTTACTTTTGCCAGTTCGCCCAGCATTTTCTCAAGGCAACATCCGTGCGCTGCCAGCTGGACGTGGCCCGGGACCTCCCGGCCGTGCCCCTCAACGCGGAACAACGGCACAGCCTGTTCCTCGCGTTCAAAGAGGCGCTAAGCAACGTGGTCCAGCATTCCGGCGCGACGGATTTGCGATTGGCCATCGCCACCCGCGGGCAAACCCTCATGATCACCATCTGCGACAATGGATGCGGGCTGGCACCCGGTGCTGCGCGGGGCGGAAACGGGGCGGACGGCTTGGGCAACATGCAGCGCCGATTGACGCAGCTGGGCGGGGGTTGTGAATTGATCAGCGGGCACAAGCAAGGCACAACCGTCGTCTTCAAGGTGCCACTGCCCGCCGGCGATCAGCCGCATCCGCATAACTCAATTGAGGTATTGTGAATCCCCGCCCACCAACGCACCGTGAACCACGAGGCGGATTCGATTTCCCCTCTCGTTGGCTAATTAACTATGACCGCGGATGCGCCCAATGCACCGAAGCTGGCGTTGCCGGCCCGGCAGGAGGATATGACCACGGTCGCCCTCGTTGAAGACAGCGCGCCGATGCGTCGCAACCTTGAACGCATGTTGCGCCGGGCCCCGGGCGTCCGGTGTGTCGCCGCCTGCGCCACCGCCGAGGAGGCGCTCGAACAAATTCCCCGGCTCAAGCCGACCGTCGTGCTGATGGACATCAACCTCCCGGGCGCTTCGGGCATCGAATGCACCGCCCAGCTCAAGCTCCAGTTGCCGGCCACGCAAGTCATCATGCTGACGGTTTACGAGGACACCGCGAGCATCTTCAACGCCTTGAAAGCCGGGGCTTGCGGTTATCTTCTGAAACGCGCTTCACCGGCCGAAATCCTGGAGGCGCTGACCACTGTCCAGAACGGCGGGGCGCCGATGACGAGCGAGATCGCCCGGAAGATTGTGATGACCTTCCAATCCCCGGCGCCCGGCGAGGGCGAAGCCGCAACCCTTTCAGCCCGGGAACAGGAAATCCTCGATCTCCTTTCGCAGGGCAAGGTCAGCAAGGAAATCGCCGAACAACTGGCCATCAGCTATCACACGGTCCGGGTGCATACCAAGCACATCTACGAGAAACTGCACGTGCGCTCCCGCGCCGAGGCCGTGTTGAAGTTCATGGCCGACAAAGGCGGGCCGTCCGCCAGTGTTGTCAACCGGCCCCGGTAAGTTGCCGCGGGACCGCGATTGACTGCCGGCCAAATTCCGCCATCCTGCCGGCCCCGGAAATTTCCTGATGCCATGAAAAATCCTTGCACCCTTTTCGCCGTCGCCGCACTGCTGATCACGGTCCGGATTGGCGCCGCCGAGCCAAAGCCGGTTCGCGTCCTGGTCTGGGACGAACAGCAGCCCCAACAAAAACAGGCGTACGGGGATAAGTTTCTGGGGGAGACGATCGCCGCGCATCTCGCGGCGCGACCGGACCTACAGGTAAAAACTGCAACCCTCGACTCGCCCGAACAAGGCCTAGACCTGGCCACGCTTGAGGCAACGGATGTCATCGTGTGGTGGGGCCACGTCAAGAATGGCGCGGTCTCGGATGCCCATGCCACGCGCGTCGCCACCCGGGTCCGGGAGGGTAAACTCGCCTTGATCGCCCTGCACTCGGCGCATTGGGCCAAACCGTTTGTCCGTCTCATGCAAGACCGGGCGAAAACCGACGCGCTTGCCCAAGTGCCCGCCGCGGAGCGCGCGACGGCCCGGTGGGAATACCTCAATGAAACCATCCGCTACCAGGCCCCGCAACGCGGCGACCCGTTGACGCCGTCGTTGACGCGGGCAGGCGATGTCTGGCGACTTTCGCTGCCGCTGTGCGTGTTCCCTGCCTATCGGCCCGACGGCGCGCCCTCCCACGTCACCACGCTCCTGCCGCAGCATCCCATCGCCGCCGGACTGCCGGCGAAGTGGGACGTCGCGCAAACGGAGATGTACGATGAACCCTTCCACGTCCCGCCGCCGGACACGGTGGTTTTTGAGGAGCGTTGGGACAAAGGCGAATACTTTCGCAGCGGTTGTGTATGGCAGGTCGGCAAAGGCCGCGTCTTTTATTTCCGGCCCGGCCACGAGATCTATCCGGTTTACAAGCAAGCCGAGCCGCTGCGGGTGATTGAAAATGCCGTGCGCTGGCTGGGGACGGGAATCAAATGAGGACCGGCCATTCCCGTCCGCTTGTCTTCCGCGTTCTCGCCTGCCTGGCGGTGGTAACCAACCTGGCGTGTGGACAGGCGGTGCCGCCGGGCGTGGATCATGCCGGGCTCATCAGTGGGTGGAACCAAGCCAGCCTCGCGCGCGGGGAAAAATTGTACGCGGCGGTCTGCATTACCTGTCATGGCACACCTGAAAAAGCCGGCACCCTCCCGACGTCGCGCGCGTTCTGGCTGGACTCCTTCAAGAATGGCAGCGATCCGTTCCGCATCTACCAGACCATCGTCACCGGAACGAACCAGATGCCGCCGCAATTGTGGCTGACTCCGGAACAGGGTTATGACGTGGTCCATTTTCTCCGCGAGAAATTCCTCAAACCGCTCAATCCCACGCAGTATTTCCCCGTCACGCCAGAGTACCTGGCCAAGTTGCCCAAGGCCGCCAGCGGGGTATTTCAGAAGACCGCCGAGATGATCGAGTTTGAGCGGGGGCCGAAATATCTCCGGATGGATTTTGGACCGGCATTGTTCTGGACGTATCAGGTGGACACCAACAATTTTGCCTACAAAGGAATCGCCCTGCGGCTCGACCACGGCCCGGGCGGGATTTCGCGGGGCCGCGCGTGGATGGTGTTTGACCACGATACGATGCGCTGGGCCGCGGCCTGGACCGGCGACAAGTTCATCGATTGGAAAGGCATCGCCTTCGATGGCTCGCACGGAACCCACGCCGGCATTGTCGGAACGAAATCCTTCGTCAATCCAGTGGGACCGGGTTGGGCCAATCCGGCAACGGGCAGTTTTGATGACCCGCGCCCGCTGGGGAAGGATCAGAAACCCTACGGTCCGCTGCCGCGTGAGTGGTCGCATTACCGGGGGCTGCACCGAAGCGGCGACGAGGCCATCGTGGCCTACACGGTTGGCGACGCCGAGGTGCTGGAATTGGCGGGCCTGGAAACGAGCAGTGGGGTCGCCGTATTTTCCCGCACGCTGAGCGTTGGGAAGTCCAGTCGCGACTTGGTGGCCCGGCTGGCGCCGGAAAACGTGCCAGCCTTTCTCGTCGGCCCGAGCCCCGCCAGGATTATCCGCGACCAGGGAATGAACTTGCTGCAAATCCCCGCCGCCGCCACGCCGTTAAATCTCAAAGTCATCGTTGGCGATCCCGGACCAGGGGTGGATCCTGGCGTGGTTTATGGTTTTGCCGTCACCGCCCAACCGGCAGCGGATTTGCGGGCGCGAACCAAGCTTGCCGCGCCGTCCGCCGAGCCAATCGAAACCCAGGGTAAAATGGGTGGCGCTGACAGCGCCTTTGCCGTGGACGAGATCACGGTGCCCACCGAAGCCCAGATGCCGGGCCGCTCCTGGATGCGTTTGAGCGGATTTGATTTTTTCCAGGATGGCCACTCCGCCGCCGTTTGCACGTGGAATGGCGATGTCTGGCTCGTGAAGGGAATTGATACGAATCTGGCCAAATTGACCTGGCAACGGATCGCCTCGGGACTGTTCCAACCGCTCGGGTTGAAAATCGTGAACGATGCCATCTATGTGGGTTGCCGCGACCAGATCGCCCGGTTGCACGACGACAACGGGGATGGGGTGATTGATTTCATCGAGAATTTCAACAACGACCATCAGGTCACCGAGCATTTCCATGAGTTCGCCACCGGTCTGCAGACCGATGCCGCGGGGAAATTCTATTACGCCAAATGCGCGTGCCACGGTAAAACCGCCGTGGTGCCGCAGCACGGCACCGTGCTCAAGGTCAGCCCGGATGGGCGCACAACGGAGATCGTGGCCCATGGTTTTCGCGCGATCAATGGCCTGTGGGTCGATGAGGATGGCAGCTGCATTATCACGGATCAGGAAGGTCATTGGACGCCGGGGAATCGGATTGAAAGACTGCGCCCGGGAAAATTCTACGGCTACATGTGGGCGTACGATCATCCAGAGAACCCGGCGGATGAGGCGATGGAGCAACCAATGGTATGGATCGCGCCCCAGATGGATCGTTCACCCGCCGAAATCGTCCGCATCCCCCGAGGTCGTTGGGGTGCGCTGCAAGGTTCGTTGCTCGATGTCTCGTATGGCACGGGCCAGATTTTCCTCGTGCCGTATGAGGAAGCCGGTGGGAAACTGCAAGGCGGGGTGGTGGCGCTACCGCTGCCGCTTTTCCCCACCGGAACCATGCGCGGTCGTTTCCATCCGCAGGACGGGCATTTGTACACCTGTGGGCTCTTTGGCTGGGCGGGAAACCGCACGGCTGATGGCGGCTTTTTCCGCGTACGTTACACCGGCAAGCCCAGCTACCTGCCAATCGCAATCCACGCGACCGCCAACGGCGTAAGTCTGACCTTCACCGAAGCTTTGGATCCGATCGTGGCACAGGACGCAAAGAATTATGCCGTGACGACCTGGGGGCTGAAACGATCCGAAAACTACGGCTCGCCCCGCGTCGGGGAAAAGGCGTTGGAGGTGAAAGCCGCGCAGTTGTCGCCCGACCAAAAGACGGTCAGGCTCGAAATTGCCGGGATCCAACCCACGTGGTGCATGGAGATCAAGGTGGCGATCCGCGGCGCCGATGGCACGCCCATCGAGCGGCGGATTCACAACACCATTCATTCGCTTCAATAGGTAGCCCACCCGGTCGTCCCCGGTGCCCCGACCATGAAACGTCGGCGGAACTCGCGACCGGGCTGCTCAAAACTCAAAACGAAAGGTTGGCAAGGTTGAACCTTGTTAATACATTGCATTCATCAACCATGAAAAAGCCCGCCCACCGCGTGGTGCTGCCCGCCGCCGACGACAATGGCCCGCTGCCCTCGATGCGGGACACCTTGGGGGAGCCGGCGCTTCGGAAAGGGATTGCGGAAGGTGTACCAACCGCGCGGCAATTTTTATGAAGCACCGATTTGACCCAGGCCGCCGCCGGTCACGCCGGGCCTTCACCTTGATAGAGCTGCTGGTGGTGATCGCGATCATCGCGATTTTGGCGGCGATGCTCCTTCCGGCGCTGAGCAAGGCGAAAGCCAAGGCACAGGGAACGAAATGCATGAGCAACCTGAGGCAAATGGGGTTGGCCACGATCATTTACATTGGCGACCACGGCGTCTATCCCGTCGGCATCGATGGGGCCAATGATGCCGCCTGGATATGGCCGGCCTTGCTGCGCGAGACGATGTACAAGGCGGGCAGCAGCACGGACGTGTTCCATTGCCCGGGCGCACCGCCGGCTTCGCAATGGATTCCCAAATTTGGCAGCGGCCTGCCGGCTCGCCTGGGCTATTTGAAAGATGAAGTGCGATTAAAGCCCGGCGGCAGTTTCTTCATGAGTTACGGCTACAATGTGTGGGGTGCGTTTGCGGGCAACAACCCGAACACCGGGCTGGGAGTTTATCTGGGCGACCCGATTTGGGGTGAGACCAAGGAATCCGCGGTGGTCAAACCTTCCGAAATGATTTCTTTCGGAGATAGCAACTGGGACCTCAAACAGAAGGGCGACCGGGATTGGAGCGGTTTTATCGGGATGTATGAGGAACGTCAGTGGCCGCTGGAAGTCCACGGGAAAAGGGCATCCATCTCCTACTGCGATGGCCACGTGGAATCAAAGCGCCGGCTCGATTTGATTGGGCAGTTGAACAAAGATCCGGGCTCACGGCAAAAAGCTGCGACCCAGTGGAATCGCGACAATAAACCGCATTTTCAATAGCGGTCAGGAAGACTCGCGTTTCCGATTTCAAGGCAGGCGGTTGACACCCAATTCATGGTGGCCGCTGAGCGGGCGGCTGGTAGTTCTTGTGCCAGGTCAATTCCCAAAGTCTTTCCAAAGGGACCGACGACACATGGTTGTCGGCGAACGAAACATTGATAGCGGCGGGCAGCTTGGTGCCGGGCGGCAAGTTTTGCGGCACGTTGTTGGGCCCGGAGCCATGGCGCGCCAGGGTGAGAACCGAAAGACTCCCGAGGGGACTTGTGCCCGCGCCGGTCAACAAGTTCCGGGCGGGCGGGTCGGTCGCCTTAGGCCAGGCGTCCACCCACATGCCGTCACAAAACACGGGAGTTTGCGAGGGCGTGCGAATGTCCCCTTCGTTGCGAAACGCGTTGGCGGTGGCGGGCCGGTTGTCCTGCACGCTCCAATCCCCGCGATACATCCAGCCGTTCAGCGCATAACTGCCGGTCCAGCGCGGCTCTTTGGTCACCGGATTGATCTCGCCGCCCCAGGCCCAGGCGGTCGTGGCGCTCCCCAAGGGCGGCGGCTGCCGGGCGTTGTACGGCGCCACTGGACAGAGGCGGACCTTGTCCACCTGGGCATAATTCTGGACCAGGGTCCGCATCCAGAGATCCCCGGACAAACTGTAAGGCACCGTGTTCCCGTTGTCGTTTACGTACATGAAGTTGGCCAGGCCAATTTGCTTCAGGTTACTGGCGCACTGCGTGCCGTGGGCTTTGCTCTTGGCGCGCGACAACGCCGGCAGGAGCATCGCGGCCAAAATCGCGATGATGGCGATCACTACGAGCAGTTCGATCAAGGTAAAGCCGGGGCGCGGCGACAGCTTGCGATGCATAACATGAGACCAGGTGACCTTCATCAGGCGGCCGATTTGGGTTGTGCGCCCAAGCTGACCGAGGGGGGCAGAAAAGTAAAACATGATTATTCGCCAGTCGACCAAATTGCCCGCGGTCGTCGATAAATTTAGGATGGCGTGCCCGAACGGTCATGATAGATTCAATTCATAAATCATGAAAAAAACTGCGACATCGGTTCGCCCGCATTGCTTTGACGCTCCTACCGGGGCCCGGCCGAGCCCGGGGAGCGGGGGTATGGCGCGGGGGGATGGACCGCGGTCAATCGCATGAGATTTGCATTTTACCGCAAGGTCAGTCACCGGCAGCAGGCCTTCACCCTGATCGAACTGCTCGTGGTGATTGCCATCATCGCCATCCTGGCGGCGATGTTATTGCCCGCGCTGAGCGGATCGAAAGAACAGGCGCGCAAAACTTTTTGCTTCAATAATAACCGGCAAATCATGCTTGCCTGCCTGCTCTACGCGGATGGCCAGAATGGCCGGCTGCCGTGCGGCTCCATGGATGCACCCGGGCAAAACGCCAAAGGCTACCTGACGTGGGATGAATTGGTTCTCCCCTTCGGTGCGCCCACCAACGTGATCGCCTGTCCAAGCCACAAGTTGGGTCGCCGGCATTATTGGGCGAACGCCAACATCAATAACAGCGCCATGCAGCACGGCAATCCGAAGCAGACCGGGGTGATGGCTCTGGGTTTTTCGGTCAAACTCGAAACCCTGACCCGGCCAACTGACACCGTTGCGTTCACGGAGATCCGTGATCAATACGCGACCTATGCCTTTGGCGGCGTTTCCAATCCCGGCGAAGGCTGGGGCTCCATGCTTTTTGCCTACGAAGACCTGTTCATTCTCCAATATCGACATTTGAAGCGGGAGACCATTCCTTTTGGTGACGGACATGTGGAATCCCTCCGTTCCAACATCTTGATGGCGCCGAACCTGCCGAGCGGCAAGCCGAGCTTCGAGAAATTTTACCGGGACAAGTCGCAAGTGCCGCGAACGTAAAGAGGAAATCAGTTCGCAACCGGGAACCGAACCCCCGATAATTTGCCGGGCCCACTTGGCAGACTTGGTTTTAGCATGAAGAAGCCAACGCAATGAAACGATTCATCCCATGAACCTCCATCTCGTAGCCGCCGAGGTAACGAGGCGGACTCTGTTGGATTGCCGCAAACTCCGCCTCCTCACGTCGGCGGCTACGGTCCAGGGAGTCAAAGCGCCAACCAAAGCTCGACGAATTCTCACCCTGCTCACCGTCGCCATCGGCCTGGTCGCACGGGGCGACGAACCCGTTCCGCTCAAAGACAAAACCCTCGTCGTCTGGGTCGCACCGGCCAATCTCACCCAGCGCAGCGGCAGTGCGTTGACGATTGACGATGGCGAGTCACACTTTGATGGCATCATCTTCGGCGAAATCACGCCCAAGAAATGGATGCCGGGAAGCGATTTCCACCATCGAACCCAGGCCGCGCAGGGCGGTTGGCCGGAAGAATCCGCGGATAGCAACACGTTCATCCAAATCGCCATCACCTACCAGGACCAACAGGTGACGGTTTATCGGAACGGACAAACCTATGCCCAGTACGCCATGGCCAATCCACCGCTGACATTCGGACCGCTCAGTGTGGCGGTGATCGGCATGCGCCATCTGGATCAAGGCGACGAGGCACGTTTTGCCGGGGCCATCGACGATGCGCGCATTTACGATCGGGCGCTGTCGGCGGAGCAGATTGCGGCGCTCAAACCCAACGAGCCATCCGATCCAAAGCCCTGGGCCTGGTGGACGTTCGACGACGCGAAAGCCGAGGATCGGGCCGGACGGTTCAAGGCGGTCAAGTTGGTGCGCGGCGCCAAGGTAGCGGACGGCAAACTCGTCCTGGACGGCAAGACCGGCGCCATGTTCGCCACGGCGAACGCCGACGAGCTCGCGGCGCTGGCCCAGGCAACGGAGCCGTTGGTGACCGCGGCGGACATTTCCGCCGCGCGCCGGTTGCGCGAGCAACTCTTGGGGGATCCGTTCCGGGCCAATTATCATTTTGTCATCCCCGAAGGCCAGGCCATGCCCTTCGATCCGAATGGCGCGATCTTCTGGAAGGGCCGTTACCATCTCTTTTACATCTTCCAGGACGAACGCGGGCACAATTGGGGCCATGTCTCCAGCACCGACCTGTTCCACTGGCGGCATCATCCAACCGGCCTGGTTTCCGGCATGTTCAGCGGCAACTGTTTTATCAACCAGGATGGCCGCCCCACGATGTGCTATCACCAGGTTGGCCAAGGCAATGCCATGGCCGTCGCCGTGGATGACGACCTGAACGAATGGAAAAAGCTCGATTCCAATCCCATCACCCCCAAGACCAAACCCGGCGATCCGCACCATGACAAATACCGTTCGTGGGATCCGTTCGGGTGGCGGGAAGGCGACACCTATTACGCCATCTTTGGCGGGGAACATCCGGCCATCGCAAAGGCACCCACCCTCGGCGGCGAGTGGAAATATGTCGGCGATCTCATGGCCAATAGCGTCGATGGTGTTTCGATCAACGAAGACGTGTCCTGCGCTGACTTCTTCAAGCTGGGCGACCAACACATGCTCCTGTGCATCAGCCATCGCCTGGGTTGCCGTTATTACCTGGGCGAGTGGAAGGGCGAACAATTCCATCCAAAGTTCCACGAGAAAATGAGCTGGGTGGATCACTCCTATTTCGCGCCGGAAAGCCTGCTGGACGACCAAGGCCGCCGGATCATGTGGGCTTGGATCTTTGACGCGCCCGGGTTCAAGACCCGGGGCCAGTATGGCTGGTCTGGCACCATGAGCCTGCCGCGCGTCCTCTCGCTCGGCCCGGACGGCCAGCTGCGCATGAACCCGCCGGAGGAAATCAAGCGCCTGCGATACAACCCAATAAAACGGACCAAACTCATGGTCAACGCGGATGCCGAGCTGGTCCTCGACGGCATCACCGGCCAAAGTCTGGAACTGGACCTGACGCTGAGCGCCCGGGACGCAAAGCAATTCGGATTGAAAGTCTGCTGTTCGCCCGGCGGCGAAGAACAAACCTTGATCTATTACGACGCGGTGGAAAAGAAGCTGAAGGTGGATACCCGCAAGTCGAGCCTTCGGGCGGGGCCGAAGACCGTGGAGGCCGGCCCCTTCCAACTGAAGGCGAATGAACCTCTCAAGCTCCGGGTGTTCGTGGACAAATCCGTGGTGGAAGTCTTCGCCAACGACGGTCGCCAGGCGGTCATGCGGCGCATCTACCCTTCCCGCAAGGATAGCCTCGGAGTGCGATTGTTCGCCAACGGTGGCCCGGCCAGCGTTGCCAAAGTCGAGGCTTGGGACATGATGCCATCGAACCCCTACTGAGCGAACGTTTACCCGATGAAAGTCGTCGTCACGCTGTTCGCCATCGCGGGAACTGTCCTCAGCGGCGTCACGGCAGCGGCCGGAGCTCAGGCATCCTCAGCGGCGCACCCGATCCGGATTTTCATCGTGGCGGGACAATCCAATGCCGAGGGTCACAACCACATCCGGCAATACCACGCCGGCCGGGAGGTATTCCCGGCCGCACTCCAGCAGCAACCCAAGATCCGGTTTTGGCCCGGCACCGACACACCCGAGGCTAAAAGCAATTTATGGACGACCCTGCAGGTGGGAGCGTCCGGGGCCTTTGGACCAGAAATCGGATTTGCCCACGACATGACGCGGGCAATGCCGGGAGCAACGATCGCCATCGTCAAATATGCCGCAGGCGGGACCGGCATCGCTCGAAGCAAGGATTACACGGATTACATTCCCGCCCTGACCGGATACAACGACCAAGGCCGAAACTGGCATCCGCCGACCGATGGTCAGGCGCCGGGGAATCTCTACCGCGCCCTCCTCGCGAACTTTCGGAATGCCGTGTCGGTTCTGGAGAGGGAAGGAAAGACCTGGGAGTTGACCGGTTTGATCTGGATGCAGGGAGAACATGAAGCCAGCATCAGCCGCAAGATGGCCGACGGTTACGAAGGCCTCTTGCGCGACTTCATCCGATCCGTTCGAAAAGATCTGGCGGCGCCGAGCCTTCCCTTTGTCATCGGCCAGGTTAACAGCCACACGTGGATTTATGGGGACATTGCCCGCCGGGCTCAGGTCGAAGTCTGCCGGCGGGACCAACGGACGCTGCTGGTCCAAACCATGGATCTGCCGCGCGTTGAGGGTGACGCAGCGCATTTTACCGCGGACGGAATGCTGACGCTCGGCTCGCGGTTTGCGGAAGCGATGGTTAAGCTGGTGCCGGAAGCACGGGAACACTGACAATTGAATCCCCGATCCATGGCCATCTCATGAAAACCATTCCGCTCCTGTTTGTCGCGGTGAGTCTTGTCGCCCACGGCGCCGAACCGGCCCCGCTCAAGGACAAAACTCTCGTCGCCTGGGTGACCCCCGCCAATCTGACGCAACAAGGCGGCAGCGCGCTCACCGTCATGGAAGGCGAGGATTTCGACACCATCGTCTTCGGCGAACGCCAGCCCGGACGGTGGATGGCCGGAAGCGATTTCTTTCGACGCACCCAAACGGTGGCAGAACAGGCGGCCTACCCGGACGAAACTGCGGATGGGAAGACGCTGGTGCAGGTCGCGATCGTTTACCGGGGCAACCAGGTCACGCTTTATCGCCACGGCGCAAAGTTTGCCGATTATCAGATCGAACAGCCGCGAACCTTCGATGACGAATGGTTTGCATTGCTCGGCCTGCGGTATCTCGGCGGGGGCGGACCGGTCGGATTCCTGCACGGGGCGCTCGAAGAGGCGCGCATCTACGCTGTGGCGCTGGCGCCAGCCGCCCTCGCCGGACTCAGACCGAACACCCTTTCCGAGCCGAAGCCGCTGGCGCAATGGACCTTTGAGGATGGCACGGCCACGGACACGATGGGGTTCTTTCCGCCCGGAGTGCTGCACGGCGGCGCCCGGATCGCCGCGGGCAAGCTTCACCTCAACGGCCGGGATGCTTACGTGGTGGCGCGCCGGCCGGTCGCGCCCCAAAGCCACGGCATGTTCTACAAGGCGCGCACCACGGGCAACATGTGGGATACCTGGCTCTACTATCACCGGGGCATTTATTACCTCTACCACCTCGCCGGTCCGGGCGGCAAATGGGACGGCATCGCGATGGCTACTTCGCCTGACGGCGTGAATTGGAAGGAACTGGGCATGGTGCTCCGCAAGGCCGAAGGCGTGACGTGGCTGGGCACCGGGGCCACGTGGGCTTCACCGGACTTTGCGCGCGACGGAAAGTTTTTCCTCAACTTTTCCGAGTGGCGGGGCAACAACCAGACCATTTTCTTCGCGGCATCCACCAACCTCGTTGACTGGCAGCGGCTCGGTCCCGAATACGAGTTCAAGCAGGACGCCCGTTGGTACAAAACAAATCAAGGGAACGACAGTCGCTGGGACTGCATCTATCCCATTCCCCGCCCGGGCGGCGGTCTCTACGGCTATTGGACCGCCAACCCGAAGGATTTCATCGGCTTCGGCTTTGGGGAGACGCTCGATGGGGTGAAATGGCAGGCGCTGGCCCCGCCGAAAATCGAGTGGGGCCAAGCGCCGCCCCCGGGCGGATGCGAGGCAGGCGCCGTGGAGCAACTCGGCCCGCGCTTCTACATGATGCTCGGGACCAGTTTGAAGGGTGAACACGGCATGTTCACGTTGGTGGCCGATCAGCCGCCGGGTCCGTTTCGCCCTGCGGCCAAGAACCTGGCGCTGCTGACTTCGCGCGGCCACGGGAACACCTACTTCGCCCGCTTCTTCCCGACGCCGGACGGGGTGCTGGTGAACCATCACTCGATCGCTCGCAACGGCGAGGTCTCGATGGGCACCCTCAAACGTGCGCTGGTCGATGACGAGGGTACCCTGCGGCTCGGCTGGTGGCCGGGCAACGAGAAACTCAAGCAGCATGGCATCCCGGTGAAGCTGCCCAGGCCGGACGCCGGCCAGGTCCCGTCGATCGCCCTGCTCGAGACGGAGTTCGACGCGCGCCACGGCCTCGTCCTCGAAGGCACACTCAAACTGCCCGCCACCCGGGAATCCACGCCGGTTGGTCTCTTCCTCGCGCAACGAGGCGACTCCGGAACGGCAATTCTCGTCCAAGCCGGAGGCATCACCGAGCTGGGACCGATGCGCCCGGACGGTACCGGATTCAAGGTGGAGAACCGAATCGATCGCGAGTGGAAGTTCGGGGCCAAAGTTCAATTCCGGCTGCTGTTGAAGGGCAGCTTGCTGGAGTTCTACCTGGATGATCTGCTGATGCAGTGCTACAGCCTCCCGCAAAAGGCGGCCGGCCGCATTGGGATTCTGCCGGCTGACGATCCTGCGGCGCTGACAGATCTAAAAGCCTGGCGGCCTTAAGACGCACCCTTTCCTTTCCCGTTTTGGCGTCAACTCGCGTCACCCAGCGGATTCGGAGCGCCCGGGCCCTTTCGCTCCACCACCGGGGCCGTCGGCGTTCGGAAATTTGGGAACCTGCCGCTCCGGCGGTAACTTCGCATCGGCGCGGAGGGAATCCACGGAGGTAACGAGCTTGACGCAATCGAAACCCGGGTGATACGAAAGGACATTGCGATGAAATCATTCACCTCCCAAATCGCCCTCCTCCCCTGCTTCGTGGTTGCGGTCGTTGCCGCCCCCGCGACCAATTCATTTCAGGACAAAACGCTCGTGGTGTGGGCGGCCCCGGCGAACCTGACCCAACAGGCCGGCAGCGCATTGACCATTGACGACGGCCAGTCGCACTTCGACGGAATCATCTTCGGCGAAATCACGCCCCGGAAATGGATGCCGGGCAGCGACGGCTTCCGCCGCACGCGGAAGGACCAGGGGAATTGGCCGGATGAAACCGCCGATGCCACAACGTTCGTGCAGCTGGCGATCGTTTACCGGGGCAATGAAGTGAATGTTTTCCGCAATGGCCGCGATTATGCCCATTACACCATGCCAAATCCGCCGCAGGCATTTGGCCCGCAGGCGACCGTGCTGTTTGGCCGACGGCATCTGGATGCCGGGGACAAGGACCATTCCTTTGCCGGACGAATCAAGGATGCCCGCATTTACGACCAGGCGCTGGATCGCGATGCCATCGCCGCTCTGGTCCCCGGCAAGGTGACCGGCAATTTGAAACCCTGGGCCTGGTGGTCGTTTGCCGACGAAGGCCTGCGGGAAAAAACCGGGCGCTTCAATCAGATCAGCCTCTTGGGCGACGTACGCATCGAGGACGGCTGCCTGGTTTTGCCGGGCAAAGGAGCCACGGTTTTCACCAGCAACGTGAACAGCGACGACGCGAACCAGATTCCCGTTCCGCGCACCTGGTCGTGGGACGGTCCCGTTCCAGAAGCTGCGGTCCGTTCCACGCGATTGCTGCGCGAGCGGTTCCTCGCGGATCCCTACCGTCCGGCTTACCACTTCTGCGTCCCCGAAGACAACGGCATGCCGGGCGATCCGAACGGCGCTTTCTATCACGATGGCCGCTATCACCTTATGTATCTCTACAATCGCAGCGGCTCGGGCTTCTGCTGGGGCCATATCTCCAGTGGCGACCTGGTTCACTGGCGCCACCACCCGGATGCCCTCGGGCCGGGCCAGGGTGACGAAGGGGTGTTCAGCGGCGGAGCGTTCGTGGACGACGACGGCAGCGCCTATCTTTCGTACTGGATGCTTTGGGGGGCCAAAGGCATTGGGCTGGCCAGCAGCCACGGCCCCGCGCTTGACACCTGGAAAAAGCTGGATGCCAACCCGGTCATCAAATCCACCGAGTGGGGAATCACGGAGAGCAAGGCCCCGGACGGAAAGCCTTTCCTCTACGGCTCCGCCGACCCCTCGAACATTTGGAAGAAGGACGGGCGCTATTACATGCTGACCGGCAATCTGCTCGTGCTCAACAAAATTGGCCGCGCCACCAATGCGCCGCCCACCGAACAGGGCGACCGGCTTTATCTCTTTGTCTCCGACGACCTGAAGGACTGGAAATATCTCCATTCTTTCTATGAACGGAAACCGGAGTGGACCGACCGCAGCGAGGATAACATGTGCCCCAGTTTTCTGCCGCTGCCCGCGAGTCCGGCGGGCGGTCCGCCGAGTGGCAAACATCTGCTGCTCTTCATCAGCCACAACAAAGGCTGCCAGTACTATGTGGGTGACTACCGGAACGACAGGTTTTACCCGGACAACCACGGGCGTATGACGTGGATCGACAACACCTACTTTGCCCCCGAGGCACTGATCGATGGGCAAGGCCGGCAGATCATGTGGGCCTGGCTGCTCGACAATCCGTCCGGCGAAAAAGAAAAAGGCTGGTCGGGCGTCTATGGGTTGCCCCGCTCTCTCTGGCTCGGCGACGACGGCACGCTGCGCCTGCAACCCGTGACGGAACTCGAACAACTGCGCTGCCACGCAAAATCCTGGAACGATCTGACCTTGGCCACCGGCGAAACCAGAACGCTCGAAGGGGTGGCCGGTGACGCCTGTGAACTGGAGATCGAAATCGAAGTCGGCACTGCCAAACAGAGCGGCTTGAAAGTGCGGGCGTCCATGAAGGGCGAGGAAGAGACGCTGCTTTATTACGACACGGACAAAAAGGAACTCGTCTTCGACTCCACCCGCAGCGGAAAGGAGGGCCGGAAAGTGGTCGAGCGCGCCCCATTCGCTTTGAAACCGGGCGAACCGCTGAAACTGCGGGTCTTCGTGGACAAGTCCGTGGTGGAAATTTTCGCCAACGACCGCCAGGCGATCGGCCGGCGGGTTTACCCGACCCGCAGCGACAGCTTCGGGTTGATCCTGTTCGCCAATGGCGGCGGGGCGAGGTTCAAGTCCGTGAAGGCCTGGGACATGATGCCGGCAAATCCATATTGAAATTGACGCTAACACGAATGCGGTTCAGTGGTCTGAAAATCCGGCCGACCTGAACAATCCAATCTCGCTTTGCCCCAGCGGCGATAGCGCACCCAATCGGCGGTTTGACCGCCGCTGCATTGGGAGCAAGCGAGCGCCATGAACCACCGAGGAATGCCGCGCCGTCTCGACTTTTTCGGTCGGCAGCGAGTGCAGTCAAGAACCGGCACGACCGCAACGGCATGGGGCCGTGCAATGCCAGGCCCGCCAGAAAATTCCGCCTTACGCCCACGGTGTTTTAAACTATCGTGTTCCCGTGCAATCACTCGACTTCAGGCTTGCCGAGTTGCCGGCGTTGAATCAGGTCACCGTGCCGGACCTCTGGCAACAGCAGGCGGTGGGCGCGCTGCGCGAGGGCCACGATGTAGTCGTGCAAGCGCCCACCGGCGCTGGTAAGACGCTCATTTTCGAGCTTTGGTCCAACGCCGGCAAACCCCGCGGTCAGGCCATGTACACCGTACCGACGCGGGCGTTGGCCAACGACAAACTTGCCGAATGGCGCGCCCGTGGCTGGGATGTGGGCATCGCCACCGGGGATCTTGCGGAGAATCTGAGTGCGCCCATCCTCGTCGCCACGCTCGAAACCCAAAAGCACCGGCTCCTTTCGGGCGACGGCCCGGCGCTGCTCGTCGTGGATGAATACCAGATGCTCGGCGATCCGGATCGGGGATTGAATTACGAACTCGCGCTCGCACTGGCGCCGGCGAGCACCCAGCTCCTGCTCCTGAGCGGCAGCGTGGCCAACCCGCACCAGGTGGTGCGATGGCTTCATCGCCTCGGGCGCAAAGCGGTTCTGATCCAGCACGAAGATCGTCCCGTGCCGCTCGAGGAAGTGCACGCCAACAATTTGAGCTACCACGTGCCGTCCGAGATTCGCGGTTATTGGCCGCGCCTGATCGCCAAGGCGTTGGCGGAGAATCTGGGACCCATCCTGATTTTCGCCCCGCGCCGGCAGGCCGCCGAAAGCATGGCCGCCGACTTGGTCCGCCAACTGCCCACGCCGAATCCGTTGGCGCTCGGCGTCGAGCAGAAGCAAATCGTCGGCGAGCATCTGGCGAAATTGCTCAAGAGCCGCATCACTTACCATCACAGCGGCCTGAGTTACGCGGCGCGGGCCGGCGTGATCGAACCGCTCGCGAAAGCCGGGCAATTGCGGGTGGTGGTGGCCACCATGGGTTTAGCCGCCGGCATCAATTTCTCGCTCCGGAGCGTCGCCCTCGCGGGTGAATCGTACCGGCGCGACGGCGTCGAGCAACCGCTGCGTTCGGATGAAATCCTCCAGATGTTCGGTCGCGCGGGGCGCCGCGGTCTGGATGAGACGGGCTACGTGCTTATCACCGGAAACGAAATCCGGCTGCGTGAGGCGCACGCCGGACAACTCGCGCGCACGGGGGCGGTGGACTGGGGTGCGCTGCTCGGCTTGATGGCCACCGCCGCCGAACATGGGCGCGACCCCTTCACGGAAGCGGTCCGCGCACAGGAACGCTTGTTCACCACCAAGCCGATTTTTCTCGGCGTGGAAGAGTCGTTGAAACATCCGGAAACGCCCTGCGGCCTGAAGACCGACCCCGAGCGCGCCCGCCACGTCCGGAAACGCCAGCGCGAGCTTATGAACAGTCGGGGCGAGTGGGAGACCTATCCGCCACTGGTGGAGAAACCACTGAAGGAGACTTTGGTGGTGAGCCGCCGTCACCCCGGCCCATTCCCCCAAGAGAGGGAGAATCACCCACAGTCCATCGGGACGAGCGATGTCCGGGATGGCAGTAAGGGCTCCGGGCAAATAGAGGATGCCGGCCAGCTTTTCCCACTCCCCGGGGGAGAGCTCAATGGTGCGGCCAAACGTGAGTCACAATTCATATTCCGTTCCGCTCTCTCCGTCCCAGCCGCCCTCGAAAAAGTGGGGGCCGGCATGATGGTGGTCCTGGAAACGAAACCGAACGGCGAGCAGATCTACGGCCGCGCCTCGACGGTGGCCGACAAGCTGGGCGAGGACCGCGTCATCATTGCCAAGTGGGTGCGGCGGCTGACGAACTGGAAGGGCCGGCAGGCGGACTGGGCGGACTGGCGGGAAAACCTGGCCCCGCTCCTGGAACAAAAGCTCGCCGCGCAGAAAACGCCCGTGGTGCGCTTTGTGAACCAGGCGCAACGCATCCTGGTTTACACGAGCCTCGCCGAATTAACCCTGCGCGTGCCGGTGGACCAGCATGGCGTGGCGCTGTGGCGGCCCCTCGAGCGCGAAGTGATGCCCTACGATTGTGCGCGCTGTTCCCTGGTCGAAACCTGCAAACTCCTGCCGGCGACCACCGGCACGGCCCTGCTTTGGCGCCGGCTCAAGCTCGTGGATCCGCAGGGCCGACCGACGTTGCGCGGCCGCGTGGTCAGTTTCTATTCCCAAGGCGTCGGACTGGCCATCGCCGCCGCGCTGACGGACGAGACTTATCCGCTGGACGATTTGATTTACGACCTCGCCAACCTGGATGGCGGCTTCCGTTTTTGCGGCGAGGAGAACCGCTGGGCCGGGCGGCTGGCGCTGGTGTGTCACGAGCATTTCGGGCTGCAAAGCTTTCCAGGGTATCTCGAAAACGGTCTGCCGCCGAAATACGGTGCGGGGGCGGAAGCGGTCGTCCGCTCGGTTCATCGTGACCCGCTGGCCAAGTACACCTGGATCACGGACCTGCTGGGCGCGGGCGACATTGACCGCCTGATCATCGAGTGGCGCAGCCTGTTGCGCCAGACCGCGCATGCCCCGGACCTCGACTGGCCGCGCTGGCGCGCCTTGCAGGTGCTGGCGCATACGATTTTGAATGAAACCGAATCGCCGACGCAGACCACGCTGCCGCCGCTGGAGTACCAGCAGACGCGGCGGGTGGAACACCAGTTGACGCTGCGGCGGCATTAGGTTGGGCGGGCGGGATTCGCTAAACGATTTGCAGGACATTCACTGAAGCTTTGGTTACACTGGATTCACCAACTATGAAAAGCTCCTATCATCCGCTCCGCTGGATCACCACTTGCAGCCTCGGCCTGCTCCTGGCCGGTTGCGGCCCTCAGCCTGATGCCAGCAAGGCCCCCGCCGGTGCCGGCCGCCTCTTTGGCGTTTCGTTTCAGACGATGAACAACCCGTTTTTCGTGGACCTGAACGCCGGCCTCCAGAAAACCATCGAGGGGCACGGGGACCGGCTCACGACCCTTGATGCGCAATTCAACAGTCTCAAACAAAAGAACGACATCTCCGACCTGATCCAGCAGCAGCCCGCCGCCATCTTCATCAATCCGGTGAACTGGGAAGGCGTCAAAGGCAGCCTGATTGAGGCGAAGCGAAAGAACATTCCGGTCATCGTGGTGGATGCGCCGGTCAGCGATCCCGACCTCGTGCTCTGCCAGGTGGCCAGCGACAACGTGGAAGCTGGCCGGCTTGCCTGCGAAGCGCTGGCCCAGGTAAAACCCAACGCCAAAGTTGTCATCCTGCACCTCTCAGTCAACAAGGCGTGCATTGATCGGGTGGACGGGTTCAAGGCCGAAATGGCGAAGCATCCGGGGATGAAACTGCTGGACCTGCAGGAAGGCAAAGGCACCACCGAGGCCGCGCGACCGGTGATGCGGGATTTGCTGGGCCGGTTCCCGGACCTCGATGCTGCGTTTCCCATCAACGACCCCAGCGCGCTCGGTTGTATTTCCGCCATCGAGTCGGCGGGGAAGCTCGGACAAGTAACGGTGGTGACAGTGGACGGTTCACGCGAAGGCGCGGCGGCCATTCTTGCCGGCAAACTCCATTCCACCTCGGCCCAGTTTCCCGGCGAAATCGGCCGCATTGCCGCCGACAAGGCGTACGATCATCTGGCCGGTCGGCCGGTTGAGAAAGACGTGAAGATTCCGGTCCGGCTCGTCACGAAAGAAAACGCCGCCGGCTTCCTCAAGTAACAGCAAAACCAACTCATGCAAGCGCCCTCACAAATTGCAGTCGCCTGCCGCTGGCTCAGCCTTATTGCCGCCGCCGGGATGGCCACGTCCAGCCTGGTCGCCGCGGACGACTTGCTCATCGCCGATTTTGAAAGCGCGAACTATGGCAATTGGAAAGTGACTGGCGAAGCCTTCGGCCCCGGCCCGGCGCAGGGCACGTTGCCCGGTCAGATGCACGTGGACGGCTTTCTGGGCAAGGGGCTCGTCAATTCCTTTTTCAAGGGCGACGACACCACCGGCACCCTGACGTCACCGACCTTCAAGATCGAGCGCCCGTTCCTCAGCTTCCTCATCGGCGGCGGCGGCTGGCCGGAGACCTGCATGAATCTGCGAGTGGCGGGCAAAACCGTGCGCACAGCCACCGGTCCGAATACCCAGTCGGGCGGCAGCGAAAGACTCGAAGCGCAATCATGGGACGTGGCGGAATTCATCGGCCACGAGGCCGTGATCGAGATCGTGGACCAACGGAAGGGCGGTTGGGGCCACATCAACGTGGACCAGATTCTCCAGACCAGCACCAAGCCGCCGGGGATGACCACAAATGCGACGCGCGAAATCATCGCCGGGAAGCGGTTGCTCAATTTCCCCGTGAAGACCGGCGCGCCGAAACGCAATGTGGTCGTGTTCGTGGACGGCAAGCCGCTGCGCTATTTCGAGATCGAACTCGCCGACGCCGCACCGGACTGGTGGGCGCCGCTGGATATCTCCGGCTGGACGGGTCGCAAACTTCTCGTCCAGGTGGACAAATTGCGGGAGGATTCGCAGGCCCTGACACAATTGACCCAGGCGGACTCGCTGAAGGGCGGTGAAAACCTCTATCGCGAACCGCTCCGCGCGCAGTTTCACTTCTCGCCCCGGCGCGGCTGGAACAACGACCCCAATGGCCTGGTCTGGTCGCAGGGCGAATTCCATCTCTACTTCCAGCAAAACCCATACGGTTGGAACTGGGGCAACATGCACTGGGGGCACGCCGTGAGCCGCGATCTCGTGCATTGGGAAGAACTGCCGATTGCGATTTATCCGCACGCACCGGGCGATGCGGTCTTTTCCGGCAGCGCCGTGGTGGACAAGGCGAATACCAGCGGATGGAAGCAGGGCGACAACGACCTGCTCGTCGCCGCTTTCACCAGCACCGGCCGGGGCGAGTGCATCGTGTATTCCAATGACCGCGGCCGGACCTGGACTGAATACGAAGGCAATCCCGTGGTGAAACACGCGGGCCGCGATCCGCGGCTGCTGTGGCATGCACCCACCAAGCGCTGGGTGATGGCGCTCTACGACGAATACAACAAAAAGCAGTGGATCACCTTTCACACTTCACCCGACTTGAAGAACTGGGAGTTCGCCAGCCGCATCGAGGGATTCTACGAGTGCCCGGATTTCTTCGAACTCCCCATCAATGGTAACGCGTCGAAAAAGGGATGGGTGCTCACGGCTGCGAGCAGCGAATACATGGTCGGTTCCTTTGATGGGAAAACCTTCACGCCGGAAACGCCCAAGCTCCCGGGGCATCGTGGCAAAGGATTCTACGCGGCCCAGACCTTCAGCCAGGATCCCAAGGATCGCATCGTGCAGATCGGCTGGCTGCAAACCGCTACGCCCGGCATGCCGTTCAATCAGGCGATGTCGCTGCCCCTCGAACTGAGCCTGCGCCAAACCCCGGAAGGTCCGCGCCTCGCCTGGAAGCCGGTCGCGGAATTGACCGCGCTGCGGGGAAAGCAACTCGCGCAGTTATGGGGGCCTCTGCCACCAGGTGAAAATCCGCTGGCCGGTGCGCAGGGCGAGTTGTTGGAAATTCGCGCGGAGTTCGAACCGGGCACGGCGACCGAAATCGACTTCAATGTGCGCGGCAGCCTGGTTAGTTACGATGCGACCCGCCAGGAAATCGTCGTGAACGGGAAGCGGGCGCCCGCGCCGTTGCTCGATGGCAGGAAGCAGCGGCTCATCATCTATGCCGACCGGACGTGCCTGGAGGTTTTCGCGGCGGATGGACTGGCGTATCTGCCCTTCCCCATCAACCTGGACCCGGGGAACACCTCGCTTTCCGTTGTCGCCAAGGGTGGGACGGCGCAGATCAGGATCCTCGAAGCCTATGAACTGAAATCGATCTGGCCGCCCGCACCCCGATCGCAGTAACAAAACAGGTCTGCGGCAACTCTGCCGTGGTTGAACCATGAACGCCGCTGTCCCAACGCGATCCGCCCTGATCGAACTGCGCGGGATCGGCAAGCGTTTCGGCGGCGTGACCGCCCTGGCGGGAGTGGATTTCGAATTGCGCACCGGAGAGATTCACGCGCTGCTCGGCGAGAACGGCGCGGGCAAATCCACGTTGATAAAAATTCTCGGCGGCATTCACCAGCCGGACGCCGGCGACATCCGGGTGGACGGCCGGGCCGTGCAAATTCGCGAGGTGACGGATGCGGACCAGCTGGGCATCCGGCTGATTCACCAGGAACTCTCCCTCGCCCCGAATCTTTCCGTGGCCGAAAACATCTTCCTTGGGCGCGAGCCCGGACGACTGGGATTTCTGGATCGCCGGCAACTATTCACCAATGCGGCGACGCTCATCGCCGAACTGGGTTTGCCCGAAATCGGGGCGGCGGAAACCCGCGTCGCCGACTTGAGCGTCGCCCAGCAGCAGATGGTCGAAATCGCCCGGGCGCTCTCCACCCGGGCGCGCATTCTGATCCTCGACGAGCCGACCGCCTCACTTTCCGAGTCAGAGACCGAGGCCTTGTTCGTCAAGTTGCGCGGCCTGTCCCGTCAGGGCGTCGGGATCATCTACATCTCGCATCGCCTGGAGGAAATCCAACGGCTGGCCCACCGCATTACCGTCTTGCGGGATGGCCGCTCCGTCGGCACGCAAACGACCGCGGAACTGAATCAGCGCGAGTTGATTCGCCTGATGGTTGGGCGGGATCTAAAAACGCATTACCCGCGTCCACCCTGGAAACCCGGCGCCGTCGCGCTGACCGCCCGGAATTTGCGCAACGCGCAGGTACGCGATGTGAGCTTTGAACTGCGCTACGGTGAAATCCTGGGGTTCGTGGGGCTGGTCGGGGCCGGCCGCACCGAGCTGGCCCGGGCTTTGTTCGGCATTGATCCGTTGCACGGTGGCGAGATCCTGGTGGATGGCAAATCAGCTAGTATCCATAGCCCGGGCGATGCCGTCCGCGCCGGTCTCGCCCTGGTGCCGGAAGATCGTAAACGGGCCGGCCTCGTCATGACCGGTTCGGTAGCCTACAACCTGGCGCTCCCGTGGGCTCACGAATGGATTCATGGCTGCTTTCCCAGTGCGCCACGGCGCGGCGGCATCGTATCGCGGGCGGTGCAGAGTTTTGGCATCCGGCTGTCCGATCCCGAGCAACCGATCGGCAGTCTCTCGGGCGGCAACCAGCAGAAGGTCGTCGTCGGCAAATGGATGGAACGCCCGCCCAAGATCCTCATCCTCGACGAACCCACGCGCGGCGTGGACGTCGGCGCCCGCGAAGAAATGTTTGCGATCATCCACCGGCTGGTTGAACAAGGGATGGCGGTCATCCTGATTTCGTCGGACTTGCCCGAAGTGATGAATCTCTCCCATCGGCTGGCCCTTTACCGCGCCGGCCGCATCGTGCGGGAGGTGGCCGCCCAGGAAATCAGCCCCGAAGCCGTCATGGCCGAACTGACCCGCAATTGACCCCCGCGATGAAATCCAAATTCACCTCCCTCCGCCAGGTGTTGCCCCTGCTCCTTGCCATCATCGTCCTGCTGGGCTTGTTTCGCATCTGGGTGCCGCAATTTCTCGGCGCGGAAAACCTGCTCGACCTGGCCCAGCAAATTTCCGTGAACGCGATTCTCGCGTATGGCATGACCCTGGTGATTCTCATCGGCGGCATCGATCTTTCAGTCGGGGCCGTGGTGGCGCTGATTGGAACGGTGACGGTGGCCGTCCTGGCGCGCGGCGGATTGGCGGCAGGCTTGTTCGCGGGTTTTGCGATGGCCGCCCTGTTCGGAACCATCAACGGATTTTGCGCGGCCCGCACGCGGATGCCGCCGTTCATCATCACCCTGGCCACGATGCTCGTGGCGCGGGGCGTCGCGCTGCGCTTCAACGAAGGCCGGCCGCTGGCCGTGCCGGACACGGAGAAGCTTTTCCTCGCCTTGGGTAATGCGCGGCTGTTCGGTTTCCTGCCGGTGCCGGTGCTGTTGATGCTCGCGGCGTTTGCCCTGACGGCGGTGCTGCTCCATCGCACGCGCTTTGGCCAGCACCTTTACGCCATTGGCGGCAACCGCGAAGCCGCCCGCTTCACCGGCATCCCGCTCGCCCGCAACGAAGTGATCGTCTATGTGATCTGCTCCTTGCTGGCGGGCCTGGCTGGCATCATCCACGCCTCGCAACTCTACTCCGCCGAGCCGGCGTCCGGCCAGGGCTTCGAGTTGAACGCCATTGCCGCCGTCGTGGTGGGGGGCACCAGTTTCACCGGCGGCATCGGCACCATGCGCGGCACGTTGATCGGCGCCATCATCATTGGCATTCTCGACAAGGGACTCAACCAGGCGGGGGTTCACTTCTCGCTCCAATACATCGTCAAAGGCCTGGTGGTGCTCGCCGCCGTTTATCTCGATGTGCGGCGGCGCAAGGAATAATCCGATGCAAACGAATCCCCGCAAACCACGAGCCCGCGTTATTGGCTTTGTGGTCGCTGCGCTTGCAGCCTATTCTAGCGTCCTCCCCGCCCAGTTGATTTATCCAGGATCCGATCCCGGCCCGGCGCGGATTCACCTGGCGGGTAGGCGGATCACCGTCGGCAATGCCGTCATCTCCGCCAGTTGGTTGATCCGCGACCAGGGATTAAGACCGCAGTCGTTCCGGGATCATGTCAAAAAGCGCCAAATGGCCATCACGGGCGAAGCTTTTGAAATAATTCTCACCAACGGCCAGCGCTATGCGGCCTCCGTGCTCAAACCAGACGGTCCCGCGGAGATAACGGAACTGCCGCCAAACTTCGGGGCGGCGCGCCTGGCGGCGCGAATTCGGGGGCAACAAATTGAAGTCCCATTGCATTCCACAGACGGGCATCTCCGCGTAATCTGGCGGGCCATTTTACACGATGGCGGCAATTACATCCGCCAGGAGATGGCGGTGACCGCCGCGGGCGCGGACTGCGGGATCCGCGAGATTGTCTGGCTCGACCAGACCATTCCCAAGGCGCAGGCTGTGGGAGAAGTGGATGGCTCGCCCGTCGTGGCGGGAAATTTCTTTTGCGCCTATGAAGACCCGATGGCGGTCAACACGGTCACCCCCACCAAGAACGGCCCGGTCGTCTGTCGGTTGCCGCGCGATGCCACACTCCGGCAGGGCGAAACCTTGACCCAGAGCTTCGTGCTCGGCGTTGCGCCGCCGGGCCAGATGCGCCGCGCCTTCTTGTATTACCTCGAACGCGAACGGGCACATCCGTATCGGCCGTTCCTGCATTACAACTCCTGGTATGACACGGCCTGGAATCCGTTTGCCCTGAACGAAACCAACTGCGTCGAGGCCATTCAACTTTGCGGCGAGCGCTTCATCAAACCGCACGGGGTTACCATGGATGCCATGGTATTTGACGATGGCTGGGATGATCCCAGGACGCTGTGGCAGTTTCACAGCGGTTTCCCGCGCGGGTTCGCGCCGCTCGCCGAGGCCTGCCGGGAATACCACACGCGCCTCGGCGTCTGGTTATCGCCCTTCGGTGGCTATGGCGAGCCGAAGGAGCAGCGGATCAAGTTTGGCCGGGCGCAGGATTATGAGATCAACGCCGCCGGTTTTTCGCTGGCAGGCAACAAATACTACGGCGTGTTCAAGCAGGCCTGTGTGGACATGATCCGGAAATTTGGCGTCAACCATTTCAAGTTCGATGGCATCGCCACCGGCATGTATGCCAACGGCGGCGCGCAATACGTCCTCGACACCGAGGCCATGCGGCGACTGATGCTGGAGTTGCGGTCGGAAGATCCGAACCTTTACATCAACCTCACCACCGGCTCGTGGCCGTCGCCGTTCTGGTTGCGCTATGCCGACTCGCTCTGGCGGCAGGGCAACGACATGGGCCTCGCCGGCCAAGGTTCGAAGCAGCAGCAGTGGCTGACGTATCGCGATCAGGAAGTTTACCGCAATGTCGTTCGCAAAGCCCCGTTGTACCCGCTCAACTCGCTGATGACCCAGGGCGTGGCGTACTCGCGGCACGGCTCGGCGGGCGAACCGACCTTCAATAGTGCCGGCTTCAAGGACGATGTGCGGGCCTTCTTCGGCAGCGGCACGGGACTGCAGGAACTCTACATCCAGCCGGACAAGTTGACCGCGGACGATTGGTCGGTCCTGGCCGAAGCCGCCAAATGGTCGCGCGCCAACGCCGACGTGCTCGTGGACACGCACTGGATTGGCGGCGACCCCGCAAAGCTCGAGGTCTATGGCTACGCCTCCTGGACGCCGCGCAAGGGCATTGTCATGTTGCGCAACCCGGACGACACCGCGCAGGAGTTTTCCCTCGATCTGGGCAGGGCGTTTGAACTGCCGGCGGGCGCGAAAACAAAATACGTGTTTAAGAGTCCGTGGGCCGAGGATGCGGCGAAATCAGCAATCACCGGCAAGGCGGGCAAGCCGTTGCGCCTCACCCTCCGCCCGTTCGAGGTTCTGGTGCTCGAGGCAATCCCGGCGAAGTAAAGCCATCCTCCCCGGTCCGCCGCAGGGTGATGCTTGCCAAACCGGCGCCGGCAGGATACTCAAGGTCTTGGCCGCGCGCGGCATGCCGGAGTTTGGCCGCATCGGGAAACGACCCCCGGCCCGGAGCCGACCATAATTATGCATTCCAAGCTTCTCCTCCTCTTCATCGCCACCCTGCCGTTCCTGCCCCGCCCGGCCATTGCGGCCACCCACAGGATCGAAAATAAAACGCTCGCGGTGAGATATGACGACGCGGCGGGGACATTCAGCGTCGCTGAGAATGCGACCGGGAACAGTTTTCTGACGGCAGGAAAACTGGAAGGCGCGCCCGGCAAGGCGCGGGTGGAATCTGCGAAGGACCCTGTCTTTGGGAAGGGTCGACACATTGTTGTGACGCTCGCGGATGGCGGGGAGAATTCGTTGGAGCTTTACCGAAACCTGCCCTTCGTGCTCATTCGGGGCACGCGGCACAACGGCGGCAAGGACCTGCTCGATATGACCAAAGCCGTACCAGCGACGTTTTCGCTCAATCTGGGAAAGCCAGCCGCCGAACTCGTGACGGTGGGCACCGGCGGATTGCTCGCGCCGGACAAGAATCCCGGCAGCTATCTCTTTCTCACCTGCGCCGATCCGGCGACGCGCCGGGGCGTCGTGGCCGGCTGGGTCACGCAAGATCGCGGCAGCGGGGTCATGTTCTCCAGCGTGCAGGACGGCCGGGTCGAGCTCAAGGCGCAGATTGATTATGGGCATCTCCGGATTCCGGCGGGACAGTCGGCGGCGCTCGAAACGCTGGCGGTAGGCATTTTCGAGGATGCGCGGATCGGCTCAGAGTTGTACGCCGATGCGATCAAGCGGCAATACGCCATCAAGCTCCCGCCGCCGCCCGCCGTGTATTGCTCGTGGTATGCGGAGAAACACGGCGAGGCCGGCGACGAGAAATCCACGGTGGAGCTGGCCCGGTTTGCCGCACGGGAATTGAAGCCGTTTGGATTTGGGGTCGTGCAGATTGACGATGAGTGGCAGGACGGCCCGAAACTCAACGGCCCGCGCCGCGGCTTTGATCGGGTGCGACCGGACGGGCCGTATCCGCACGGCATGGCGCCGGTGGCGGCGGAAGTGGCGAAAACCGGTTTGACGTTCGGCCTGTGGTGGCTGCCGTTCGCGCGCAATTTTCAGGACCCCGAGTACAAAGACCGCCAGCATTGGTTTGTGAAGCGCGAGGATGGCAAACCGTATGACACCCCGTGGGGCGGCACGTGTCTCGACCTGACGCATCCCGAGGTGCAGGCCCATCTGGCGCACGTGACAAAAACCATCCGTTCCTGGGGCGTGGACTACTTCAAAATGGATGGGCTCTGGACCGGCGCAGCGTGCGAACAGATTTATGTGAACGACGGCTACAAGGACGATCACTTCGGCAACCATCAGCCGTTTTACGATCCGCTGGTGAGCAACATCGAGGCGTATCGCAGTGGGTTGAAATTGATCCGCCAAAACGCCGGTCCGGAGGTGTTCTTCTCCGGCTGCTGCGTCGCGCAGAACGAACGGGAACTCTGCGCTTTGGGGTTGGTGGACTCCATGCGTATCGGGCCGGATTACAACGCCGATGGCCAGGGGACGAAGACCGGGCCGATTCGCGGATCGCGTCTCTATTTCCTGAACGGCCGCGTCTGGTGGAACGATCCCGATCCCTCCATCGTCCGGGCCACAGGCACGTTCATGGGCGTCAATCCGGTCACGCTCGCCCAAGCCCGGCTCGGGGCTTCGTGGGTTTCCATCGCCGGCCAGTTCTACCTGAACAGCGACTGGATTCCCGACTTGCCCGCCGACCGGCTGGAGGTCATGCGGCGCACGATGACACATCATGATGCCACCGCGCGACCGGTGGATTACTTCGACAGTTTCCTGCCGACCACGTGGCTTGTGACCGACACGAGCCAATCCGTCCGCCGCGATGTCATCGGCCTGTTCAACCAGGAGCCGACGGCGCTGAAGGTTAATTATTCCTGTGCAAAGCTCGGCCTGGACTCGAAGCAAACGTATCTCGCCTTCGACTTTTGGGACAACACTCCGCTGCCCAGTTTCCAGGGTGCATTCCAGTGTGAAGTCCCGCCGACCTCCTGCCGCATCATCGCCGTCCGCGCCGACGCGGGCCACCCCGTTCTGCTCAGCACCTCCCGTCACGTCACGCAAGGCATCGTGGACGTGACCGGCGAAACCTGGCGGCGTGGAAAATTGTCCGCGACCAGCAAGGTCATCGGGAATGATCCGTATGAACTCCGCATCGCCGGCCTTTCCGAAGGCGGCAAGCTTTGGAAACTCGCCGCCGCCGATGTTTCCGCCAGTGACCAGGCGGCCGGGGTGACCGTGTCCTGCCAGGAGTCCTCCGGCTTGCTGCGCGTGACCCTCAATTCCCCCGCAAGCCGCGAGGTGAAATGGACCGTCCAGTTCAAACCCCAACCGCTCCCGGGGAAATGAAGGCCGTCACGCTACTAATTCCCAATGCCAATCGGCACATGGGTAGGGCGCGTCACTCCGTGCGCGCCGTCGTCGTGAAGCCGAACGCGTTGGTTGGCAACCGCGGCGGGCAGGGGACTGCCCGCCCTACCCAGTGACACCAATTATCTCTGCGCAATGTTATGAATCAAAAGCCAAACCAACCGCTGATAAATCGCCGTGGGCATTTTCCAGTCTTCGCCCTCCTCACTGCTTGTCTGCTTTGTTCAATGGGTAATCCCGCCTCCGCTGCCGAGTCGCCGGCGGAGGGTGCAGTCGCAGTTGACCCACTGACGGAACTCGACCGCTACAACGTGGTCTGGGATTCGCCCAGCCAGAACAGCGCCGGCTCGATGCCCATTGGCAACGGGGAGGTTGGCTTGAATGTCTGGGTCGAAGAGAACGGCGACCTGCTGTTTTACATCTCCCGCACCGATACCTGGAGCGAGTGCAATCGCTTGCTCAAACTGGGACGCGTGCGCGTGCACCTTTCACCGAATCCATTCGTCAGCGGCATGCTGTTCCGCCAGGCGTTGAAGCTGCGCGACGGTCAGATCGAAATCACCGCCGGCGACGCAACGCTGCGCGTCTTCGTGGATGCCGAAGCGCCGGTGGTCCATGTATTCGGTCGCGGCCAGACGCCGCGCACGGTGACCGCCATGCTCGAAAACTGGCGCACTGAAAAACGCGTGCTGAAGGGGGAGGAGTTGGCTTCAAGCTGGACAATGCAGGCGGCCCCCGCCGGGATTGAGGTGTGGGAGAGCCCGGATGTCGTTGCCGCCAGTCCAACCGCCGTGACTTGGTATCATCGCAACGAGTATTCCATCGTCCCGCTTACCCTCAAGCATCAGGGTCTGGAATCGCTGGCCCACCTCGTGCGCGATCCGTTGCTGCACCGGACCTTCGGGGGGCGCATGACCGGCCCGGGTTTTGTCAGCGAATGCAGCCACACCCTGAAGTCGGCCAAGCCGGCGAAAGAGTTTTCCCTGAGCATCGCCACGCACGCGGCGCAAACCTCGGACGGGAGTAATTGGCAACAAGCGCTCGTGCAACCGGTCGATGCCACCACCGCCGCCGACCGCACCGCCGCGTGGTGGAACGCGTTTTGGAAACGGAGCTGGATCTTCGTGGAAGGCGACAAACCCGCGTCGGGGATCCCCAACAGCAAACATCCGTTGCGGCTGGGCGTGGACTCGACCGGCGCGAGCCGGTTTTCGGGAACCCTCACCGGGGTGGTGGCCGAGGCCCGGGTAATGAGTGCCACAGAGATCGCGAAGTTGTCAGCGGACCGGCCGGAAACCATCGCACCGTTCACCGACATTCCGCTGACCAATGGTTTCACGGTCGCCGCATGGATCAAACCCGCGCCCGGCGAACAAGGTCGGATCTTCGACAAAATCACGGCGGGCGGCAGCGACGGTTTTCTATTGGATACGCATCCAGGTCTCGGACTGCGGTTGATTGTGGGCCCTGACGAAATGGCGGTGCGCGACTGCTTGAAGCCCGGCGTGTGGCAGCATGTCGCCGCCACGGTTAATGCCACGACCGGCGTCCGGCAGCTTTTCCTGAATGGCCGGTTGCTCAAAACGGAAGGCGGCAGTAACCAAAGCAATAGCGTGGTGTCTTCCCGGGTTACCCAGGCGTACGTGTTGCAGCGCTGGATGACGGCGTGCGGCGGGCGCGGGAACTATCCGATCAAGTTCAACGGCTCGATCTTCACCGTGGACCCGAAATTCGCCGGCGGCCCGGATTTCAACGCCGACTGGCGGCGGTGGGGTGATTGCTTCTGGTGGCAGAACACGCGGCTGCCCTATTTTCCGATGATCGCGCGGGGCGACTTCGACGAACTGTCCGTCCTGTTCCGCTTTTACCGGGAGGTCCTGCCGTTGTGCGAAGCGCGCGCCCAACTCTACCACGGCGCGACCGGCGCCTACTTTCCGGAGACGATGACCATCTTCGGCACCTATGCCAACAACGATTACGGTTGGAATCGTAAGGACCGTCAACCCAACGAGGTGCTCTGTCCTTATTGGCAATACGCCTGGCAACAGGGCCTGGAACTGACCACCTTGATGCTGGATTGCTACGAACACACCCGCGACGCGAAATTCCTCAACGAGGAACTGATTCCCATGGCGCACTCGGTGTTGAGCTATTACGACAGCCGCTTCCAGCGCGACGCCCTGGGAAAACTCGTCATCAGCCCGACGCAGGCGGTGGAAACCTACTGGCACGGGGTGACCAACGACACCCCGAGCGTGGCGGGTTTGCATGACGTGCTCGACCGGCTGCTGCTGGTCGAAGCGCCAGCCGCGGAGCGCGAGTTCTGGCAGCGAATGAAAGCGGCCACCCCCGCCCTGCCCCTCCGCGATGGCCGGGTGACCATGGCGGAAGCATTCGAGCCCAAGCGCAGCAACGTCGAGAATCCCGAACTCTTCGCCATCTGGCCGTTCCGCCTTTACGGAGTTGGCCGCCCCGATTTGGAACTGGGCCGGGCGACGTTCAAACACCGGACCGAGAAAGCCTCCATCGGCTGGCAATACGACGGCCAATGCGCCGGCATCCTGGGGTTGACCGACGACGCCAAACAAATCCTGCTGGGCAAGATCCGCAACTCGCATCCGAACTTCCGCTTCCCGGCCATGTGGGGCCCCAACTACGACTGGCTGCCCGATCAGGACCACGGAAGCAACATCATGCTCACCCTGCAACACATGGTGCTGGAAAGTACCGGCGACAAAATCTTCCTCCTGCCCGCCTGGCCGGCCGACTGGAACGTGAAATTCAAATTGCACGCCCCGAAGAACACCACCGTCGAAGGCGTCTTTCGCAAGGGCAAGCTGGAATCGTTGAAAGTCACACCCGCCTCGCGACAGAAGGATGTGGTGCTTGCTACCGGCCAGAACTAGATGACCCGGTCCGACACTTATCAACCCATGAAACCATTCTCAACCTCACTCGTTGCCCTTTTGCTCGCCGCCCTGACCGCGACGGCGGCCGACCCCTCGACGGCCCTCTGGTTCGCCACCCCCGCGACCAAGTTTGAACAGTCCCTCCCGCTCGGCAACGGACGGATCGGCGCGATGATCTTTGGCGGCATTGACGAGGAACGCATTGTTCTTAACGAGAGTTCGCTTTGGTCCGGTTCGCCGGATGACAACGATCGCGCCGACGCGTTCAAAGCGTTGCCGGAAATCCGCCGGCTCCTGGCGGCAGGAAAAAATCCCGAGGCCGCCGACCTCGTGATGAAGAACTTCACCTGCCAGGGCGCCGGCTCCGGTCACGGGAACGGCGCGAATGTCCCGTTTGGCTGCTATCAAACGCTGGGCAACCTGCGGCTCAAGTTCGGCGACGCCCCCGACGCACCGACGACCCGGTGCGCCAGCGGGCATCACGCCTTGTCCGCCCATCAGGAAGTAGAGTTTGCGACGGACGGCAACGTGGCCACCAAGTGGTGCATCATCCACGAAGGCAAACCGGTGGTCTGGGAAATGGATGCCGGCGGCGCCCCGGTGCGACCCACCACATATCGGCTGACCTCGGCCGAGGATGTCCCGGGCCGCGACCCGCGTACCTGGAAACTCGAAGGCTCGATGGATGGCAAAACCTGGACGTTACTCGACGAGCACCAGGACGAACCGGTCTTCGCGCAGCGAAACGAAACCCGTTCGTATGCAACCGCCCACCCGGCGGCAGTCCGTTTTCTCCGGATCACTTTCCTGCCCAACCCGGGCGTTACTCACTTTCAGGTCGCGGAAATTGCCATTGATGGCGTTACCTCGAAGCCGGCAACGACCATGGCCAAGGCGAAGAACTACTCGCGGATCCTGGATCTGGTTACCGCCGCCGGGGAAGTTGCGTACGAGGAAAACGGTGTGCGCTTCCAGCGGACCCATTTCATCAGCGCGCCCGATCAGGTGTTCGTCTCGCGCCTGACCGCCGATCGTCCAGGTTCGTTGTCGTTCAAGGTGTCCCTGGATCGCAAGGAGCGCTTTCAAACCGTCGCGGTGAATGATCGCGAGCTGCTGATGACCGGAACGCTCAACGACGGTCGCGGCGGCAAAGGCGTGAGCTACGCCGGACGACTCCGTGTGCTGGCGAAAGGCGGCCGCGTGAAGGCCGATGCCAACCGGCTCGTCATCGAAAAGGCCGACGAAGTGGTGTTACTCTTCGCCGCGGCCACGGATTACCGCGGGTTCGCCGGACGCCAGCTCGACGATCCGATCCGCGCGACCCAAAGCGATCTCGACAAGGCCGCGAAAAAATCCTTCGCTAAACTTCGTGCCGCCCAGAAAGCTGATCACGAGCAATGGTTCAACCGGGTCGCACTGAATCTGGGCAACGGCCCGGCCTCGCCGAACGCCGCATTGCCGATGGCGCAGCGGCTCGCCGGTTTTGCGCAAGGCGCGTCCGATCCAGAACTCGCGGCGCTGTATTTCAACTTCGGGCGCTATCTCCTCATCAGTTCATCGCGGCCCGGCGGGTTGCCGGCGAATTTGCAGGGCATCTGGGCCGAGGAGATTCAGACCCCATGGAACGGCGACTGGCATCTCGACATCAACGTCCAGATGAATTACTGGCCCGCGCAGGTGGGCAATCTTTCCGAATTGCAGGCGCCGCTGAATCAACTCATCGCGTCCCTGGTCGCGCCGGGCCGGAAGACGGCGAAGGCCTATTACAATTCGCGCGGCTGGGTGGCGCACGTCATCACCAATCCCTGGGGCTTTACCGCGCCCGGCGAACATGCGTCGTGGGGCGCGACGACCGGCGGCTCGGCCTGGCTGTGCGAACATCTCTGGACGCAGTACGCCTACACGGGCGACCGCAAGTTCCTCGCGTGGGCTTATCCGATCCTCAAGGAGTGCGCGCTGTTTTACCTCGATAACATCTGGGAGGAACCGGAGCACCACTGGCTGGTGACCGGCCCGTCGAATTCGCCGGAAAACTCGTTCAAGCTGCCCGACGGTCGCACCGCCCAGGTCTGCATGGGACCGACGATTGACATGCAGCAGTTGCGCGAACTGTTCGGCAACACCGCGCGGGCCGCGGAAATTCTCGGCGTGGACGACGCATTGCGCCGCGAGCTGACGCAGAAGCGCGCGCGCCTGGCGCCGAATCAAATCGGACCGGACGGCCGCTTGCAGGAATGGCTGCAACCGTATCCCGAACCGGAGCCGCATCACCGGCACGTTTCGCCGCTTTATGGCCTGCATCCGTACGACGAGATCACGCCGACCGGAACGCCGGAGCTCGCCCTGGCCTGCCGTAAATTGCTCGAAGGCCGCGGCGACGAAGGGACCGGCTGGTCGCTCGCGTGGAAGATCAACTTCTGGGCGCGATTGGGTGACGGCGACCGTGCCTACAAATTGTTGCAGATGCTGCTGCGGCCCGTCGCCGGTACCGCGATGAATTACATGGGCGGCGGCGGCTCCTCGGACAATCTGTTCTGCTTCCATCCCCCGTTTCAGATTGATGGCAATTTCGGCGGCTGCGCCGGCATCGCCGAAATGCTGCTGCAAAGTCCGGACTCAACCACCCCGGTGATCCACCTGCTGCCCGCGTTACCCGCCGCCTGGCCAACCGGTTCGTTCCGGGGACTGCGCGCCCGCGGCGGCCTGGAAGTGGGTGCGGAGTGGAAAGACGGCCGGGCGGTATCCGCCAGCCTCAAAGCCAGCAACGACGGGCCGGCCAACCTCGTCCCGCCGCGCGGTCAGACTGTCGCCCGCGTCACCTGCCAGGGTCGGCCGGTCACCAGCCAGCTCAACGCCGATGGTTCGGTGCGCCTCGAAACGAAGCGGGGGCGGACGTATCTCGTGCAACTGAAGTGAACCGCCTGATGCCGTGGGGAGCTTCGCGGTTTCCGTCGGCACCAATTGCCCCGGCCAACTAGGCCGCGGGAAGTGAGTGGGAACGTCCGCCCTCACCTCGACCCGCTCTCCCGGGGAGAGATGTCTCCCAAACGGGATTTCGCGCTTTGAACCCCTGAACTGTAGCAGCCGACGTGAGTCGGCTCTGACTTCCTTCGATTTTGAATCGAGCGGACTCACGTCCGC
>CAZIJO010000016.1:9351-44038 GCA_964539515.1 uncultured Bifidobacterium sp. | reverse complement strand
GCACGCGCCCATGGCGATGACCCATTTCGGCTCGGCCATCTGGTCGTAAATGCGCTTCACCGACATGGCCATCTTGTATGTGACCGTGCCCGCTACAATCATCACATCCGATTGCCGGGGCGAAAACCGCATGACTTCCATGCCGAACCGGGAAATGTCGAACCGACTCGCGCCGGTGGCCATCAATTCAATGGCGCAGCACGCCAACCCCATCGGCATGGGCCAGATCGAGTTCTTGCGAAACCAATTGATGGCGGCGTCCACCCGGGTGACGATCACATCACCTTCGATCTTTGAATCATAGCCGACTTTAATGGTTTCGGGCATGGGAACGGTCGCCGTTGATGGCGGCGCAAAGAGCGTAGTGGGCGGTGATTGGGCAGGCAAGCCGGTTTTGTGATTTATTTCACAAACCGGTCTGCCGACCGCAGTGAAGGTCGGACCGCCGACGCAGACTTGCTTCTATTGCGCCATCATGAAAAGCTGTGCGCTCGATTGGGAAACAATTGAAACTGAACATGGCTCCAACCTCAGCGAAACAAAGCGGCCCCCTGGCGGCGGCCTACGTGGAGAACTTCCGCCACTTTGAGCGCGCCGCGAACCAGCCCGGCTGGATGCTGCCCTTCCGCAAGGGCGGACTGGCGCGCTTCACGGAACTTGGTTTTCCGACGGTGCTGCAGGAAGATTGGCGCTTCACAAATATTGCGCCGATAGCAAAAATGCCCTTCCGGCCAGCGTTTGAAGCGACTCCTGATGGGGTTACGCCCGAAGCGCTGAAGCGGTTTCCGTTTGCCAGTTTGCCTGGGGCCCGCCTGGTTTTTGTGAACGGGCAATACGCGGCGGCGCTCTCCAAAATGACGAAGCTGCCGGCGGGAGTCAGAGTAGCCAGCATCGCTGCCACCTTGGCGGCCGAACCAGCGCTGCTCGAAAAGCACCTTTCCGCTTCGTTGCCCGTGGGCGACAACGCTTTCACTGCTTTAAATCAGGCTTTTTTTCTCGATGGCGGGTTCATTCATGTGCCGGCGGGCAAAGTCGTGACCGAGCCGGTGCAGCTCATCCACATCGCGACTGGCAACCAAAGCGGTGCAACCATCCAACCGCGCAATGTCATCGTGGCGGAGGCGAACAGTCAGCTAACCGTGATCGAGAGCTATGTGACCGCAGGCGGCTCTGGATACTTCACGAATGCGGTGTCCGAACTCGTGGTGGGTGAGAACGCTGTGGTTGAGCTGCTGAAATTTCAGGATGAGGCGCTGGATGCGTTTCACCTGGCGGCAATCCACGGTCGGTTCGGGCGGGCCAGCAACGTGAACGTGCATTCCTTCGCCCTCGGGGCGAGAATTTCGCGCAACAGCATTCGCACGAACCTCGCGGGTGAAGGATTGGAATGTGTTTTGAACGGGCTCTACCTGACGCGGGGCGAGCAATTGGCCGATCATCACATGGTCGTCGAGCACGCTCAACCCCATTGCGCCAGCCATGAGTATTTCAATGGCATCCTGGACGACAAATCGCGAGGCGTTTTCCACGGCCGCATTCTCGTGCAGCCGCCGGCCCAGAAGACGGACGCGAAACAGACCAACAAGAACCTGTTGCTTTCCGACGACGCCACCGCCAACTCCAAGCCGCAACTGGAAATCTACGCCGATGATGTGAAGTGCACGCATGGCGCGACCATCGGACAGCTGAACCAGGAATCAATTTTCTATCTGCGGTCACGCGGGATTGGACCGGAGACAGCGCGGCGGATGTTGATTCACGCCTTTGCCGGCGAAATCATCGAGCGCATCCGGCACGAAGCCGCGCGCGAGGAACTGGACAAACTGGTATGGGAGCGGCTTGAAGCAAATCCGCATCTGGCGGCGAAATAGTGGCCACCATGTTCGACGATCTGAACGATCTCTATCAGCAGGTCATCCTGGACCACTGCAAGCACCCCCGGAATTTCCATGAGTTGCCGGAGGCGACGTGCTCGGCGCAGGGTCATAATCCGCTCTGCGGTGATCAGTTGAAATTGTATCTTACCCTGGCGGGTGACCGGATCCAGGATGCGAGTTTCATTGGTTCGGGCTGTTGCATCTCCAAGGCTTCGGCGTCCTTGCTTACGGAGTTTGCCAAAGGCAAGACCAAGGCGGATGTGGAAGCCATGTTCAACCAGGTCCACGACATGGTGATGACGGGGAAATTCGCCGGCGACGTCGGCAAGCTGGCGGTATTTGCGGGTGTCCACAAGTATCCTGCGCGGGTAAAGTGTGCCATCCTCGCCTGGCACGCATTAATGGGCGCGCTCAAGGGCGACACCGGATCGGTGACGACGGAGTCGGAACAGATTTGATTGGGCCGTCGGTGGCTTCGTCCCGCCCGAATTCCGGGCAACACGATCCGCCGGTCGCGTAGCAAGCGGGGCAGAGCTTGTGTCCGTCGAAAATGAACACGCCGTAGCGGCCGCACTCATCGCACGCGAGGTCTTCATTCGGGCCGGATGGATTCATGTAATCAACCTCGGGTGCGGGCCAGTTGCCAGGCGATGTTCGCGCCGTGGAGCAACCCGAGGCCAATCAGTCCCAAGCCGGAGCCATGTTCGATGCGCAGCAGGGTCTTCTCGCTGAATTTGCCATGGCCGAGCGACACCGCCCAGCTTAGGCCAAAGAACCAGAGGCCCGTGCCCAAGGCCACGCCGCCGATGCAGGACAGCTTGCCTTCCCAGGTGGGTGTCACCCACTCACGCGACATGAAGTTTACGGCCAGAAAAATCCAGAACAAGAGCACCCCGGGGTTGGCCATTACGCGCACCAGACCGGTTAAAAATGCCGAGTGCGGATGGAGTTTGTCCTCGATGCGTCCTTCGAGCCGGTCGGCCGCGCGGCTGATGTGGATCGGGGCGCTGACGGTTTTGGCCATCAGAAACTTGATCCCCAGGAACAGCATGAAGACGAAACTGAACACCTCCATCGCCGCTTTGACGTAGCGATTGCCGAAAAAGGAGGAGAATCCGGTGAACGCAATGGTGCAGTACACGACCTCCATCACCGAGGCCCCCATTCCAATGAGCAACGCCCATTTGAATCCCCGCCGGGCGCCTTCATTGATGATCGTGAGATTGATGGGGCCAACCGGAATGGAGAGCAGCAGGCCGCTGATGAAGCCAGTCAATCCCGCGATAAGAATGGGCGGCAGTGCCGGCATGAAGCCCTAGCTTGGTTTGGCCGATTCCTCCTCCTCCTCGTCCTCAATTTCGTGTCGGATACGGCCGGAGATGCGCGGGCGCACAAAACCGTAGATCAGGTACGCCGTAAAGAACAATGGCAGGATAAAAATGAGGATTTTGCCCTTGGAAACCACCACGGCTCCCAGGATCAAAATGGCAGCCAGCATTTTGGGAAAGGTTCGCGTTGCCCGCAGGTCCAGTGACTTGAAACTCGGATACTTCACCTTGCTAACCATCATGGCGGAAAGAAACAGCAGCAGCATCGGCAGCAGATAACGCCATTTGCTGTGGTTGAAGCGCTCTTCCATCCATCCGGCTTCATTCAACCAGATCATGAACATCGTCAGCGAAGCCACGAGGGCAGCGGCCGAGGGGATGGGAAACCCAAGAAACTCCTTGCCGCCGCCGGCGCCCGGGACGCTCGACATCACGTTGTAGCGCGCGAGGCGAAATGCGCCGCAAACCAGATAGATCGAAGCGATGAACCACCCGATCTCCGCGTATTCCGCAAAAACGTCCTTCAGGACGATGCGATGCACAAGGAATGCCGGCGCGGCGCCGAAGGAAATCAAGTCGGCCAGGGAATCGAATTCCCGTCCGAACGGGCTCTCCGCGCCGCCCATGCGCGCCACCCGGCCATCGAACAAATCAAAAATGCAGGCTGCCAGGATGAAGTAAAGCGCGGTCCAGATCTTGGTGTAAACGCCCGTGGAAATGTCCGCTTCGACAATCTTCGTCAGCGCCACAAAGCCGCAAAATAGATTTCCCGCCGTGAGCAAGTTTGGCAGAAAATAGATTTTCAACCGCGCATCCTCGCTGTCACCGTTGGCGGGCCCGGGCCGGGGATTACTGGTCATGAGTATAATCGGTGTAACAAATCTAGGCCGGCGCAGCGCCAACCGCTTGTTGGCTGGGCGCGTCCTCAACGGCCGGACGGAAAGGCCGGTTGATGCGACCTTCGGATGCGATTGCTCTCTCTGCCTGTTTCACCGGGCCAAGGTAGGGAGGGGCAATGAAGGTTCAAAGAACAAAATCCGATCGAGCTGGGGATTGCCGCCATCATCGTCGCGGGAGCGAAGTTGCGCCTGCCGATGCCGATCGCCTGGGTCTTTGCGTTCAGGCGTCCCTGACCACCCGGTGGAATTCAAACCGTGATTAACTGTTGAGCCGTGGGTGGGTGCGGCCCGAGGTGCCGGGTGACGAACGGTTCGACGCCCGCCCAGCCTTCCGCCTCGGATATTTCGGACAAGCAGCGCGGTTGCGAGTAACGACAATAGTCGAAACACGGTTTATAGGGGCAGGCCTTGCCCTCCAGGCAGACGGCGGCGGGATGCAAGGGGGCGAACCATTCCGGCAGTTGCGGTCCAAAGAACGAGAAAGTAGGAACCCCGCGGAGCGCCGCAAGATGGCCCGGGCCGGAGTCGTTGCCGATGAACACGCCAGCCGCGTCAATCAGGCTGATCAGACCACTGATCGTGTCCGGGATTTGCACCCCTGTTTCTCCGGTTTGCAACCACCAATCGCGCTGGTTGGGATCGCAGGCGACGACAACGTGATAATTTTTCTCGCGCAGCCTTTGGACAATCCGCCGGTAGCGTTCGAGCGGCCACACGCGCACGGGTTGGGCGGCGCCACTATGGATGATTACCGTCTGGTAAGTCTGCGGCCGGGGCCTTTGAACGGCGTCGCGCGGCGGGAGCGTGAGATCCAGCGCCCGGCCCAGGACGCGCCAGTATTCATAGCGATGCTCGTGCGGGGCGGGTTTGATTTGCGGGTGCGTGAGCATGGTCTGGCTATGCAGGCGCGGAAAGCCATACCGGGTCCGGACGCGCATGGCGCGGAGGAGCAGATGGTCGCGTGGATCCCATCGGGCGGACACGCCGACCTCGAAGCGGCGTTTAGCGGTCTGCTTGCGAAGGTGGCGCATCGCCTGCCAGGGCCATTTCCAAAGCCGGTACTTACCCTTGAAGGCAGTCCACGGCGCGACGAAGGGCAGCACTTCCACCGTTGGCCACAGCCATGGCTGCAAATCCTGCGCATACGGCTTGGCCAGCAGGGTTACGGCAAAGCGTTCGGCCGCGGTTTGGAGGAAAGGCGTGGCGATGGCGAGATCCCCCATCCCCCAGAGTTCGATGACAAGCAATTTGGGTTTCACACCGGGCGGGAGGCAATCATGCAGGCCGACCAGCCGAGCCAGTGAATGTGCGCGGTGAATTTTTTCCGGCTCGGAGGAAGCCAGGCGAACAGCGGGTGCGCGGCGGCGAAAAGCCAGTTGCGCGACGTGCCGGTCTGGACGACCTGCAAACCCACCGCCTGGACCTGCTGCGCCAGTGCCTCCATTTTCACGACCTGAACATGCGTGGGATCGTCGTAAAAGTTCATGGTGAAGGCCAGCGGACCACCCCGGGTACTGGGCAGGGTCAGCGTTTTTGGGTGTGGAGTTTCAAAGTAAACCCGGCCGCCCGGTTTCAAGACTCGCGCGATTTCCTGCAACAAAAGGTTGAGGTCGCTCAAGTGCTCCACCAGGTGCATGCAGGTGATGGCATCGACGGTTGCGTCGGGCCACGGCAGGGGTTCCAGTTCGAAGTCCGCGCGGCGGAACTGGCAGCCGGCGGGATATTTTTCGGGCTGACCAAATTTGTCGGCGGCCAGCAGGCGGAGGTCAGGGCGCAGTTGGGCGATGTGTCCCAGGGTTTCGCCATCGGACGCACCGAGGTCGAGCAAAACTCCGGCCCGGGGAACTTGCGCAACGAACCGGGCCCGCGTGTCCAGCCAGGGAAAGGGGCGCAGGCACGACCAATTCATAATTTTTTCTCGCTCAAGGGCGGCTTCAAGTTCCCGGGAGCTTAGGAATGCAGGCGGCCGCTGTAAAGACCGGCCATCGTCCAATGGCCGCCGCGCAGCCTTGATTCTATTTGCTGACGCTCGGGGTTCCCCGCTAAAGTCGCGCGCGACATGAAGATTCTGATCACCGGCGGGGCCGGCTATATTGGTTCGGTATTGACACCGGCGCTGTTGGCTCAGGGGCACGAAGTGACCGTGCTGGACAATTTTTACTTTCGGCAGAACAGCCTCGCGGACTGCTGCCAGTACGACACGTTCCAAGTCGTGCGGGGCGATTGCCGCGATGAGGCTTTGGTAAAGCCGCTGGTGGCAAAAGCCGATCTGTTGATCCCCTTGGCGGCGCTGGTGGGGGTGCCGCTTTGCAACGCGGACAAAATCGCGACGCAATCCACCAATCAAGACGCCGTGGAAATGTTGTGCCGGCTCGCGAGTCCGCAGCAGCGTATCATCATGCCGGTCACGAACAGCGGTTACGGCATCGGGGAACAGGGTAAACACTGCACGGAAGATTCGCCGCTCCGGCCGATTTCATTGTATGGCGTGACCAAAGTAAAGGCCGAAGCAGCGGTACTCCAGCGCGACAACAGCATCAGCTTCCGGCTGGCCACGGTCTTCGGTATGTCGCCGCGCATGCGGACGGATTTGCTCGTGAACGATTTTGTTTACCGGGCCGTGTATGATCGCGCCGTGGTCATTTTTGAAGGTCACTTCAAACGCAACTATATCCACGTTCGGGACGTCGTGCGGGTCTTCCTCCACGGCCTCCAAAACTTCGAAGCGATGAAAGGCCGGGCTTACAATGTAGGGCTGGACGATGCCAATTTGTCCAAGCTGGAACTCTGCGCCGCGATTCAAAGACACCTGCCGAAGTTTGTGTTTCTCGAAGCCCCCATCGGCGAGGACCCGGACAAACGCGATTACATCGTGTCCAACGCCAGGGTGGCGGGGACAGGTTTCAAGCCGGAGTGGCCCCTGGATCGCGGCATTCGGGAACTCATCAAGGGTTACACCATTTTGCGCAACAGCGTTTACGCCAACGTTTGAATTCCTCGCCGGCGCTTGGGTAACATCCCTCCAGATGAAATCGTGGCGGTTATCCTGGCTGGCGGCCGGGGCACCCGAATTCAACATCTGCTCCCTAATCTGCCAAAGCCCATGGCGCCCGTCCGAGGCCGGCCTTGCCTTGAGTGGTTGGTGCGATATCTGGCCGGGCAGGGCATTTGTCGAATTCTCGTTTCCACCTGTTATCTGTCAGAGGTGATTGAGCAGCACTTTGCCAACGGTCCCGTGGACGGCGTGCAGGTGCGCTGTGTTCGCGAAACGCAGCCGCTCGGGACGGGGGGAGGATTCCTCAACGCAGTCCGGGCCAGCGGCCAGGCCGCAGCAGGGTGGCTGGTGCTGAACGGAGATACCTTCGCCCTGGCGGATCTGGCGCAGGGCAGGGCGGCCTTGGAAAATAGCGCAACTTCCGGCGTGATCTATGCCCGGGCGGTAATCGACACGAGCCGCTACGGTAGTGTGGTAACTGATGCCTCGAGCAATCTCATTCGTTTCGAAGAAAAGCGCCCCGGCCAGGGATTGATCAGTGCCGGCCTTTATCTTTTTCGCGATGCGTTGCTCCAGAAATTTCCCAATCATCTTCCGCTGAGTCTTGAGCGGGAGGTCTTTCCGGCATTGACCTCCGCGGGGGCATTGATCAAAGTTTTGCCGATGGATACGCCTTTTTTGGACATCGGTACGCCCGCGACGCTACCGGAGGCGGATTCATTCATCCGGGAAAATCTCTCCTGGTTCGGTGACCAGTCGTTATGATCATCGCCCGCGCGCCGGTTCGCATCAGCTTTTTCGGGGGCGGCACGGATTACCCGGAGTATTTCCTGCGCGAGGGTGGGGCGGTGCTGGCGACGGCCATTGACAAATTCTCGTACGTTACGGCCAGCCCCTTTCTCAGCCACCTGTTTGATTACGCCATGCGGATTTCGTATCGCAAGGTCGAGTTGGTGCGGGCGGTGCGCGACATCGAGCATAATGTCTTCCGCGAATGCCTGACTCTCTGCGGCTTCGAGCGTGACGTGGAACTGCACAATTTCGCCGACCTGCCGGCTTTCACGGGTCTGGGTTCGTCCTCTGCCTTCACGGTTTCGCTGCTGCATGCATTGCACACTTTCCGGGGGGAATTCCTCCACCCCCAGGAGCTGGCGTACAAGGCCATTCATGTTGAACGCCACATTCTCAAGGAGAATGTCGGTTGTCAGGATCAAGTGCTGGCGGCCTTCGGCGGTTTCAATCTGGTCGAGTTCCGCACGGAGAAGGACATCGTGGTGAACCGCGTACCGCTTTCCCCTGTGCGCCTGGCGGAATTCGAGCAGCACTTGTTTCTGGTGTTCACGGGCATCACGCGCAAGGCCTCGGAGGTGGTCGCCCATCAGTTACAGCGGGTGGATCAGAACGCGGCGGCCCTGCGGACGATGCGGGCCATGGTGTATGAAGGTTACGACACCCTCGTGAGCCACCGGCCGCTCCGCGAGTTCGGGGAGTTATTGCATCGGGCATGGGAGGCCAAGCGCACCCTGGACGTGGGGATTTCCAATCCCGAGATCGACGAGATTTATGCGGCGGGGCGCGCAGCCGGGGCGTGGGGGGGGAAATTACTCGGTGCGGGCGGCGGCGGGTTCATGCTTTTTTTCGCGCCCCCCGAGTCGCACCCAAAGCTGGGTGAAGTCTTTGCGGGCCGCCAGATTCTCAGCGTCAAACTCAACGCACCCGGCTCGCAGATCATTTTCTCATGAACCGACCATGATCAGCACGTTGCCCCGGCACCTTATTCTATGACCTCCTCGGTTCAGACCAGCGTCACGCCCGCACAGAAGCTCATTCTCCGAGCCGAGCGGGAAATTGCCTATGAATCACCGGATCATCTGAATCCCTGGGGCACAAAACGGGACAACAGCGTCAACCGGCGGTTCAACGACAAACTCTATAAACTGTTCCCACAAGGGGCTTCCCTAAGGATTCTGGATCTCGGATGTTCCGGTGGCGGGTTCGTCAAGAATTGCCTCGACGATGGCTTCCTCGCCGTCGGTTTGGAAGGCAGCGATTACTCCAAGCGCTTTCGCCGTGCCGAGTGGCGGACCATTCCGGAATATCTGTTCACTTGCGACGTAACGGGCGAATTTGAGCTTCAAATCGAAATCAACGGGCAGACCAAGCCGCTCCAGTTCGACATCGTTACTTGCTGGGAGATGATGGAACACATCGCCACTCCGGACCTCCCCAAGCTCGCGGCCAACGTGCTAAAGCACCTGGCGCCAAACGGTCTGTGGATCATGAGCGTTTCGTCCCGACCGGACATCATCAACGGAGTGAATTTGCATCAAACCGTTCAACCCAAATCCTGGTGGATTAGCAAGTTTGCGGAGTTGGGCCTCACCCATCGCGAAGAATACGTGCGCTATTTTAACACCCAGTTCGTTCGGGGACCAAAATACTTCGCCGACGGCAGTTTTCACCTGATTGTCACCCGGAGTCAAAGCAATCTGCCGTCGATACCGAATCAGGGGCTGCTGCGCTGGATTTACGATCGGTGGCTCGGCTCGGTTCCGCAGCGGTTTTTAGCCGGCGGTTTCTAGCGGATCAGCAGCCGTAGATCCGGCAACGCTCAGCTGGCATATTGCGCGTAGTTTTGCTTGTTGATCACCACGGGCGTGGGAATGGGCACGATGAATTCACCACCGGCCATGATGTAGTCCCGCTTTCTGGGCAGAAATTCCGACAAAAAATTCCACGCTAACAGCAGGTAGGCGTCAGGTGGTGCAGTCATTTTCTCGTCCACGATGGGCAGCCGTGCACCGGGAATAAATTTGCCAATCTTGAGCGGGTTGACTTCCACGGCGCATTGCACCAGCTCCGTCGTGATGTGGAAGGAATTCAGCAGGGTGGCACCTTTGGCGGGCGCGCCGAAGGCCTGAACCGTTTTTCCTCTGGCCGCGTAGTCCCGCAGGATGGCCATGAGTTCCGTCTCGATCTCGCGCACGCGGTTGGCGAAGTTGCGGTACGTCGCAATCTGGTGGCAGCCCAGTTGTTCCTCATCGGCGCGCATGAGTTGCACCGATGCGTCAATTGGCCGGGTACCTTTGGGCGCGACCAGCAATTCCATGGAGCCGCCGTGGATCGGGAGCATGCTGGCCTGAAAGATCTCCAGGCCGTATTGCGAGAACAACCGGTCGAGAGACTTCACGGTCCAGTAAGTGAGATGTTCGTGATAGACCTGGTCAAACTGGGTGTGGCGCAACATGGCCGTCAGCGAAATCGCCTGGACACAAAACACTCCGCCATCGCGGATCAACTCGGCAATCCCTTCCGTTACGCTGTGGAGTTCTTCCAGATGAAAAAAGACGCCCGCGGCCGTGACCAGCTGGGCGCGGCCTTTGGTGGCAATGATTTCGCGGGCGACCTCGACGTTGAAGAAGCGGGCCCACGTCTCGATGCCACGTTGGTTGGCCATTGCCGCCAGGTTGCGCGCGCCATCCACCCCGAGGACCCGGAGGCCGTATTTCTGATAGCACGCCAGCCAGGTGCCGTCATTGCTGCCGATGTCCACCACCAGGTCGTTGGGCTTGAGGTTGAGGCCCGCGACCAGGCGATCCGCGCTGTTTTGGAAATGGGTGCGCAGGGTCTGCGTGGTGCCGGAAACGTACAGATACTCGCCAAACATCGTTTCCTTCGGCACGGTGTAATCAATCTGCACGGCGGTGCAATCGTGGCAGAAGCAGACTTGCAGCGGGTAATACGGTTCGCGGCGGGACAAATCCTCCGGCCGCAGCAGGCTGTCGCAGTGCGGTTGGTCGCCCAGATCAAGGAATGGTTCGAGGCGGTTGCTGTGGCAAACTCGGCAGGGCATAGACTCAGGGATGGGTTTCCGGCGGAAGCGATTGGTAGTAGCGGATGGTCTCCGCCAGCGCCACGCGGATGTCGGTGAATTCAAAGTTGAACAGGCGTTTGATCTTGCCGGGATTGAATACTTTCTTCGGCACGCCCGACCACTTGTCGGTGTCGTAAATGATCTTGGCCGGGTCGTAGCCCACGATTTCGCAAATCATCGCGGCATATTCACGGATGGTATGGCCGACGCCGCTGCCGAGATTGAGCAGGTCGTTGGGACAATGTTCCGTGGCCAGGTGGATGAGCCGCACGGCATCGTCGATGTAGATGAGTTCGCGGATTTGATGGCCGTTACCCCACAAGGCAACCGGCAAGCCCTGCGTCTTGCCGGCCACGATTTTTTTGATCAGGTCGAAAATGAAATGCGTGTCTGCGCGGTCGAATTTAGGACCAAACAACGTGGACGGAATCAGGTGCCGATAGGACATGCCGTACTGGTGATGGAGTGCCAGTTGACCGACGTAGAGCATCCGCTTGGTCATCGCGTAGGTGTAGAGGTCGTGGTCCGGTTCGCCGACCATGTAGTTCTCCTCCTGCAAGTCCAGCTGCGGCGGATAGGCGCAGCCGGTGCCCATGGCGATCATTACGGCCTGCGGTTGGTGTTCGCGCCAGAACCACAGGATGTTGGTGTTGATCTGCTGGTTGATGATCCACTGCTCGCCTTTGTGGTAGAGGCAGAAATCGCCCGCCTTGGTCCATGCCGCAAGATGGTAGATGCGGTCGAATTTGGTGTCCCTGAACTGCAGGAGGTTCTGCTTGTCCACCAGGTTGCAATTGCGCGAGTTGATGATGGTCACCTCCGCGCCTTGCCGTTGCAGGTCCGGCACCAGGTGCCGGCCCAAAAACCCCGTCCCGCCAGTAACTAGAATCTTCATAATTGATAATCGGAAAGTGCGATCACCCGTTCCTCGCGGTGGGAACGGGCTGCGGCATCCATGACCTCGTGCTGCCGAAGGATGTCGAGTTCAAACTCCCGATTCCCCGAACCCTGGCCACGGATCTGGGCGGAAAAATCATCCACCATGAGGCGAAATTGATCGTCCGGGGCGATCGCAATTCGTTCCGTGGCGGCCTCAGTTTCCACGGCAATGGTGGTTTTCATCTGCGGGCCGACGGAGAAGGCCCGTTCCACTTCCACGCGACCTTGCGTTCCCGCGATGGCGTAACGTGAGCGGTAATGGGCGCCAAATGCCACCAGCATTTGCGCGGTCTGCCCCGGCGCAAAACGCAGCCACAAGGAGAAAGCGTCGTCCACCCCCGTCGTCGCATCCTGCTCGAGCTGACAGAATACGGAGACTGGCCGGCCAGGCATTTGAAGCAGGGCTGCGGCTACCGGATAGCCGGCGGAATCACGGAAAACGCCGCCTGCCAATTCAGGACTCAGGCGGATGTCATGCTGCGGCGGGCGTGGATAGGTGAATTCGGCCGAGAAAAAGCGTGGCTGCCCAATGCGCCCTTGTTCCATGAGTGAACGAACAACGGCGTGCTGGGGATGCCAGCGGAAGGAGTAGCCCTCCGCCAGGCGAACCCCAGCGGCGCGGCAGCGATCAATGATTGTAACGGCCGTCCGGAAATCGCCGAAGGCCGGCTTTTCGCAGAGCACATGTTTACCGGCGGCGACGGCTTTGAGCACCCAATCGGCGTGGAGCGTGGGTGGAGTGGAGATGTAAACCGCCTCCACTTCGGGATCGGCCAGCACCGCATCGTAATCGCCAAATTTGGCGCTGGAAAATTCGCCGGCGAACTGCCGCGCTTTGGCGAGGTCGCGGCTGCCAACGTGGACCAATTGGGCCTGCTGGGAAGCTGCCAGCGCCGGCAAGAACCGTCGCCGAGCCACACTGGAGCAGGCAATGATGCCAAATCGGACGGGCGACATGCGGAGGCAGCTTATTGGATGTGCGCCGTCGCCTTGTTTTGATCCTTGTAAAAAGCGCTCCGCGGGTCGCCATGATCCCCTTCTCCCATGCCGAGGTTCTGGTGGCGAATTGGCACTTTGCAGTCGTCCCAGCGTTTGGTCAGAAACGAAACCGACTGGCAATCGGTGATGGCCAGGAACACGTGGTAGGTGTTCGCGGGAATGAAAATGCATTCACCCTTGCTCATGTAAATGAAAGATTCCTTGCCGGTGTCAGCATCCTTCTCGACCTCAACCCCCACCCCGTCCACCAGCAAGATATACTCATCAAATTCCGGATGGCAGTGGTTGCCGCGAATCTTGCCCGCTTTGATGAACTGATGGGTCCATTCCAGGATGGGAGCGTCGGGAACAAAGGAGAAAATGGCGCCGCGCCCGTCCTGAATCGTGCTCAGATTGCAGTTGGGCTTGAAGGATTTCATTCGCATAGGGAATCGCTTAATTTCAATTTTTTCAATGCTAGGGCACGGCTCCGGTAGCGTCAATTGCGGTTCTGACCCGCGACCCGGGTTGCCGCCGGCAAGTTTTGTCCCTTGAATTGGTCGGCGCAAACCGGCTAGCTTGCCGCCACTGAAGAGCCTCATGGAATCACACCGGACGCGCGCATGTTTATTTCGCTGAAGCAAACTCCTCCGACCGTTACCGATCGCGACCACCTCAGCCTGCTGCTGCCGACGCGTGGGCGGCCCCAAATGCTGGGGCAGGTGTTCGCTTCGCTCGAAGAAACCGTCGCTCAAAAGGACAAGTTCGCCGTGTGGCTTTATATCGACCACGACGATCAATTGACGATGGATGCCATCCAAGCGGGCCAGTTCAAGGGCTATTCGTTTGGCATTCATTGGGTCGTTGGCGAAACCGCGGTCAGCCTTGGCGAAATCCATAATCTCACCTGGCGGGCCTGCACTTCGGGTTCGGGCATCTTCATGTTGCACGCGGATGACAACGTGTTTGTCACCCGTGGCTGGGACGACATCATTCGCGCGGCCTACAACAAGTATCCGGACCGCATCCTGGTGGCGCATCCGCACGACCCGGAATTGCATGAACCGACATTCCAGATGATTCTAAGCGCGGAATGGCTGGCCGCGACGGGGCGCTTTAGCACGGCCTATTTCCCGTTCTGGTTTGATGACATGTGGCTGGATCATATCGGGCAGATCATCGGCCGGCGCGAACAACTACCCTTCAAGCTGGGCCTGATTGGTGGCAAAGGCACCACGCCGCGGATGCGCAACGTGGCGTTCTGGACGGGTTTCTACAACCACACACTCGACGAACGAATTCATACTGCCAAGGAATTGCTCAACAAAATGTACCCCGCGCCATGCCCGGAACGGGAGCAGATTGAGCATCGCAGCCGGGAAGTCATCCACCGGTTTCATGCAGAGAGCCAGAATTTCTCGGATCTCTACGGTTTGTTTCGCGAGGAACGGCATTCCAGCCTGACGCCCGAACAACGGCAGATCCCGGACGAACGGTATTTCAACCTCGAAGCCCGGGCGGTGGCCCGCTTGCTGACCAAGGCCCGGTCCATGATCAAGGCGGGGCGCTTCGAGGAAGCAATGGCGGTGCTGGATGTGGTGGCCCACTCCGATATTCGAACGAAATTCGTCAACCTCATGAAAGCGGAATGCCTGCGGGCAACTGGCAAGCCGGCTGAGGCGGAAAAGCTCTGTCAGGAGAATGCCCAAGTCTGGCCGGATAATCGCCTGCTGCGGCGCATCTTCCGTTTCGTGGCCTACATTTTCATCGAGGCCAAGCGGATGGTTTATTCGAAGTGGTAGGCCTGGCCAACGCCGGGTTCGACTGGTCACCACCATCACGCCGGCGCGGACGTTAAGCTTGACCGCCGCAGACGTGGATGCCCAGCATTGCGGCCAAGATTGTGGGCAAGCAAACTATCATCATCATCGGCGGCGGCATCGTGGGATTGGGAACGGCTCTCAAGGTGGGCAAGAAGTTTTCCGAGGCGCAGGTCATTGTTTTGGAGAAGGAATCCAAGGTCGGGCTGCATCAGACCGGCAACAACAGCGGGGTGCTCCATTGCGGGCTTTACTACAAGCCCGGTTCTGTGAAGGCGCGGATGGCGGTGCAAGGGGTGCAGGAGATGATCGCATTCTGTCGCGACAACGACGTGCCCCATGAAGTCTGTGGCAAGTTGGTCGTGGCTGTGGACGAGACGGAAGTGCAGCGCCTGAAAAACCTCCACGAACGCGGAAAGCAAAATGGGCTGCAAGGTTTGCTATGGCTGGGCCGCGAGGAAATGCGGGAAATTGAACCTCACGTCGGGGGCGTAGCAGCCTTGCGGGTACCGCAGGAGGGCATCGTGGATTACCCCAAGGTCTGCGAAGCCATGTTGAGGCGAATCGCGCAGCAGGGGGGCAAAGTGGTGACGAACGCCCGCGTCACGAAGCTCAAACCGACTGGAAAGGGTTGGGTGGCCGCGACAACCGCCGGTGAATTTGAGGCCGATTTTGTGGTTAACTGCGCCGGGTTGCATTGCGACCGCGTGAGCGAACTGGCCGGCGAGAAACGCGCCGTGCGCATCGTTCCTTTCCGCGGCGAGTACTACAAGCTCAAGCCGGCACGGCAGCATTTGGTGAAGCATTTGATCTATCCCGTGCCTGACCCGCAGTTTCCTTTTCTCGGCGTTCACTTCACCCGGCTCATTGAGGGTGGCGTCGAGGCCGGCCCGAATGCCGTGCTGGCTTTCAAGCGCGAAGGTTACAAGAAGACTGACATCAATGCGGCCGACCTTTTCGATGCGCTTTCCTTCGGCGGGCTGTGGAGATTCCTGGGGCAGCACAAGCGGATGTGTTGGGAGGAAATCAAGCGCTCGTTCAGCAAAGAACTTTTTTGCCGGTCGCTGCAACGCCTCGTGCCCGAGATTCGGGTAAATGATCTGGAGGCCGGAGGAGCCGGCGTGCGCGCGCAGGCGATGTCCCCCGACGGCACCCTGGTGCAGGATTTTAGTTTCGTCCGCGGGCGTAAAGCCTTGCACGTTCTCAACGCTCCCAGCCCAGCCGCCACGGCGGCTTTGACCATCGGCGAGGAAATCGCCCGCCAACTGCTCGGGCAGCTTGAATAGAGTTGCAAAAAACCGGAAAATTGAGACCCTTCCCGTTCACTTTTGCTTGGCAAGCGATGGTCAAACAAAGGAAAAACGGGAATCATCATGGCGGAAAAATTTTTCGTGATCGGCAGTAACTCGTTCACCGGGGCGAGTTTTGTAAATTTTCTGCTGGCACGCGGCGATGATGTCATCGGTACCAGCCGCTCGCCTGAACTCAATAGCGTGTTTCTTCCCTACCGGTGGCTCCCCCAACAGGCGGCAAGTGGCAAATTCCAGTTCCGGCAGCTGGATTTGAATCAGGATACGGACCGCCTGGTGGCTGCCATTGGCGAGTTCCAGCCGGAGTACGTTGTCAATTTTGCCGCGCAAAGCATGGTCGCCGAAAGCTGGTTGCATCCCGACCAGTGGTATCAGACCAACGTGGTGGCCAACGTGCGGTTGCACGACCAGATTCGCCACTTCAACTTCATCAAGAAATACGTCCACGTCACCACCCCGGAGGTTTACGGCAGTTGCAGCGGGAACGTCACGGAAAGCGCACCGTTCAATCCCAGTACGCCCTATGCTGCCTCGCGCGCCGCGTGCGATTTACACCTGATGACGTTTTTCAAGAACTACAAATTCCCGGTCGTCTTTACCCGTGCCGCGAATGTTTACGGCCCGGGCCAGCAGCTTTATCGCATCATCCCGCGCACGATCTTTTTTATCAAACTGGGCCGCAAACTCCAGCTGCACGGAGGCGGACGCTCGGTGCGGTCCTTCATTCATGCGCGCGATGTGGCGGAGGGCACCCTGCGGGTCGCCCGGCAGGCGCCGCCCGGCGAAACCTATCATTTTTCCACCGACCTTTATCTCTCCATTCGCGAACTCGTCGAACGCATCTGCACCCGCCTGGGAGTGAAGTTTGCGGACGTGGTCGAGGTTGTCGGTGACCGTCCCGGAAAGGATGCGGCCTATCTGCTTGACAGCACCAAAGCACGGACCACGCTCGGCTGGCAGGACACCGTTTCGCTGGATCAAGGGATTGACGAAACCATCGACTGGATTTCGCGCAACCTGGAGGAATTGAAGCAACAACCAGCGGATTACGTGCACAAACCCTGATTTATGGTTCCAAAGAAAATTCTCATCACTGGCGGCTTTGGCTATGTCGGCGCCCGCTTGACCCCGCATCTGCTCGCCCAAGGACATCACGTGCGGGTTCTCGACCTGATGCTATACACCGATGCGGGTCTCGCCGCGCTCAAAGCCGACAAGGCGTTTCCTCAATGGCAGGAACGCTTTGAACTGGTGCGTGGCGATGTGCGGGATCCGGCGGTGGTTGCCCAGGCGGTGAAGGGCTTGGATACCGTCATTCATCTCGCTGCCATCTCCAACGATCCGACCGGGGACATCGACGAGGTGCTCACCCGGCAGGTGAATTTCGACGCCGTCGCTTTGTTGCTGGCCAAAGCGCGTGAGGCTGGCATCCAACGCTTTGTCAATGCCTCCTCCAGCAGTGTTTTTGGCATCAAAGATTGCGCCGATGTCACGGAAGCCCTCGAACCCGAGCCGATCACGTTCTATTCGAAGTACAAAATGCTGTCCGAATGGCTGGTGACCGCGGCGGCGGCGCCAGATTTCTGCACCGTGAACATCCGGCCGGCGACCATCTGCGGTTACTCGCCGCGCCAGCGATTTGATCTCACCGTCAACAAGCTGACCGCGGATGCGGTTCGCAAACGCGTCATCACCGTCCACGGAGGGGAGCAGCGCCGACCCAACGTCGGCATGAGGGACGTCATCAACCTCTACGGCATCCTCACCCAGACGGAGTCCAAGCTGATTAATGGGCGGACCTTCAACTTCGGTTTTGAAAACTTGAAAGTCATCGAGATTGCGAAGGTCATCCAAGCCGAACTCAAAGACCTGAATGTCGAAATCAAGATCACGGACACGCTCGACAAGCGCGATTACCACATTTCTTCCGCAAAAATCCTCTCGGTGCTCGGCTATCAGCCCGTCAGTTCCATTCGGGCCGAGGTGGCCAATCTGCGTCAGGTCCTGGATGGTGGGGCTTTTCCCGACATTGACGCCGCGGAACATTACAACATGAAGTTCATGAAGGTCGCACGTTCGGCCAAGGCCTACGAATTTGCGTCGCGCTGATTGGATTCCATGGCCGTCACCAAGATCATTCCGTTCGCCACCGCCCCGACATTTTTTAGCGCGCTGCGGGCGCGGGGCAAACGCCTTGTGCAATCGCATGGCATCTTTGATCTCATCCATCCTGGGCACATTCTGCACCTGGAGGAAGCCCGTGCGCTGGGCGACGTGCTCGTCGTCACGCTGACCGCGGACAAATTCGTCAACAAAGGCCCGGGCCGGCCGTATTTCAACGAACAGTTGCGCCTCAAGAGCCTCGCCGCCCTGTCCTGCGTGGATTACATCGTTCTCGTCCCGTTCACCGGCGCGCTCGAAGCGATCGCGTCTGTGCGGCCGCAAATTTACTGCAAGGGCAAGGACTATGCGGACCCGGATTTTGACACCGAGGGCAATCTGCCGGATGAGATTCGCGCCGTTAAGAAATGCGGCGGCCAGGTGCGTTTCATCGGTTCGGTTACCTACAGTTCCACCCGGCTGCTGAACCAGTATTTCGACCACCTGAGCACGCCGGTGAAGGCCTTCTGCGAAAGCCTTGCCACCCGTTACCCGCGGAAAAGCTTTTTTGAGGCCGTCGCGAGTTTGGCTGGATTGAAGGTGCTGGTGATTGGCGACACGATTTTTGATCGTTATTCGGCCGTGAAAGTGCAGGGGCTGACCTCGAAAAACAAAATCATCTCCGGTCGTTTCCTTGGTGAGGAAACCCAATGCGGGGGCGCGCTCGCGGTCTTCCGCCACATCAAACAGTTTGCCCGGCAGGTGAAGTTTGTGAGCCTGGTCGGGGCCGAGCCTTGGGCCCGGCAACAATTGCGCGCCCACGTTGCGCCCGCCGAGGACTGCGTCGTCTGCGAACCCGGTTTTACCACCATCGTCAAACAACGCTTTGTGGAGCCGCTTGTCGAGGGGTCGGAGATGAGCAAGCTTTTCGCGGTCAATTTCATTGACGCCAATCCGCCCGGTCCGGCCGTGCAAAGGAAACTGCTCGCTGCAATTCGACGGGAACTCAAACAGGCGGATGCCGTGCTCCTGCTGGATTTTGGCCACGGCCTGATGCAACCGCCGATCCGGGAACTGGTTCAGGAGTCCGCCAAATTCCTCGCGTTGAACTGTCAGACCAACAGCAACAACCACGGGTTCAATATCATCACCCGTCAATACCAGAGGGCCGACGCCTTCAGCCTCGACGAACAGGAAATGATGTTGTCCGTTGGTCATCGGCATTTGGATTTTCCAAGGGAACTCGCCCGGCTGCGGAAAAAACTCCGGGCCCAGTACGCGTGGCTCACGCGCGGGGCCGTGGAGACGATTGGTTTGCGCGACCGCGAGGCTGCCTGCCTTTGTCCGCCTCTCGAACGCGACGTGGTGGACACCATCGGTGCCGGCGACGCGTTTTTCTCGGTGGCCGCTTTGGCGGCGGCGCGGCAGCTTCCCGTGGACCTCGCCACCTTTCTCGGCCAATTGGCCGGGGCCCAGGCGGTCAAAATCGTCGGCAACGCCACCCCGATTTCCAAGCCCACGCTTCTCAAAAGTGGCATGTCGCTGCTAAACTTCTGAGGGAATGAAAACCGTCGCCGCCATTCTGGTCGAACAAAAGCAGCCGCTCGTGTTGGACGAGGTGGCAGTGCCCGCCCCCGGCTTCGGTCAGGTCCTGGTGGACATCAAAGCCACGCGCATCTGCGGCTCGCAAATCGGGGAGATTGACGGGGTGAAAGGCCCGGATAAATGGCTGCCGCACCTGCTCGGCCACGAGGCGGGTGGCATCGTGCGCGAAGTCGGGCCGGAAGTCCGCCACGTTAAACCGGGCGACCGCGTTGTCGGCCATTGGCGCCCCGGCCGGGGTATCGAAGCCCGCGGGGCGGTTTACCAGTGGCGGGGCCAGCCCTGCAATGCCGGCCCGATCACCACCTTTCAACAACTCTCCGTCCTGTCCGAAAACCGCGTGACGGTTGTGCCGCCGGATACGGATTTTGAAGTGTGCTGTCTGCTCGCGGACACTCTGACCACCGGCTTTGGCGTCATCAACAACGACGCGAAAGTTAAAATCGGGGAGGCGGTTGTGGTCATCGGCTGCGGTGGTATCGGACTCGGGACGGTGCTTGGGGCCAAACTCGCTGGCGCCCATCCGGTCATAGCCGTGGACGTTCAGGAGCACAAGCTGGTCGTCGCCGCCAAATACGGGGCGACGCATACCATCAATTCGACGAAGGAGGATTTCGGCGAAGTCGTGGTGAAAATTCTCGGCGGGACGCGGCCGGATGTCGTGGTGGACGGCACGGGCAATCCTGCCGTCCTGGAAAAAGCCTTTGCGCTGGCGGGTAATTTCGCCCGCGTGGTCGGGGTGGGAGTAATGGCGCATGACCGCAAAATCTCCCTGAACACGCTGCCGCTGCACCTGGGCAAGGTTTTGCGCGGCTCGCACGGCGGCGAGAGCCTGCCGGCGGATGACATCCCGCGTTACCTTCGCATGATGCGAGATGGGCGCTTCGACACGAGCGGTTTTGTCTCGCACCGGATTTCGCTGGCGGAAGTGAATGAAGGCATTGCAAAGATGCGTTCCGGCGAGGTCATCCATTGCATTATTCAGTTCCCATGAGTGCTCCGGCCAATCACGCCACCGCCGATGTCGCACTGATCGCCCGCCAGTTGCGCTTCAAGGTCATCGAGATGTCCCACGCGGCCGGCACCCCGCATCTCGGCTCGGCGTTGTCGTGCCTGGATATTTTGGTCGCCGCCTACTGGAATGTTGTGCGGGTGAATCCCCAGCAACCCGCTGATCCGCGGCGCGATCGGTTCATTCTGAGCAAAGGTCACGCGGCTTCGGCGTTGTATGCCACGCTGGCCGAGCGTGGGTTTTTCCCCAAGGTCTGGCTGGAAAATTTTGCCAAGCACCGGTCGCCCTTGGCTGAACAGCCCGCGCCCAACTGCGCTCCGGGCGTCGAACTCGCCACCGGCTCCCTGGGGCATGGTTTGCCGGTGGGGGTCGGCATGGCGATGGCGGCCCGGATCCAGCAGCTGGATTACCGCGTGTTCGTGTGTCTGAGTGACGGCGAGTGCAACGAGGGGACGGTTTGGGAGGCTGCCATGTTCGCCCCGGCGCAGAAACTGGACAATCTTTGCGTGGTCGTGGACTACAACAAGTGGCAGGCGACCGGCCGGAGCAACGAGATCATGGCGTTGCCGTCGCTCCGGGACAAATGGGCCGCGTTCGGCTGGGCCGCGCAGGAAGTGGATGGCCACAACATCGCCGAACTTACGCGCCTCATGAATACGGTTCCGGCGGGCGGTCAGCCCCTCGCTGTTATCGCCCACACGATCAAGGGAAAGGGAGTTTCCTTCATGCAGGACGACAACAACTGGCACTATCGTATTCCCAAGCCCGAGGAAGTCGCCGCCGCGAAAAAGGAATTGGGCCTCGCATGAGAAATGCCTTTGCGAAACAAGTCACTGAACTTGCCCAACGGGACGAGCGGGTGGTGCTCCTGAGCGGGGATATCGGCAATCGGTTGTTTGACGACCTCAAGGCGAAATGCCCCGGGCGGTTTTTCAACTGCGGCGTCGCCGAAGCAAACATGATCGGTGTGGCTGCGGGCATGGCGATGAGCGGCCTGCGCCCAATTTGCTACACGATCACCCCTTTCATCACGTATCGGTGCCTCGAACAGATTCGGATTGATGTCTGCTACCATCACCAGCCGGTCATCATCGTCGGCACCGGCTCCGGACTTTCCTACGCTTCGCTCGGCGCCACTCATCATTCGTGTGAGGAAATGGGGATGTTGCGCCTGCTGCCCGGTCTGGCGGTGATTGCTCCCGCCGACCAGGTGGAGGTGCGCGGTGCCTTGCAGGCGGCGCTGAATTACTCGCATCCCGTTTACATCCGCATCGGCAAGAAAGGCGAACCGGTGGTTCACCAGGGTGAGATTGATTTTCAAATTGGCAAAGCCATTACGATTCGCGACGGGACTGACGTCTGCTTGCTGAGTACGGGAACCATGCTGCCGGCGGCCGTCGAAACCGCCAGTTTGCTGGCGCAGGAGAGTATCTCCGCGCGGGTGGTCAGCTTTCACACGATCAAGCCGCTCGATGAAGCGACCTTGGCCGCGTCGTTCAACCAATTCAAACTTGTCGTGACGCTGGAGGAACACAGTGTCCTCGGAGGGCTCGGTGGCAGCGTGGCGGAATGGCGGGCGGATCATTCCTCGGCCCGGGCGCGGCTGCTTCGCTTTGGCACCGCGGATGAATTCCTCCATGAAACCGCCGAGCAGGAGGAGGCACGTGAGCATTACGGCCTGACGGCGGCGGCGATGGCGGTGCGGATCAAAGCCCAGCTTTGAACTTCAAAATGAGAAATCCAAACCTAGAAATCCCTTGCCTCCGTCCGCTGATGGCGTGTTCCGCCATTTCTCATTTTTCATTTTTCATTTTGCGTCGTTCTCATGCACCTCGGCGTTGATTTCGACAACACCATTGTCTGTTACGACGCCTTGTTCCATAAAGTTGCGCGCGAAAAGAACCTCATTCCCGCCGAACTGCCGGTGAACAAGTCGGACGTGCGGAATTATCTCCGCCGTGAGGGCAACGAGCCTGCTTGGACAGAGATGCAGGGCTATGTCTATGGAGGGCGGATGAGCGAAGCCGCGCCCTATCCGGGGGTGCTCGAATTTTTCCAGGCGTGCCGAGACGCAGGCATCGCGACTTCGATTGTGAGCCACAAGACGCGCCGCCCGTTCCTCGGGGAGCCTTACGATCTGCACGCCGCCGCCAATGCCTGGCTGGAGCAGAAGGGTTTCTTTGACGTTGACGGCCTCGGTTTGCCGCGCGCGAGGGTTTTCTTCGAGCTGACCAAGGAAGCAAAACTTGAGCGCATCGGGAGCTGCGGTTGCACGCACTTCATCGACGACCTGCCGGAATTCCTCGGCGAACCTGGATTTCCAAAGCGGGTGCAACGATTCTTGTTCGACCCCAATCAGCTCTATGCGGACGAAACGCGCTTTCGCCGCATCCAGGATTGGACAGAGGCGCGGAGGGTGTTCAAGTGTTAGGAACTGCGACGGTCCCCGAGGATTTTCGCGCGCGGGTTGCCCCATTCCTGCATGCGCACGGTTTCGCCGAGGGCTGCACCCTCGCGCCGGTGGCTGGCGGCGGCAACAATCGTGTCTTCCAAGTGTCAACGCCGGTGCGCCAGGGTTTGCTCAAGGCTTACTTCCAGCACCCCGGTGACCCGCGTGACCGCTTTGGGGCGGAACGGGCCTTCTACGAATTCTTGTGGCAGTATGGCGTCCGACGAACCCCTGAGCCGCTGGGCTGGGATGGCGAGCAGCGCCTGGGTTTGTTTGCGTTTGTGAGGGGACGCAAGTTGGAGGCCGATGGCATCACTCCGGATTGTGTTGCCCAGGCGCTCGATTTTGTCGCGGAGTTGAATTCCGCGCGGATGACGCCAGCGGCGCGAAAACTGCCGACGGCCTCGGAAGCCTGCTTTTGCCTGGCAGAACATCTTGCCTGTGTGGAACGGCGCGTCATCCGGTTGGGGCAAATTGGCTCCGCGGATGCGCTCGAGCGGGAAGTGGTCGCTTTCGTCGCTGAGGAATTGAAACCCGCCTGGCTGAAAATCCGGGCCACCTTTGACAGGCAGATACCGGTCGACAGGCCGTTGAGTCCGGATCAACGTTGTCTATCGCCCTCCGATTTTGGATTTCATAATGCGTTGCGAACGGCGGACGGGCGGCTTCAGTTTTTTGATTTTGAATATGCCGGATGGGATGATCCTGCGAAATTGGCCTGCGACTTCTTCTGTCAACCTGAACTTCCGGTGGATTTCGGACACTGGGAGGAATTTGTTTGCCGGCTGGTGGCTTCGTTGGCGCCAGACCCTGGGTTTGCCGAACGCGCCCGCCGGCTCCTGCCCGTTTACCAGCTGAAATGGTGTTGCATTCTGCTAAATGATTTTCTGGCCCTGGACCGGACCCGGCGCGAGTTTGCTTTGGGCAAATCGCTCGAGGCTCGGAAAGCGACGCAGCTGGACAAAGCGCGAAAGGCACTGGATCGCGTCCGGCTGTTAGCTTGATTATTCAGGATCACGATGGTCTCAGCGTGGCGGCTGCGCCCATAATCCAGGAATATTTCCCTGATCCAGTTGGCCGGCCGGCTGACCAAACCGCTCGCCCGGTTTGATAGAATCCTATCGATGTAGCTGCAAAAAGTTGCCTGGGTCCAGCCGGCTGTCGCGGACCAAGCCACCCCTTTTCCTTGCCGCTTTCGGCTGTCGTCCTTAACCTCCGCGCCCTGCATGAATGAAATTCTCGTCATCGGCCATCGTAATCCCGACACGGATGCGATTTGCTCCGCCATCGGCTATGCGGAATTCAAGCGGCGCACGGGGATGCCTGAAGCGGTCGCGGCGCGCTGCGGCGATACCAACGACCGGATCGAATTTGTATTGAACACCTTTGGGGTGCCAGCCCCGAAATTCGTCGCGGACGTTGCCCCAAAAGTGCGTGACGTGATGCAATCGCGAATCATGAGCGTGACGCCAGGGGCGACGGCGGCGGACGCCCTCGGGCTGATGGACGAGCGCAACATCCGCATCCTGCCGGTGTTGGACGAGAGTCAACACTGCTGTGGCTTGTTGTCCTTGTTCAAGCTCAGCAAGTTTTTGTTTCCGGCAACCAACCGCCTGGTGGATTCGCGGCGGGTGCTGTCGTCGCTCAAAAGTCTGGCGCGGACGCTTCACGGCGAGCTATTGGTGGCCCACGAACCCGAGAAGGAGGAAGATTTGACGCTGATGATTGGGGCGATGAGCCTGGAGTCCTTCGCGGAGCGACTGGACACCTTTGCCCGGGATAAACTTGCTGTAGTGGTGGGGGACCGCTGGGACATCCAAAACCTGGCCATCCGGGAGGGGGTACGCGTGGTCATTGTCACGGGCGGACTGAAAGTGGAAGCCAAGACCATTGAAGCAGCGCAACGGAAGCAGGTGAGTCTGATCACCTCGCCCCACGACACGGCCACGACGGCCTCGCTTTGTCGTGCCGCCGTCGCCGTCCGGCATGTCTTGAACGAGGAATTCCTGAGCTTTCGCGAACACTCGCCACTGGCAGCCGTGCGCGACGAAGCCACGAGGTCAGGCTACCAGATCTTTCCGGTGATGGATGCGCAGGGAGTCACGGTGGGAATTCTATCCAAGACGGATTTTCTCAAGACGGTGACGCGCAAGCTGATCCTGGTGGATCACAACGAACTGTCCCAAGCGGTGCAGGGAGCGGACGAAGTCGAGATTATTGAAATCATCGACCATCACCGCATCGGTGCGCTGACGACACACCAGCCGATTCTGTTCCGGAATGAACCGGTCGGCTCAACCAGTACGATCGTGGCCGATTGTTTTTTTCGGTACGGTGTTCAATTGCCGCCACCAATCGCGGGCCTGCTCCTGGCCGGCCTCGTCTCGGACACATTGAATCTTACCTCCCCCACCACGACTTCGCACGACGCTGAGGTGCTAAAGGCGCTGGAAAAGATTGCCGGCGTCAATGCCGGCGAGTTCACGGACAAGTTGTTTTCGTCGGGTTCGCTGCTCACGATTAAAACCGCCCCGAAGGCGATCACCATGGATTGCAAGGAGTACGTGGAGGGGAGGGTGATGTTCAGTGTGGCGCAAATCGAGGAGATCGGCTTTGACCAGTTCTGGAAACGCAAAGTGGAATTACTGGAAGCATTGGAGAAATACCGCGAACGCCGGAAGTACTTCTTTTCGGTCCTGCTGGTGACGGACGTGACCACGCAGAACTCCCTCTTGGTCGTGGCGGGCGCGGACGAATTCGTGGCGGAGATTGACTATCCAAAGCTCGAACCCGGCATCTACGAGCTGCGCGAGGTGGTATCCCGCAAAAAGCAATTGCTTCCTTATCTGACGCATTGCCTCCGGCAGTTCCGTACGTAGCGGGGAACGGGGGCGGGGCAGCCTGCTCTGCGTCGCCGGGCTGATGGCATGTTTCGTGCAAATTTGCCCCAAGCGGATTAGCCTGCGTTTCCTTGGGAAACCCGGTCCGGGAGCTTGTCGAAATGAAAACTACACGAACACAGGTCGGAGGAGGTTGGCGCGCACTCATTCTCGTCGCCGGATTGATCGTTACCCAACTCTACGCCGCGGACATTCAACTGGCCGTGCTCAGAAGCGGGACAGATGTTTTCACCAATGTGACCATTTATGGGCAGACGCAAACTGACCTCTTCATCAAACACTCCCGCGGATTCGGAAATGTGAAGATCAGCAGTCTCGACGAGGCCACGCTTCGTGAACTCACCCCCGGGGGGGCGGTGGCTAAGAAGGAAACTACCAGTGCGGTTTCCGATAAGGCGACGGCCGCCGTGGCGAATCTGAAAGCCAAACTCGAGGCCTCCTCGCCTTGGAAAGTTCCTTCTGAGGCGGAGGTCATGGGGGCGATTTCACAAATACGCCCCAGCCGGAACATGATTATCGGCGCTCTGGCGGCTTTGGGGATCATTTATCTGCTTTGGTGCGCCTGCTTGAAACTCATCTGCGTCAATGCCGGCAGCAAGGCGGGATTCATGATTTGGCTCCCGGTGCTGCAAATGTTTCCGTTGCTGCGGGCTGCCCAGATGTCCGCCTGGTGGTTCCTGGCCTTTCTGATTCCGCTTGTGGGTTTGGTGGCCCATATCGTTTGGTGTGTGAAAATCTCCCGGGCTTGCGGCAAGGGCACCCTGGTGGCGTTGCTGCTGATTCTGCCGGTGACCAATCTATTCGCCTTCCTTTATCTGGCGGTTTCCCGGGGCAAGAGCGACGCCCAACCGGAACCTCGAACCGAGCCGCTTCAACGTCACTCGATGGTTTTGGGCGAGGCGTAGGCATAAGCGCCTGCGGCTGCCCGCAGGCTTCCCGCCCGGTCCGGCTACGATAGGAAACCGAACGCCCGGCCGGCCCGGACCAGAAGGTAGGCCACCAAGCCACTGGCGGGAATCGTCAGCACCCATGCCCACAAAATGCGCTCGACGACATTTAGTTTGAGCGCATTAAACCCTTTGGCGCAACCGACGCCCATGATGGAAGTCGTGATGGCATGCGTGGTGGAAACCGGCATGCCGAAATGGGCCGCCGCGAGCAACACCGTCGCACCGGTGGCTTCCGCGGCGAAGCCATTTACCGGATGGAGCTTGACCATTTTGTGCCCGAGGGTGCGGATGATGCGCCAGCCACCCGCCGCCGTTCCCGCCGCCATCGTCAAGGCGCAAACGACTTTGATCCAGACCGCGATTTCCAACGGCTTGCCAACGGTTGGCTCGGGCGTGTGCAGGAAACCCAGCCAGTCAGGCGCATCCTGGAAAACCCCTGCGGTGGTGGCGGCCACCAAGGCCAGTGCGATGATGCCCATGGTTTTTTGCGCGTCGTTGGTGCCGTGGCTGAAGCCCATGTAGGCCGCGCTGAATAGCTGCAATTTTCCAAACACGCGATTGACGAGCACCGGCCGCCAATGGCGCAGCAGGAAGTAGAGCAGGCCCATGACGAAAAAGCCCACCACGAAGCCCATCAACGGGGAAGTAACCATTGGAACCACTACCTTCCAAAGGATGCCTTTGCCTTCCCACCAGTGATCTTTGCCGGGAATGCTCCAGATGATGACGTTCCATTTATTGTGGGCGGCGGCGAGGCAAGCCCCACACAGCCCGCCCACGAGCGCATGGGATGAACTCGACGGCAGGCCCAGCCACCAGGTGAGCAGATTCCAAACAATGGCCCCAAGCAGCGCGCAGACGAGAATCTCTGAAGTCACGACTTTGGTATCCACCAGGCCCGAGGCGATGGTCTTGGCGACCGCCGTGCCCCACAAGGCGCCCAGCAAGTTTGTGGCGGCGGCCATCGCGACCGCTTGCCGGGGCGTCAAAACTTTCGTGGAAACCACCGTGGCGATGGAATTGGCAGTGTCGTGGAAGCCGTTGATGTATTCAAACACCAGCGCCACCAGGATGACGGTGAAAATGAGGGTCATCGTGCGGGCGGCTCAGGAATTCTTCAGCACGATGTTCATGATTACGTTGCCGACATCGCGACAACGGTCCACAACTTTCTCAATCAGTTCGTAAAGATCGCGGATGACGATGGCCCGCAAGGCGTCGAACCGGCCACTGTACAGATCCCCCAAAAGTTCATGGATGAGCTTGTCGGCCTCCCCCTCGACGTATTGCAGTCGGTCGTTTAACTCTTTGATCCGCTCGACCTCATCCATGTTGCGCAGCTGCCGGACCATCGCCAGAACCACGTCGGTGGCCCTGGTCATCATCTCTGCCTGACGGGTAAACTCCGCACCCTCCAAGTGCGGCGCAGCGAGGAGAAAGCGTTCGGCAAGTTTCTCCGCCGTCTTCGGAATCTTGTAGATGGTCCGGGACAGCGCCTCAATGTCCTCTCGTTCCAGCCCGGTCACGAACGTTTTCACCAGCTCCGCACTGATCTGGTCGGAAATTTTCTTTTCCTTGCGGCGGGCGAGCACGAGGTCATCGAGCTTTTGAGTGTCGCGGGGAGTCTTGATCAACTCGTTGGTGAGACGGACGCTCTCATGGGCTTCCTGTGCGGCAGCCTCCAGCAGTTCTAAGAACTTGTCCCCCTGGCCGAATAGTTGTTGGAGTGAAAACATTTCGGTTTCAGTTGTCGCCAAATTGACGGTCAAAGTCCATCACAAATCCGCGGCACCGCTCGCGGTGGGCCAGCAATGCGAAAAACATCTGAGTCATCCGGGGGTTCTTTCTCATGTTGAGATGTGAGGTTCTGAATATGGACGGTGTCCGCCATGAGAGTTGCCTGCCGACGCGATGGTTGGTGTGGTTCCTGGAGGTTGGAGAGGAGTGAACAATCCTTGAAGCACAGTTGAGATGACCTGACACCCCTTTTTGAAGCTCAATATGGGCCTTCCAAAGGGGATAATCTCATCGATCGAAATGCGGTTCATGATACTCATCCGCCGGCATTTCACCCAGAGCGTGTGTCGAACACATGACGGAAGTGTTACAAACGGGTGAACTTGCCTCAAACCGGTGGGAGCTCTCCAGTTGTCACGAATTCGTCACTTTATCGACGCGGAAATGACAAAGACCTTCCCCACGCTGCTTCGGAAGTCAGCGCTGGCAGGCCGGAGTCGTGGCAGGGCCTCTGGCTTCAAATCCGGAAACATGATCTATGGAAATGCAATTCACACCTATTTTTGCCAACGCCCTAACCTTCGCGTTTGAGAAGGCCACGGTCGAGGGCAAGGTCACCATCGCCATGCTCGCCATTGTCTCAATGTTCAGCTGGACGGTCATGATCAACAAGGCCCGCCAGCTGTATCTGGCGCATAAAGCGGGCAAGGCATTTTTCACGGCCTTCCGCGCCACGCGTGATCCGCTCGAACTGTTCAAGCGAAAGACCGAATTTTCCGGGGCGCCGGCATTCGAGGTGTACGCTGCCGGGGCCGAGGAACTGGCGTACCACCTGAAGAACAACCCGGTAATTGTGCGCGGCCAGGTGCGCAGCCTGATTTCCGAATCCGGCATGTCGGGCGCGGAAACCGACCTGTTGGCGCGATCGACAATCACTAAAATTAGTGCCTCCGCGTTTGAGTCTGTGCGGGTGACGCTCGAGCGCGCGGTCGGCGCCCAATCGCTGTCGCTCGAAAAAGGCATGATCATCCTTTCAACCGCCGTGGCCGGCGGGCCCTTCATCGGATTGCTCGGCACCGTGTGGGGGGTGATGGAGACGTTTTCCGGCATCGCCATTGCCAAGGCCGCAAGCCTGACGGCCATGGCCCCCGGCGTGGCGGGCGCCCTGATCGCCACTGTCGTCGGTCTGTTCGTCGCCATCCCGGCCATGTTCGGTTACAACTACATGATCACCACCATCCGCGCGATTACGCAGGAACTGGATAACTTCAACTCCGAATACGCCACCGCCATCGAGCACGTGTATGTGGACAACCGTTCGGTCTCCCAGGAAATGGTGGAGGCCATGAAGAAGTTCTTCCCCGAGCGGGTCGCCGATGCCGAGCGGGCGGCGAAATACGAACTGGCCGGCAACTAAAACCAAAAGTTCAACGGTCCGCTCATGAAAAAATATTCCGGCAGCAAACATCACACGTTGACCGAGCTGAACATCACGCCGCTCCTCGATCTGGCGTTTGTGTTGCTGGTCATCTTCATCATCACCACGGCCCCGGCGGTCAATGACATGAACCTGACGCTGCCCAGTGCGACCAGTCGGCCCAAGGACGCCCCCGCCAAGGTCAATTACATCACGGTGGACAATGCGGGAAAGATTTACCTCAACACGGTGGAGATGAATGAAAGTGAACTACTGCGCACGTTGGTCGAGTTCCGGAAAGTGGACCCGGATCTAAACGTTGTGGTGCGCGGTGATTCCCGGATTCAGTATCAAAAAGTCATCGGCGTGCTGGACGTGCTGGTCTCGGCCAACGTCGGCAAGGTCGGCCTTGCGACGGAGGCGGCCAACTGAGCCCAGTTCCGCGCCTCAACCCCAATCCTGCGGTCCTCCAGCCGGGGACGTGAGTTTCCAAATCAAGCCCTGCCAAGCTACGCAAAACATGGCCAGTCCCCGCAAACCGCAGAAAGACCGCACGAGCCTGGTCATCTCGGCGGTGCTTCACATATTGATTATTGGCGGTGTGGTCTTTTGGGCCTACAAGACCGGCAAGCTGGAGGAAATTGCGAACAGAATTCTGCAGGTGGTCACCGATGACAAGAAGAAGGACGCCAAGAAGCCCGAACCCATCCAGTCAAAACCACCGGCGCCGACGGCCAAATTGCCACCGATCAATCAAGGGGTCCAGCCTCCGGCCAGCAGCGGGACGCGCCGCGCTGTCGCCGGCGATGCGCCGGCGGCGCCAGGCGGTGACAGTTTTTTTCAGGACACCCGGACGCAGGGGGAAGGGCCGGCAACCAGCGGCGGCGGAAGCACCGCGGCACGCTCCACGAACGCTCCGATTGCCCGCCCGGCCGCGCCGCCGCCGGCCCGCCCGGCCCTGGCGGCCGCCCCCAAGGCGACGCTCAAGCAACTCAACGTGGAGCGCGCCAAGGCGGCGGCTTCCATTGTGTCCTTTGGTTCCGAGCAGATCACCAAAAGCAGTGTCCGCGACGCCGCCGACATTGTGGGTCGGGTTTCGGGCGCGACGGTGGCGGAAGGCAAATACGCGGTGATCCGCGGGCTGACGGATCGTTACAGCGCCGCGACGCTGAATGGCGCGGAACTGCCCTCGGCGGATCCGTATCGCCGGTCGGCTGGCCTTGACCTGTTTCCAGCGAAAATCATTGATCGCGTGACGGTGACCAAGACCTTTACGCCGGATCAGCCGGGCAGCTTCACGGGCGGCAATATCAATATTGTCACGAAGTCATTTCCCGAAAAGGGCTTCGTTTCACTCGAGATCGCTTCGGCCTATAATTCGCAAACCACGGGCAACAAGGACTTCCTCACCACCCCGGGCGGTTCCATGACGTGGCTGGGCAAGGACGATGGCAACCGGGAATTGAATCCGCTGTTTTGGGACCCGGCCATTCGAATTCCAACGTATCGCAGCGCGTTAGGCCGTCCGCTCAATCTCACCCCAACCACTCCTGCTCAACGGGCCAACTTGGCCGATGCGGAGCGGCTCGATGAACTGAGCGAGTTGGCCGGCCCTTCCCCGTTTGCTCCCACGACCAAGGCGCCGCCGCCCGCGGTGAATTTCGTGGCGACGGCCGGAGATACGGCGTTTCTTTTTGGCCAGCCGGTCGGCGTGTTTTTCAGCGTGCCCTACATGCATGCCTATAGTTTTTACGACGACGGAATTGTGGATCGGGTGGTTTACAACGGTCTGGGAAGCGGGCCGACCGTGAGGACCAACAGCGCCTACGCGGAATCCAGGGGAACGGAGGTGGTAAACTGGGCGGGCACCACGAGTCTGGCCTATCAGATCCTGCCGGATCATCTGCTGGGCTATAACTACATTTACAATACCTTCACCGAGAACTCCGCCCGCATCCGGGAGGGCGAGATTTATGATCAGACGGGTGATGTCTCCCTGCCGGCCGTTGAGCTCAATCGTTTGCAGTACATCGAGCGCACCCTGGCGACGCAGCAATTTCGTGGTGACCACCTCCTTTCCGCTCTGGGCGATCTTCAGTTTGACTGGCTGGCCACATTCACGACGACGACCCAGGACGAACCGAATACAACTTTCTATAACACCAGTGGCGGCCAGTTTAACAACAGCCTGAATCCGCAGTTCCCAAGCCGCTACTGGCGCGAGTTGGAGGAACAAAACCAAAACCTGAAGTTTGATTTTCAGCTCCCGCTGTTCCTGCGCCCGGCCCTGGAGAGCAGTTTGAAGTTTGGCGCTTTCAGCAGTCAGGCGGATCGAAATTTCCGCGAGCGCATCTTGAAGTTCAGTGACCCCACCGTCACCTATGCCGGTCCGCCGAACGAATTTCTCACCCCGGAGACGGTCGGCGCCAATCCCGTGGTGACCAATGGCAATTTCGTCACCTACAATTTCAACACGTTCGTGCGGGCGCCGGCGGACTTCAGCTACTACACCGGGACGAGCGAGGTGCCGGCGGCTTACGCCATGCTCGACCTGCCGCTGACGGAATCCCTGCGCTTGATTGGCGGCGCCCGGCTGGAACGCACGGACATAGAGGTCAACGCCTACACCACGGTGATCTCCGAAGGGGTGACCCCCGGCACAACTAATACGGCGGTTTTGCAGCAGGATGATTTGCTGCCGGCCCTAGGTCTGGTGTGGACCATTAAGTCGAATCTTTTTCTGCGCCTCAACTACGGCGAGACCATCGCCCGGCCGTCGTTCCGCGAACTGGCGCCCATTCGGAGCTATGATCCAGTGCTGGAGGAGGAACTCGTCGGCAATCCCCGGCTGCAAATCACGGCCATTAAGAACTATGACGCGCGCCTGGAGTGGTATCCCCGGCCCAGTGAAATTTTCTCGGTGGGTGTGTTTTACAAAACGCTGACCAACCCGATTGAAAAGGAGAACATCTCCACAACCGACAGCATCCTCACTTTCGTTAACCGGCCGGAAGCCACGGTCATCGGGGTGGAAATCGAGGGTCGCAAATCCCTTGATTTCATGGGGCATGATTTCCGTTACTGGACGGTCGGCGGTAATGTCTCCTTGATCCAATCCGAGGAAAGCGTCTCCGCGCGGGACCAGGGCAATCACACCCGCCCGGACCTGCTGGGCGACACGCGTCCGTTGTCCGACCAGTCGCCTTACATCATCAACCTCGACTTGACGTATGATAACCCGCACTGGGGTTCGACGCTGTCGATCAATTATAACATTTTTGGACCGCGATTGCTCATTGCCAATCTGAGTGCCCCGGACATTTACGAACAGCCGGTGCCGCTGTTGGACATCGTGTACTCGCAGCGCATCGGGCGGAAACTTAATCTCAAATTGTCCGCGCGGAACCTGCTGAATCCCGAGATCCAACGCACGTATGGCGAGGACGCCGAGGCGATTTACTCCTCTGCCACCCGGGGACGGACGCATGGGATTTCGTTGAATTACGAATTCTGAGCACCGGCTTCACCCAGTTAACCGACGGCCCGATGCCGGCAACACCCGGAAGTCACCAAGTTGTCACACGACTGACGTTTGGTTGCGACAAGCCTTTGGCTCAATTGGCGAGGCAAACTGTGAACGGATTAAATGCAACCCAAGCGTACGAATAGGAAATATATGAAATACAAACAACTCCTTGCTGGAATTCTGTTGGCGGCCGGAGCGGCCGGGACACCAACTGCCTTAAGGGCCGAAGCGACGAACGCAGTGGTATGGGCGGCGGACGTGGCGATGGACACGACGTGGTCGAAGACCAACGTGTATTATCTGCACGGGCTGGTGCATGTGCTGGCGCCGGCGCAGCTGACGATTGAGCCGGGGACGGTGATCAAGGGGGTGTCGCAGGGCAACTTGACGAATGCCGACCAGACCAGCGCGTTGTTTGTCACGGCGGGGGCGAAGCTTCGCGCCGTGGGCACGCCCACACAGCCGATCATCTTCACGTCGGAGTTTGATGACACGACCGACCCGGGGGACGTTGGGATTTATGAACGGGGGCTGTGGGGCGGGGTGGTGATCATGGGGCAGGCGGTGCTCAACACCTCGTCCAGCGCGGCGGGGAACGACGCGACGAACAGTTTCAAGTATGACGTGTTTGAAGGCCTGGCGGATAATGCGATCAATGGTCAGCGTGTCTATCGGTTTGGCGGGACCAATGACACGGATAACTCCGGCGAGATACAATACGTGTCGATCCGGCATGGGGGCTACGTCATCACCGGGAACAAGGAACTCAACGGTTTGTCCATGTGCGCGCTGGGCAGCGGGACGACGATTGACCACGTGGAAGCCTACGCGATCGCCGACGACGGGTTCGAGTTTTTCGGGGGGACCGTCAACACGAAGTATCTGGTGAGCGCGTTCAACGACGACGATGCCTTCGACACCGACCAGGGTTACCGGGGCAGGAATCAGTTCTGGTTTGCGATTCAGGAGAATGT
>CAZIJO010000016.1:0-9251 GCA_964539515.1 uncultured Bifidobacterium sp. | reverse complement strand
TCAACCCGCTGCTGGTCAGCATCAGCCGCGACCCCAACCAACTCCTGGATCCGCGGATCACGCCGGTGAGTCCGGCGCAAATGACAAGTATCGTACCGCCTGGCGATGGGTTTTTCCAACGCGTCCAATTCAAGGGTGCGTTCAACAAAAACCTTTGGGCGTTCAACTGGACCGCCCTGGATGCCTACGGCTTCCTGCCGTGGGACACCACGATTGAGGTGGATGCGACCGTGGCCGCCGGGGCAGCGGCCCCGACCCTGGCGCTTACGGTTAGTGGCGCAAACGTGAATATCACCTGTCCCTCGCAGGTGGGATACACCTACACGCTGGAATCCACGGGCGGCCTCAGCCCGGCGACTTGGAATCCAGCCACGAACGTGACCCCGTCCAATTCGCAGGCGGGTACCGGCAGCTCGCTCAGCTTCACGGTGCCTGCGACGGGGGTGAACTTTTTCCGCGTCAGCGCACAGTAAAATCTACGGCCCGAATGTGACGGGGGGATCGGCAACGATTTCCCCGTCTTTTCTTTATTCCGGGACGGGGAGGCTGCAATCATGATGCAAGCGTCGAGCTTACACCTTTGACCAGGAAAACGGGTGCGAAGCAACGGAGAATCACCTTCGCATTTCTATACCGGCCAACTGAAGCCGGGATTGCCTCTGGCTTCCCCTCATAGCTGGCGGCTCGCGGGTAACGCTTTTCGTGGTTTGTCAAGTAACCGACGAGTCCACGGAGGCACTCGGTGCTGTCGGAGACACCGGCGCGCTGGGGGATGAAGCCGACGCGGCCGGAGTCAGGGCCGAGGTATTGCTGACCCGCCCAGATTCCCGTTTTGGCGTCGGTTGTACCAACGGTTTGGCTTTTCGAGGCTGGCGCCGAGTGGCGGCTTTCTTCTTGGCCGGTTTCAGTTTCTTTGCCAGTGCCGCGAGTTGTTCGCGGGCCTGTTTCGCCCGTTTCGCTGCGCGTTTCGCGGCTTTGCGTGCCTGCTTCCAAGCTTTCTTTGCGCTTTTAAATTTTGTCTTTGCCCCTTGGGCGCGTTTCTCGGCGGCCGCCGCTTCCCGCGCGGTGATCTGCGCGGCGAGACGGGCGGCCTGCCCTTGGGCGGCTTTAGTCGCGCGGAGTTCCGCTGGCGTTCGTTTTTGGAGGGCTGGGGCGGCAGATTTGTTTTTCATGGCTTATCCTTACTGGCTCGCAGGCTCGTCGCCTTGACGACCGATATCAAACGTCGAACTGGGTCTCGGCGAATATGGGCGATGTTGCCGGGGGCGGGACAAAAGGCAAGCATCCAAATGTTACTTTTTGCGACGCCAGGCTTTCTCTGTGATCAGAAACTCCGCAGTCGGCAAAGCCGGTGGCGACTCAGACGATCCACATGCTTTCAATCGGGAAGTCATTCCCGCCCCGCGGCGGCTGTCACCCAATCGTCGCCCAAGCTTTACGTTGCTGTAGTTGTCGCCCGTGGCGACAGCGGGGAGAATGGGGCATGACAAAAAAGGTTCTGGTTGTGGATGATGAGTTGGACTTTATCGAGTTGGTGCGCCATCGCCTGCCCAATCCCGCATACATCCTCTTGTCGGCCACCAACGGCACGGACGCGCTTAACCAGGTCTGGCACCACGCGCCGGATGTCATCCTCCTGGATTTGGCGCTTCCCGACTTCGACGGCTTAACCCTCTGTGAGATTCTCCGCCGGCAAAGTTCCACCCGGCAGATCCCAATCATAATGGTGAGTGCCATGTCCAGCGATGCGACCCGCTTCTCCGCCGACCTGGCCGGGGCGCAGGAGTTTCTTCCCAAGCCGTTGGACTTTGGTCGGCTCGAAGCGCTGCTCAAGGAACTAACCACGAAAAATCCGGGAAACTAATGGAAATCCGGGAGGCGACTGCACGCACGAGCCGTTGATGGTTGCCTCCAAAATCTACCGCCCAATTCTGCAGTGCCATGCTCCGACGTGACCAGCACAGAACTGGGTAGCTCTGTCTCCCTGGTCCGTGCTAGACCGCACGGTCAAACCTCCTGGACTTAGCCTCGTGGCGGCCGATTTCGAACCGGCCTTACCTTGGGGGTGTGCTTGGCCCGGGAACTACCTTGAACACGAATGGAACATTAGTCACGCTGCCATCCGCCTGCAGGGCAAGCTTGTTTGACTTCGCGGCGCTCCGGATCCCAGCGCTTACGGCCCTAGCCTGGTCGACCACGGTCAACTGTGCGCGCAGGCTTGCGGGGTCGTTCCAATGCTGGATGAATCTGGCCTTTTCGGATTGAAGTTCGTTGATGGTGCCGGTAAGGGCTTCCCCATGCTCCTTCTCCAATTTGATTTTGGTTTCAGCCTCGACCAGCTGCGCCTGTAAGGTCACCGTCTCGGCGCGCAAGTCCTCGGCAACCCGCTGAAGTTTCCTGGTTTCTCCGCGGGAAATGGCAAGGTCCGATTCCCGCTGCCGCACCTCTTCGCTGGTTTGCCGGTTGATGGTCCGGGCTTTCTCAAGTTCGGCGGCCAGCGTGCCGAGGCGGTTGGAGAGCGTAGTCAAATCATCGGCGTGGAGATTCTGGGTGATCCGCAGGGTTTCAACCGCGGCGGCCTTGGTGGCGAGCTGGGCTGTGATTTCGGCCAGCTTGTTGGAAGTGGAAAGCAGGTCGGTGTTGGTCGTTTGCAGGCTGCTGCGCGCGTTGCGCCAGTTGCTGAGGGCAACGAGACAAACCACGGCCAGCAGGATGAGAACGGGCAAACTGAGTTTTTTCATATCGGCCGTTGGGCAATCTGGCTGGGGGCGGCTCCAGAATCCTTGTCGGCAGGATTATGAATCGGGGAGGCTGCGCCGAAATGCTGCAGGAGGAATTCACGAATGTTCTCGCGGGAACTGCGGCTTAGCTGGCGTTCGATAGTCAGGTTGCTGCCTTTGATGCGGAGCTTGACCTCCTCGGCGTTTGCCACGCTGATAAGCACGTCCGGCGGTACTTTGTAGAATGTGGTGAGGAATCCGCGGCGGGAAGTCCAGCCGGAGCGCGGGGTGACCGGCGCGAAGGCGTGCCGGTCGCCATCGATCAACAACACCAATGATTCGCCTGGTTGCAGAGTGAAATCCGGGGGCGGCGTGACCTCCGTAAAGAAATAGTAATCCGCCTGCGGCAGTTCCGGGCTGATCACCGTGACGTTGGTGACCGGCTGGAGGCTCTGGTTGGTCAGCGTGGTGATGACGTAGTTGGTTTCGACGGTGATGATCTGGTTCGTGCCGCTGGTGATGGCAAGGCTGTTCGTGGTGACCGTCACCTGGTTGTTCAGCGTTCGTACGGTCTGCACCGTGCCGGCGGTCACCTTCTGATTCGGACTGGCCGTGACCGACTCGTTGCTGGAGGTGGAAATTGTTTCCCCGGTCGCGGCTGCAATGTTCGCACTGCTGGACGGCGCGGCGCTTTGGTTGGTTTCTCCTCTGGTCGCCTCCGGGACGGAGGTGGCGGGTGGTGCGGCCATTGCATTGGTCGCCGAGGCGATTTGCTGATTGGCTGACGAGCTGACCGTAAGGTTTGTCACCGAAGTCACGAGGTGGTTGGTAGTGTAGTTAACGGTCTGGTTGGTGATTGGTCCCAGCCAGCGGGTTTCGCGCATAGCGTTCAGACAGACGATGGTCTTCTCAAAAACGGTGATGTTTCCTCGGACATTATTTCCCACCATCTGGTCCACTTTGACTTTTTCAAACTCATCATAGCGTGACTGGTTGCCAGTGGCACAGCCACCGAAACCCGCCGCGCAGAGCAACAGCAGTATTACTCGATTCATCCCTCCATTGTTGCACGGAATGACGCTGCCAAGTCAAAAGCGATATGCATCGTCACCGAAATGTTACAATCCCAGTGACTGCGGCGTTGTTCGACCGTCGGCTTGTGGCCTGGTCTCTAATTCGCAACCGCTGGATGAAGTTGGCGGGACTGGTCGGGCTGAATCACCGAAATTCGCGAGGCCAATATCGGGTAAAGGTCTCTGTTCCGGCTAGCGGCTAACACCGAAGGCCGGCCAGGTCGTCGACAAGTGCATTGTTTCAGACAAGAAGCTGGGCGGTCAGCTCGTTCTGCCCCAATGACCTGGCCCCAAACCCTCGTTCCGGAAGCGGCGTCGCCGCGCCGTGTAACCGTTCTGGCATCTGGTTGCCCACAGGTTATTCACCGGCCTTTCTGACTGACCGTCGGCCCGTTAGCTTAACAATGCTCAATATCGACGGGGCATTGACGGGGCACACCTGTTCGTGTTGCCCCGGTTTGCAAAGTTGGCCGACTTGCCGGTGAACAGTGAGTAACTGCATTGTAACCTTTTCGGGCTTTCAGCAACCGCCGATTTGGTTCATTCTTCAATTCCGGATGGCAAGCGCAGGAAAAGAAACATCATTCAGCCCCAAGCACTTTCTCAATCGCGAGTTGAGTTGGTTGGAATTTAATCAGCGCGTCCTTGACGAGGCGCAGGATGATACCAATCCATTGCTCGAACGACTCAAGTTTTTCACCATCGTGAGTTCAAACCTCGATGAGTTCTTCGAAGTTCGCGTGGCGCGCTTGAAGCAGGAAATTGAGAGTGGTCAGGCGGAGCGCAGCCTCGACGGCTTGACCCCTTCGGAAACCCTGCGGGCGGTCATTCGCCGCGTCCGGCAGATGATCGCCGCCCAATACGCCTGCTGGCGGGAGGAATTGCAGCCGGCGCTGGCTGAACACCGCATCCGGATGCTCCCCATGGCGGAGTTGGGACGGGCGGACCAGGCCTGGCTCGAAGTGTTTTACTGGCAACAAGTGCGGCCGGTCCTCACCCCGCTGGCCATTGACCCCGCCCATCCGTTTCCGCAACTGCTCAACAAGTCACTTAATCTCATTGTGCGGCTGGAGATGCGGAAAAACGGGGAGACCCTCAAGCACATGGCGGTGGTGCAGTTGCCGGCCATCCTCCCGCGCCTCGTGCAACTGCCCCGCCAGGACGGCTGGCGCGACTATGTTTTTCTCGGCGACCTGATTGGACATTTCCTCGCCGACATTTTCCCAGGCACAACCATCCTGGGCTGGTGGTCGTTTCGGGTAACGCGCAACAGCGAGCTCTATATTGACGAGGAAGAGGAGAGCAATCTGCTCAAAGCCGTCGAAGCGGAGCTGCACAACCGCCGGCGCGGCGATGCAGTGCGGTTGGAGGTGGATCATCGCTGCCCGGTTGCCATTCGCGACGCCCTGCTGAAGACCTTACGGTTGGCCCCCGACGACTTGTATCTCATTGACGGCCCATTGAATCCCACCCGGCTGATGATGCTGTATCAGGGCGATCATTCTCCCGAGCTACGGGATCCACTGTTCATGGCCCCGCTGCCGCTGGCTTTGCGTGGACGGGACGATGTATTTGCCGCGATCCGGGAGCGGGACATCTTGCTGCATCATCCCTACGAACATTTCGACAGCGTGGTGCGTTTTTTGGAGACAGCGGCGCAGGATCGCGACGTGCTGGCCATTAAAATGACCCTTTATCGCACCGGCGGGGACGAGCGTGTCATCGGCGCACTGATGGATGCCGTCAAAAACGGGAAGCAGGTGACAGCGGTGGTGGAATTGCGGGCCCGGTTCGACGAGGCGAACAACATCCAATGGGCCCGGCGGTTGGAAGAGAACGGCGTGCATGTGGTGTACGGCCTGGTTGGTTACAAGTTGCATGCAAAGCTCACGTTGGTAGTCCGGCGGGAAGGGGTCGAAATCCGCCGCTACGTCCATCTGGCCACCGGCAATTACAACCCGACGACCGCGCGGCTTTACACCGACCTCGGTTTGTTGACGTGCCGTCCGGATTTTGGCGAGGACGCCACCAACCTGTTCAATCTGCTCACCGGCATCTGCCAGTTCCACGGGATGCGCCAGCTCGTCGTGGCGCCGTTCGACCTGCACCGACGGCTGCTCGAGCTCATCGAACGCGAAGCCAGCAACGCCCGGCTCGGTGCGCCGGCACGCATTATCGCCCGGGTCAATTCACTGGCGGAGCAGGAGATCATTGAAGCCTTGTACCGCGCCTCGTCCGCGGGTGTGAAGATCGACCTGATCGTGCGCGGCGTTTGCTGCCTCCGCCCGGGCGTGCCGGGCGTCAGCGAGAACATCACCGTCCGCAGCATTGTGGATCGGTTTCTCGAACACTCGCGCGTTTATTATTTCGAGAACGCCTGCCAGCCCGAAGTGTTCCTGGGCAGTGCCGACTGGCTGCCCCGCAATTTTTTTCGCCGGATTGAGACCGTTTTCCCCATCGTGGACGGATTGTTGCGCGATCGCGTCATCCATGAAATCCTTGCCCTCCCGCTGGCCGACAACACCAAGGCGCGGGTCCTGTTCGCCGACGGTTCGTATCATCGTGCCGTGCGTGCCGGCCCGGACTTGGTGCGCCGCAGTCAGACCGAATTCATGGCGCTGGCGGTCTCCGATCCGAACGCCCACGGGGCCGCACTGAAAAGCACGACCCGGTATCCGCGCGTGGAGGTCGCGCGTCCGCCACACGCTGCCGCGCCAAAATGAAAATCCCTGCGGGACTGCGGGTCGAAGGCTGCCCGTCGCGGGTGCGAGGTTTATTTTCAGCGGACTGCGCCCAAGCGGTTCTCCACGGTCCACCCGACGTGTTGCGGCATTTGGCAGCAACGTTGCCCCGGCAATGGCGGCGGTATCGCAAACGGCTGCAGCGTTGCCAGCAAAAATTTTCCGCGGCGGCCGTGCATGATTCGCGCATCGAGACACGGCGTTTGCAGGCCACCTTGGAGTTGTTGGCCGCTTTTATTCCCGAGCGCGAACTCAAAAAGCCCCGGCGGGCATTGAAGAAACATCTCGACGCCTTCGACAACTTGCGCGACACCCAGGTGCAAATGGCGTTCGTGAAGCCGGTGCGGCGCGCTTTTCCCGCCGCCCATGCCTTCCATGCCTGGTTATGCCAGCGCGAAACCCGCTTCATCCGCGAGGCCCGGAAGGCCGTTAAACAGATCAAGACCCGCCGTGTCGGCAAACGGATCGCCGCCTTTGAACGTGAATTGCGCTGCCAGCGGAAACATACGACTCCGGAAGAAGCTTTCCGCATCGCGCAATCCGCCATCCGGCTCGCTTTTGTGGAAGTAAGCCGCCGGTGCCGCCGCGTCCGGGCGGCGGACACGCGAACCATTCACCGCACGCGCATCGCGTTCAAACGCTTTCGCTACATGGTGGAGGCCCTGTCGCCGCTGCTGCCTGCGGTGACGGACAAACATCGGGCGGCCATGCGCCGCTACCAGGCGCTCATGGGCGAGGTTCAGGATATGAACGTTCTGCTCGCAGCTTTGGACGAGTTTACTGATGCCGGGGAATGCCACTTCGCTGCGCAACCGCTGCGGGCCGAGTTTGTGCGCCGGGGTGAGCAGTTGGTCCACCGCTATATCGCTGCGGCCCCAAACCTCTGGTCGTTTCAGCCCATGGATTTTATCCCGCCCCGCCTTGCTGGGAGGAAAAACAAAAATCCCGGAAGCCACCCAGGGTGTACCTGTCGGCAGCCCAGTGGGGTCGCGCGACAATTCACGCAAGCGACTTGAATCTTTACTTCGATCGGACGAGATTGTTCCTCAATGACGAAGCAGGCGGCAGTTGCCTTCTCTCTCGCGGCGTTCAACAAAGGGCTGCGCCCCGGATCGCTATGCGAATCGGCGCTAGGTGACTGAGCAACGTAAATGGAGCAAACACTTATGCAAATCACCAAACAACTCGCCATTTTTCTCGATAACCGCCCCGGCACCCTCGCCCGCGTCTGCGACGCGCTGGCGGAGGCTAGGATCAACATTTACGCCATCTCGACCAGCGACACGATTGACCACACGGTCATTCGCATGGTTGTGAGCGATTACCGCCAGGCGCAGGAAATCTTCGAGGCGCATGGCACTTTGGTCGTGGAAGACGACGTGGTGGTGATCGAGGGTGACAACAAATCCGGCTCGCTCGCCCGCATCGCACACAAGCTCTCCGCCGCGAAAGTTAACATCGAATACGCCTACTGTGCCACCCCGCCGAAGGCGAAGAAGGGGCTGCTGGTCCTGCGCGTGAAGGATCCGAAGAAGGCGCTCAAGGCGCTGAACACTTGATGGGCCATGGGGTGAGTGATGAGTGAAATGCGCTGCCAGCGGAAGCAGACGCATCCGGCCGCGACATTCCGCATTGCCCAGTCCGCTATCCGGCGGGCCTTGGCGCCGGTGGGTTTCTTTTGCCGTCGCGTCAAGGCCGCGGACACCCGCACCATCCATCGCCCGCGCATGGATGAACAAAACCAATGGGCGACCGCTTAGCTTTTCAGCGCCCAATTGCGCGCCCAATTGCGCGGTTGCAGAATGAAAGGTTTTCTGCGTAATTAGCGGTGATGAGTGTCGCTGAACTGAAGCAGGCGGTTGACGAGCTGACCACCGATCAACGGCTCGAATTGGCGGAGTACCTCCGCTGGCGCAGCCGGAAGGACGATCCTGAATGGCAGGCCGAACTTGGCCGCCGCCTGGACCGCAGCCTGGCGGGTTACGGCCACTCCCCGGCGGAATTGCAGCAGCTGCATGACAAACTTTCCGCCGAAGGCCGGTGATCCCGCCTTACAAATACACGGTGGACGCCGCCGTGCTTGCCGTGTTCGCGGTGGTCACGAAACGACAACGCGAGAAACTCCTGCGCAGCTTTACCGAGTTGACTGAGAATCCGTTCCTGCCGGGTGACACTCTGCAGCACGACCACGTCGGACGGACGCTTCAAGTCCGGCGTTTTGGTGAATGGACCATCACTTACTGGCCGGAGCATCTCGCCAATCTGGTTCATATCATGGCCATCGACCATCTGCGCATGTGAATCGCCGGACGGGACAAATTGGATTGGACGGCGCCAAAGTTGGCGCAACGCGCCAAAAGTGATGAGCGAAAGAATCGGATCACGCAATGCCTGCGGGCCGATTTTGTGCGCCGGCGCGAACAGCGGGTCCGCTGCTATATCTCCGCGGCCACCAAACTCCGGCTGTTTTGGCCCGTGAAGAATTCCCCACAAAGCCCTGCTGCCGGGAAAGACCAGAATCCTTGAATCCATCCGGGGTGAAAAATGTCGAGAATAACATGGATTGGGGCGCGATTGCTGAAGGACGCAGCGGGGTATGTGATGAACAGCTCTTTCGGTGGCGCGCTGGAACACTGAACACTGAGCTGAACGCGCTCAAGTGGACGATACCAAGACCCGTTGAGGTCTGCTTCCGTGCCATTCAGCCATGGCACTTC
>CAZIJO010000015.1:42245-44804 GCA_964539515.1 uncultured Bifidobacterium sp. | reverse complement strand
GGCGACTTGTTCGATCAGGAACTGGTCGTAAGGTTTGTCCTCGTTGAAGGCGCGCACGACATAATCGCGGTACGTGTAGGAGAACGGGTAGCGCCGCTCTTCACCGCCGGCCAGGTAACCCTTGGTGTCCGCATACCGGGCCACGTCCAACCAGTAGCGCCCCCAGCGTTCGCCGTAGTGCGGCGACGCCAGCAGTCGCTCCACCAGTTCCGCGTAAGCGCCGGGCCGTTGGTCTCTCTCGAATGCCTCGACTTCCGCCGGGGTCGGCGGCAGCCCGATCAAATCATAAGTAATCCGGCGGATGAGCGTCCGCCGATCCGCCGGGGGCGCGGGTTTGAGTTTTTGCTGCTCCAGCTTGGCCAGCACGAAAGCATCAACCGGAGTTTGCACCCAGCGCGGTTTCTTCACCTTCGGCGGCACGGGATTGGTCACCGGCTGAAACGCCCAATGATGCGCGCGGGCTTCGGCGATGTCGGTGAGGGAGCGCGGCCCGGGGGCGGTGCGTGGGTCGGGCGCGCCCATTTTGACCCAGGCTTCCAGCGCCGCGATTTGTTCGGCGGAAAGCTTTTTGTCCTTGGGCGGCATTTGCAGTTCCGGGTCGGCATAACGGACCGCCTTGATCAACGGGCTGGCTTCCGCGTCACCCGGGACGATCACGGGGCCGGAAGCGCCTCCTTTGAGCAACGCCTCACGGTTGTCGAGCCGCAGTCCGCCCTTGACCTTCTCCGCCTTGTCGCTGTGACAGGCATAGCAATGGTCAACGAGCACGGGCCGGATTTTGTTCTCGAAGAAATCGATTTGCTCGGCCGTTGGTTCGGCGGCCAGGAGCGAAACCCCAAACATCAAGTACCACATTCCAATAAAATGCCGAGCGCCAGTTTGCCAAATGCTCGTAAGGAGATTTGTGGAACATCCGCCCTCACCCCAGCCCTCTCCCCCAAGGAGAGGGAGAATTTCTTGCCGCCCACAGGTGATGCGGGTGCTTTGGGTCATCGCGGGCCTCCCCGATCGAGCGACAAACGTGCGGCGATACCGCGTGAAATTTTCCAACATGCCAGAGACATGAATTGCTTTTCCCTCTCCCCGGGGAGAGGGTCTGGGTGCGGGGGGGCGTTAATCCATGCATGCCTTTGCTCGTCCCGTGTAGATGGAGAGTTTCTGATGGAAAAAACATCCGACATCCAACACCCAACGCTCAACCTCCATCGGGGCGGTGCGCAGTGGACCATTGGACGTTCGATGTTCGATGTTGGTGGTTGGATGTTTACTCCCCTCACTTCACGCAATCAGCTCTTGCACAACATTGCCATGCACGTCGGTCAGCCGAAAATCGCGGCCGGCGTGGCGGAACGTGAGTTTCGTGTGGTCGAACCCCAGGAGCTGGAGAATCGTGGCATGGAGGTCGTGAACATGAACCGGCTTCTCGACCGCCTTGAAACCGAACTCATCGGTCGCGCCGTGGACGTAGCCGCCGCGCACGCCGCCGCCCGCCAGCCACATGGTGAACCCGTGATGATTGTGATCGCGCCCGTTGATCTTGCCCGCATTCGCCCCGGGCGTCGGGAGTTCCACCGTTGGCGTGCGCCCAAACTCACCGCCCCAGATCACCAAAGTGTCTTCCAACATGCCGCGCTGTTTGAGATCCTTCAGCAGCGCGCCGATGGGTTGATCCGATTCCCGGGCCAGTTTGCGATGCCCTTCTTCCAGATCGTCGTGATGGTCCCAAGGTTGGCCGTCACCATGCCAGATTTGGACGAAGCGAACGCCCCGCTCCAGCAGCCGGCGCGCGATCAGCAGTTGCCGCGCTTGCGTTCCGTCGCCGTAGAGCTGGCGAATGCTTTCCGGCTCCCGCGAAATGTCAAAGGCATCGGTCGCATCCATCTGCATGCGATACGCCAGTTCGAAGGACTGGATGCGGGCTTCCAGCTGGGCATCCTGTGCGCGCCGGCGGGCGTGCTGTTCGTTAAGCTGGCGCAACAGGTCCAGTTGCTGGCGTTGTTCTTCGGACGAAACGAACTTGTTCTGGATGTGCTCGACCAGCTTTTCGATCTCCTTGTGCTTGGTATTGATGTACGTGCCCTGGAAAATGCCGGGGAGAAAAGCGCATTGCCAGTTCTGCGATTCTTGAATCGGATAGCCCCCCGGGCACATCGTGATAAAGCCGGGCAGGTTTTGGTTTACCGAACCCAACCCATAACTGACCCACGAGCCCATGCTCGGACGCGGCAGCCGGGCTTCGCCGCAATTCATAAGCAACAACGACGGCTCGTGATTCGGCACTTCCGCGCGCATGGAACGAATCACCGCGATGTCGTCAATGCACTCCCCCACGTGGGGAAACAGTTCACTCACCTCGATCCCGCTCCGACCACAGCGCTTGAACTTGAACGGCGATTGAAAGGCCGCACCCGTGCGGCGTTCGGTCGGCAGATTGCTCATCGGCAACTGCTGGCCGTGCAACTTGGCGAGCATGGGTTTGGGGTCGAACGTGTCCACGTGCGAGGGGCCGCCGTTGGCAAAAATATGGATGACGCGTTTCGCCGTCCCGGGAAAGTGCGG
>CAZIJO010000015.1:0-42235 GCA_964539515.1 uncultured Bifidobacterium sp. | reverse complement strand
AACTGGATCATCGCGAACCTCTCGAACTTTCCAAGCCTATCAAGACAGCGTCCGGCCCTGCCTTGCGCCTTCCGTCATGCCGCCGAATTCCGGAATCTTGCATTCGCTACCCCAGCCGCACAAGCCTTCGGCGCCAGCGGGGAATTGCCGCTCACCGCCTCCGCGGCCCGGGCGGGGCCGGACATTTCAGGGCCGAGCAGGTTCGCCAAACCCAGCATGCCGAAGCCCATGCCGCAGCGGGATAAAAAATCCCGCCGCGTGAGGAAGCGATCCTCCAGCCTCGGTTGGTGATGGGACGCGTTCACGTTTCGATCGCAGTATAGCTTGATTTTATGCTCCCTTTTCTGGCGCCGGCGTCAATCAGTAATTTCAGGGACACCGCCCGGAATCCGGAAATGCGAGGCGAGCCGACGCCAGGACCCGGATCGCTTTGGTGTTTCCAAAACCGCAATCCGTTTTAACCTGAAACCGCAACCATGAACGATTTCGATCCTGCAGCCCCCGGCCCACCCGACCGGAAGCAAACTCCGCGAAGAACTCCAGGGTGGCGGCGAATGCTGAAGCTTGCACTCGGATTGATCCTGGTGGTTGGACTCGCCGTTGCGGCGTTTGTTGGCGCTTTGGTTTTCAATTACCACCGCATCGTCAGCGCGAAACCCGGCCAGTTGCAGACCGCGGTCCAGCCGGGGGCACTCGGGCGCTGGGTCAATCCGTTCATCGGCACGGGTGGCTGGCCGTGGGTCTGCGGTCACAACTTTCCGGGCGCCATGGTGCCGTTTGGGATGGTCCGCCTCGGACCGGAGACCGCCTCCATGTTGATTCGGGCCCGGGCCCTGAATACTTCGGGCTACTACTATGGCGATGATCAGCTGTTGGGGTTCAGTCACACGCGTTTGAATGGCACGGGCGCGACTGACGGCGGGCATTTCCTCGTGGTGCCGGCGACGGAATCGCTTCAGCCCAAATTCTACCGCAAGGGCCAAACCACCAGGTTCTCCCACCGCGAGGAACTTGCCTCGCCCGGATACTATGCGGTTAAGCTTCCCGCCATCCGAACCTTGGTTGAACTCACCGCCACTCCCCGTGTGGGCCTGCATCGGTACACGTTCAGCCCGGGCGCATCGCCACACCTCTTCCTCGACGTCATGAATGCCCTTGGTGGTCGCAAAAGCCGCGAAGGCAGGTTGCAAGTCCGGCCCGAGGCGAATGAGGTGGAGGGTTCGGTGCGGACGTTTGGCACATTCGCGGGACGCTATGGCGGGATCAAGGTGTACTTTGTCGCCCGGTTCAACCAGCCGTTCACCTCGTTCACCACGTGGCAAAGCGAGAAGGTTTTTCCCGGCCAAACGACAGCCGAAGGCGAAGGCCTTGGGGTGGATCTGGCATTTGCAGCCACGAACCAGCCGCAGAGCGTCACGCTCAAACTGGCGCTTTCCCATGTGAGCATCGCAAACGCGCGAGCCAACCTGGTCGCGGAAGCCGGGGTCAAAGATTTCGAGGCGGTGCTGGCCGAGGCCCAACGCGCGTGGGAGGAAAAACTGTCATTGATCCAAATCCAGGGCGGCACCGATAATCAAAAACGGATTTTCTACACCGCCCTTTATCGCGTGTTTCAAATGCCCACGGTGTTCAACGATGCGAATGGCGAGTATCTGGGCTTTGACCGGAAGGTTCACCCAACCGACGGTTTTCAGTACTTCACGGACCTTTCCCTCTGGGACACCTTTCGCACCGTTCATCCGCTCTACGCGTTGATTGCACCCAAGGATCAACGCGACATGGTGGTGTCGCTAATCAAGATGCTGGAGCAAGGCGGCTGGCTGCCGCGCTGGCCGTCCGGAAATGGCTATTCGAACTCGATGCTGGGCACCCCGGCCGACATCGTGATCGCCGAAACGTATCTGAAAGGGATTCGGGATTTCGACATTGAAAAAGCGTATCAGGCGATGCGCCAGACGGCGCTCGGGCCGACGCCGCCGGGCGCGGCCTTTTCCGGCCGGGAAGGCGTGGAGCATTATCTGAAATACCGTTACTGCCCCGCCGGGCTGATGGACGAATCCGTCTCCCGCACGATGGAGTTCGGCTGGGCGGATCAGGCGATTTCCCTTCTCGCCGGGTCGCTCGGCAAACACGAAGACGCCGCGCTGTTCCGGGAGCACTCGCAGTTCTACCGGAATCTTTGGAATCCCAACACCCATTACTTTCAGCCCCGTGACGCCCAGGGCACCTTCGTCGAACCCTTCAAGCCGTTGCTCCTGACGTATATGGATCGCGGGGGCAAGTACACGAAAGACTATGTCGAAGGCAGCGCGCTGCAATGGCGTTGGGCGGCACCGTATGATGCCGACGGAATGATCTCGTTGTTCAAGAGCCGGGATTATTTCGTCGAGGAACTCAACGACTTCTTTGCGAAATCGGATCCGGCGATGGGCGCGTGGACGCCCGGCTCGTACTACTGGCACGGCAACCAACCGGACATTCACGCGGCCTATCTTTTCAACGACGCGGGGCGGCCGGACCTGACGCAAAAGTGGGTGCGTTGGATCCTGACGCACAAGTACGGTGACGGATACGCCGGGCTGGACGGCAACGACGATGGCGGGACGCTCTCGGCTTGGTATGTCTTGAGCGCGCTGGGCTTTTATCCGGAGGCCGGTTCCGACCGGTATCAACTGGGTGCGCCCCTGTTCGAACGGGCGGAAGTGAAGTTGAAGCACCAGCCACTCGTCATCGTCGCGGAGAATTACGCGCCGGACCATCCTTACGTGCGCCAGGTGAAATTGAACGACGTGCCGCTCGATCGCACGTGGCTTCGGCATGGGGAAATTGAAGGAGGTGGAGTTTTGAAGTTCATCATGAGCCCGGCGCCGGTGAGCCACTGAGACCCCGTTTCGCAACGGGCGGGAGCGGCGGGATGCACCCGGTAGCGAACGGTGGGTGGATTTGGGTGCAGTCCAGGAGCGCTTCATTGCCGGACTGCGTTCCGGCCGCTTCCCGCTTGCGCCGGAATGTGGGCCGGAGTGAAATGAGCCATGCAATGCCGCACCACCAGTTTGAAGTCACGGAACGGCCGGCGGAGAAATCCACGGGCTCAATGGGGGGGTCTGCTGATCAGCCTGGTCATTCCGATGGTTTCCGCCCTGGCACAGCCGGCGGCCCTGCCGTTCCTCTTCTGGACGGCCGACGATATCACGAATGCCTTTGGCCGGATTGAGTTTGATGCGCATCCGCTGGAAGTGGAAACCGGGGTCACGGGTTACCCAAGCATGCTTTACGGGTGCGAAGCGCCGCGCGGCGACGGCAGCGCCTGGATTTACGGCTGGCAATTGCTCAACTGGTCCGAAAAGTCCAACCGCGCCATCGCCATCGTGCGCGCCGCCACCGTCGATGGCCTCACGTTTACCGACCCCGAGACCGTTTTTGTCCGGACCAACCAGGACTGGCAGGGTTTCGCCAACCTCGTCCGGCGGCCCACCGACGGCGCCCTTTTCTGCTTCACCTGGTCGCCGGGTGCGCTGCACGTTTTCCACAGCCAGACCGGCAGGGAATGGCGTGAGTTAACGAACCGCGCGTACAGCGATCACGACGCCATGTGCGTGACGTGGGATGCGCCGCGGGCCCGGTTTCTGAACTTCCAAACGACCTTGGAGCCGTTCGCCAAGCGGTATTCGGACAACATCGGAAACTGGCGGCGCGTGCTGTCTTTTCGCGTCTCGACCGATGGCGTGACCTGGGAGCCCTATTACCCACCCTTCCTCAAAGGCGAAAAACTCTGGAAACCCGACGCGGAGGATCCAGCGGACCTGGAGTTTTACCGCGTGGTCGCATTTCCACATCAAGGCCGGCACGTCATGCTGATGGTGGATTACATGCCGCCGCCGGCGGAGGCGAATTCCCGCCGGGCCACCAGCAAGCACGGCCCGCGCTATTTGAGTGAGTGGTCGGTGAGCCGGGATGGACTCAACTGGCAGCGGCCGTTCCGTCAGCGCGATGTCACCGAAAAGTCGATTTGGTCTCCCCTCCAGGGACCGTTGGTGAGGAATGGAATGCTGCGCTTTTACGAACGCGAGGGCAAATGCGCCAGCCTGCCGGCCGACCGCTTGTTCTACGCCACCTGCCGGGCCAACGGTGAGTTCTCCTCGCCAATTTTCAAACTGCCGCCCGGCGGGTTGGCCTTGAACGCCGATGCCCGCTGGCGCCCCAACGAGGCGCCCGGCCAGGCCTACATCATGGCGGAGTTGCGCGACGCCCAGGATCGGGTTATCCCCGGCTACGAGCGCTCGAACTGCCTGTTCGAGAATACCGAGGGTTGGGCGCTCCCGCTCCGTTGGCACGATAAAGATGAACAGGAACTTGCTGGACGCGAAGTGCGGCTGCGCTTTTACCTGCGGGACGCGAAGATTTATGGGGTGGTCGCCCGGACCGCGCCGACGAGACCCTGATCCGGCGCGACGAATGATCCGCCCCTCCATGCCGATGGCTTTATGAGAAAAAAATTGCCTGGGCTTCTGGTTTTGCTCGGCGCATTCGCCAGTGTCGGTCACGCACTGGAAATCGGCGAACGCGTCGGGCCGGTCGAACTGCTCACCCTCGATGACCGGGTGCTGACAATGACTAATTACGCCGAACGCCGCGCAACCGTCGTGGTGTTCCTGTCGGCGCGATCCGGAATGGACTCGCCAGAGTTGCCAGTGCTAAAACAGTTGAATTCAAGCCTGCGGCAGCGTGGCATTCTCTTCGTCGGTGTTTATCCAACCACGGAAGAAACCGGCGGCGAAGTGCGGCAATTCGCGCAATCCGCAGGTCTGTTGTTTCCCCACTACCGCGATCCAAAGCAGACTGCGGCCCGGCAATTCGGCGTGCAGGTCACCCCGGAAGCTTGCGTGCTGGACGCCACCGGCACGCTGCTTTATCGCGGGGCCGTCGGCGGGACGAACGGGCCGGGTCTGACCGCGGCGCTGACGGCGTTCCTGAATGGCCAGCCCATACCACCAGTTCGCGGGGCCGCCCGGGAAATACCCATCGGCCAGGCGCAGAGTCGGCCGGAGGTGGTTGATCCCTTCGGCTCGGTGGCGTTTTCCTCCGAGTTGATCTTTGAGAAAATCCCCGACGCGCCGGCGCATCATTGCTCCACGATCGCAGAGGCGGCGAACGGTGATTTGATCGTCGTCTGGTACGGCGGGAGTTATGAGTCGGCGGATGATCAGGCGTTGTTCCTGTCACGACAAAAGCGAGGATCGCGGAGTTGGAGTCCGCCGGAGGTTTTAATCCGGGACTCTGCGCAACCGCCCGGCAACGCGGTCGTGTTCCCGGCCGGAAGTGATCGTCTTTGCATCGTCTGGGCGCGAATGGAAGCGTCCCGGCCGCTGCGCCGCGGGGGCGGTTGGGGGCAGACCCGGCTTTTGATTCGCACGTCGGCGGATAACGGTCGCACCTGGAGCAAGGACGAACTATTCCTCGGCGGCGTGCTCGAAGGTTTGCGCAACGTGCCGATCCGGCTGGCCAACGGCGAACTCCTGCTGCCGCTGGGCCGCAGTTTTGCGGGGACAAAGGACCACGGCCAGACCTGGGAACAGTTGGGCGCCGTGGCCGGCGGCAGTCAGCCGACCGTTGTTGAACGCGCCGATGGCTCGTTGCTGACGTTGCTGCGCAAGGGGCCGAATATCATGCAATCGGAATCGCGCGACCGCGGGCGAAACTGGAATCCGGCAGTGGCGACCGGGCTGAAGAATCCGGACGCCGGCATTGCCATGACCCGCTTGCGCAACGGTCACCTCGTCTTGATCTTCAACGACAGTGAAACGGACCGCACGCCGCTCAGCGTCTCCCGCTCCCTTGATGACGGGAGGACCTGGGAGCCGCCCTTGGCGTTGGAATCAAACCCCGGGGAGTATTCGTATCCCTGCGTCATCCAGACCGCCGACGGGCGGATTCACATCACCTACACGTTTCGACGTTATACAATCAAACACGTGGAACTGGATGAAAACTGGCTGACACATTTGCAACGACCCAATTAAGGGACGCGCGCGCATCCCTACCAAGTTTGGTGGGCCGGCGTGGCTGCGACGAAAAGCTCCTCCGGATCACACGGCCAACTGGTATTGGTTGGTTGAAGTTTCACCTTGGCACAATCCGCAATTCCACCCACACGATTTTCTGTTCCGGTCCACCCGGCACTTGCTTGATCTGGACTTCGTTGTAGCCGTCGCCAAGGGAATCGGATGGGCACCGGTGTTGGACCGCGCGGGTGGCCCCGGAGAAGAGCGAAAAATCGGCAAGGTCTGGCTCCGGACTGCATTTCTTGCCATTGACCGTGATCTCGAACTTGCTGGCCGCCAGGCCGTCGGCTTGAGCAAGACCGGCGACAATCAGAGCGTCGGCCTGCTGTGGCGCCGGTCCAATGTAAACTCGGAATGTGCCCCCCTTGAACCCGTCCACCGGCAGCACCACGTCACTCGACATGCCCGGGGCAACGGTGTCGCGGTAGGTGACCACATGCCGGCGTGATTTCCGGGTGACGGTTTCGAGGCTCAATCCTTCCTGCAGGAGCATTCGGTAAGCGTCCTTGCCGCCAGTCATCGGGCCAGGATCCATGTAGTTGAAAAGGTAGATGCTGTCCGCGCCGCGCTGCCGGCAGGCGGCGGCGAAGCCACGAGTAGACGTGAGGTCGGCCTCGATGGGCTTGGCCGCCGGATACGGTCGCACGAGGATTTCCGCACCCGCAGCCAGCACGATGTTTTTCGCCGCGCCGCCGATTCGCTCGCGCCACAATTCGATCGGGATGTCGAAATCCGTTGTCGCCCAGAACGGCGTTGGCACGAGCATGTCCACCAAGCCATCACGAACCCATGTCACACCATCCATGCCCAAACCTCTGGCCGCATCCGGCAGCGTTGGCACGCGCGCGCCAAGCTGGATGGGATGGCCGCGCTTTGCCGACCATTGCCGTGTCAAAGTGCGCACGTCGCGCATGAACTGGTTTAAGATCACCACGCCCTCGGCTTCTTTGCCGGGCCGGAAATGATAGCCAAAGCGCATCCAATCGAGCTCGAGGCCGTCGGGATCGTAGCGCTCCAGAAGTTCGCGGACGTAAGCCATCGCGTGTTCGCGGACTTCAGGAATGCCGTAATCCAGCGCGCGATCCGTCCACCCATTGCCGCCGGGCACGCGCCAGTATTCGGGATGTTTCCGCCAAAACGAGCTGTGGATGTAATTGTCCGGTTCATCCACGTTGTGAACATCGTTCATCCGCATGGACAGCCACGGCGAAATCTTCTTCTCCCGGCAGCGGGCGATCCAAACCGCGTAGGGATCGAGCCCGCGTTGATCCAGCAACCGGGCGTTGTCACACCACTTTTTCGCAAACTCATCCGTCGGCGGCTTCTGCCCCTCTCCCAGCTCCCAGATCGCATCCCGGACTTTGCTGCGATGGCTGGCCTTCATGGCGTTGGGGCAAAGAAAAAGGTGCGACACCGCCGTGTTCGCGTATTGATCCACGAACGCCTGCAGCCCTTCGCGGTTCATCTGCTCCGCCGAACGCGAGCCAAAGAAATGGCTGTCGTCTTCGTTGAGAATAAGCGTGGGCTTGTTGTTCTGAGCGTTGGTCGGCCCGAGGCCAGCGACCAGCAGAATGGCGAGCGCGCAACAAATCGGTTGCTTCATGGAGCTTGGGGGCGTTATTGAGCTTTTAGTTTGGGTGTCAAAGCAATCAACGTATCGCCGACTGAAATGGCACACGGCTGACCCGGGCGCACCGTGATCCGGGACAGGGTTGATTGCTCCGCATTGCCATCAGCCGTCTTCCCTTCCACGGCGATATCCATCTGGATACTGCCATCCGCCAGCACAGTTGGGGTGATGATGCAATTCTGACCCGCACCGAGGTCCAACTGCGTCGGCGTGCGGTCGGAAAGTTCTATCACCCCCAAATCCGTCCGCTTCGGCGGGGCCGCGTCGACGGCTGGTTTCGATGCCGGCACCGTCGGCGGTGGTTCGGTCGGAGGAACTGCCAGCTGGGCTTGAACTGCCCGATTTGCCAAATTCTGGCGCTCGATCTTGAGCTGGGCATTTTCCTGCTCCACCTGACGCAGGCGAGCCGCCTGAGCGCGGAGCCGCATCAAATCGTTTCGCTCGGCCTGCGCACCGTCCGTCGCGGCCTTTAGCTGTTCGGCCAACTGCCGATTGTCGTCTCGTAGCGAGGCGGCTTGATCAGATTGCTCGCGAAGCGTGGCGGCTTCCGACCGCAACTGGGTAATCTGCTGTCGTTGCCATATTAGTAGCGTAATGGCAAATAGGACTGCTCCCAACAGCACCCCGGTTATCAACTTGGTCTTCATCGTCGTTCTGATCCTGACCTCGCTCGGCCATTCAACGGTAGGGCAGGCATTGGGTCGCCCGAGCTGCGTCGCCTGCAATGTGACGGTTGCGAGGGTTTCTGGGAAGTTGATTCGCAAATCCAAAAGGCAGCCATGGCCACCGCAGTTTATCACCGCCGCGTTTCTAATTGAAACGTTCATCGGAAACCACGATGCTGCGGCGTCCGAAGCAATCCGTTGTCACTGCGTTCAAGCCATGCGCATTCACCTTCTCTTCCAAGCCATCGGTTGCGGTCTGCTCACCAGCCTGACCGCCCACGCCGCCGAAATACCCGCGATCACCGTCGGCACTTTCAAACAGGAAGTGCGCCGGGAGTTCACCACCGCGGACGGGCTGCCGGCCACCGCGGCTACTTGCCTCGCCGTGCCAGATGAAAAGACCATTCTCGCCGGGACGACCAATGGATTGGCCCGGTTGGCCGATGGTCGGTGGACAGTGGCAAAAGGCAGTGCCGGGGCGGCTGTGGAAGCCTTGGCGGTCAGCAAGGACCGAGTTTTGTTCGTCATGAATGGCCAGCTGTTTTCGCTCCAGGGCGACAAGTTGAACGTGATGGCGCCGTTGCCCTCGGGAGTGAAAGCAAACGCGATCAGTATCGGTGAGACAATTTACCTGGCCACCGACCAGGGCTTGTTTGAAACCACAGCCAACCAATTGAAGCCGGTGGCGGCCCTCAACGACGCTTTGGGTGAGAACCGGGCGGTGTTCCAGATTGCCATCGGGCCGCGCGTCGTGGTCGGGGCGGCGGCCGGACTGTTCGAAAAACGGGCCGAAGGTCACTGGACGCGCTTGTTCCCCGCCGACAAAACGGGCCGGAGTTGGGCGCCGGTCAATGTGCGCGGCGTGGCGTATGACACCCAAGGGCGGTTGTGGTTCGCTTCGCCTCAAGGCGTGGGACGGCTCGACAAGGAGTGGACGCTGTTCACCGGGGCGGAAGGCTTGCCCTACAATGATTTCACCACGATGGCGGCGGGGGAGGACGGCGTGGTCTGGTTCGGCACGCGCCGGGGTGCAATCCGTTACGACGGGAAAAACTGGGAATACCGCGAGGGCCGGCGCTGGTTGCCGGACAATATTGTCAGCCACATTGCCGTGACGCCGGAAGGCCACGCCTGGTTCGCAACCCCGGCCGGCTTGAGCGTCATCGAGCGCAAACCCATGACGCTCGCGGAGAAAGCCACGTTCTACGAGAACCAGATTGACGCCTTTCATCGCCGGACACCATGGGAATACGTGCTCGAAGTCAGCGTCGCGCCACCGGGAACGACCAATCAGTTCACGCAGAGCGACAGCGATAATGATGGGTTGTGGACGAGCATGTACGGCGCGGGCGAGTGTTTCGCCTATGGTGCGACCAAGAATCCGTTGGCGAAGAAACGCGCACAAAAGGCGTTCGAAGCGTTGCGCTGGCTCGGTGAAGTCACGCAAGGGGGCGAGCATTCCCCGCCGCCCGGCTACGTCGCGCGGACCATCTTGCCCACGAGCGGGCGCGACCCAAACATTGGCCGGATCGAAAGCGATAAGCGCGAACACGAACGTGATCCGATGTGGAAGGTCTATGAACCGCGCTGGCCGAAAAGCAAGGACGGCCAATGGTATTGGAAGAGCGACACCAGTTCGGACGAATTGGACGGCCACTTTTTCTTCTACCCGCTTTATTATGATCTCGTGTGCGAGACTGAAGCGGAGAAAGCGCGGGTGCGGGAACATTTGCGGGCGCTCATGGACCATATCGTGAAACACGATTTCAACCTGATCGACCACGAAGGCACACCGACGCGCTGGGGTGTTTACAATCCCGATGCGTTGAACCACGACCCACGCTGGGCGGGGGAGCGCGGCATCAGATCATTGAGTCTGCTCTCGTACCTTGCCGCCACGGAACACGTGACCGGCGATGTTCGTTATCGGGAACTCATCCAACTGCTCTGCGCGAAACACGCGCTGGACTCAAACATTCTGATCGGGAAGCCGCAGCAGGGGGTCGGCACCGGCAACCAATCCGACGACGAGATGGCGTTCATGTCCTTTTACAACCTGATGAAGTATGGCAATGACCCAAAACTACTGGCGGCTACGGGCTATGCTTTTTTCAGTCATTGGACCTTGGAGTATCCGGAGATGAACCCGTTCTTCAATTTCGCTTACGCGGCGTCCGCGCTGGGCCGGAAAATTGCCGGCCCGCGCGGTGTGCGCGAATTGCCCACCTTGCCCGGCTGGCTGGAGGACTCCGTGGATACCCTGAAGCGCTTTCCATTGGATCGCTTTGACTGGCGGCACAGTAACAGCCATCGCCTCGACATTGTGGCGCTGCGCGCCGAGCCCAGCTTCGGATTTGTGCGGCGCATTCAACGCACGGGCCTCCGGGTCAACGGCAAAGTCGTTCCCGTGGATGAACGCTTCTTCAATCACTGGAATCACAATCCCTTCAGCCTGGACACTGGCGGCAACGGCAATGAACTCGCGGACGGGGCCGTGTTCCTGCTGCCGTATTACATGGGTCTTTATCACGGGTTCATCAAAGACTAAGCCGGAACGCGGCCGTTGCGGTAGCGAGTAACGGCGCCCCCCGTCGCCGAACGTGGGTGCGACGTGCTCGTCACATGACAGGATGGGGGCACCGTTTGTTTTACCCGCTGGCCGAGCCGAAGAGGCGCTCGCTTTCAAGATGACGCGGAATTTTCCGACGCGCCGGAAACCAGCCGCCATTCGGATTCCAAACCCCGGCGCTGAAGCCACTCGTTCAAAAGCGTCCGATCCAGTTGTTCGCCGGAAACAGCAAGCATGGCACGGATGTCGCGCAAATGCTTTTCGGCATGGCCTTCCCGATAGTATTCCAGCTTCCGGACGATGACATATTCCGGGGGCGCCAGCATGATGGTTTCGCCTTCAAAGGCTACCGGCCGTCTGCCCCGAAAGGCCCAGGCGTTCATTTCGTCGCGCCCGGTCGGATACATATCGGCTTTGAAACCGGTGTCGCGGTGGATCAGGTTGAAATGGCCGCGCTGCGCGCGCGCCGTTTCGGCGAGAATCGTTTCCAGCGGCGGCAGATAGAATTCCGTTACCGGAAATGCGGTGACGAGTTTCTGAATGTCATTCGGGTTGAGATAGACGATGAAATCCACGTCATGGGTGAGGCGGGGTTCGCCGTAGAAAATCGCCGCCACACTGCCGCTGACGACGTAGCGCAATCCCGCCCGGTTGAGCGGGCGCACAAACAACAGAAACAATTCAGGTTCGGGCATTGCTGAAAAGGCGGCGGACTGCGTCGGCCACGCGCGGTTCCGGCCAGTCGGGGTGCTGACTGCGCACGCCCGCCGTTTTCATTTTGCGGGCCGACCAGTAAAGGCGTTCGGCCAGCCGCAGCCGACACGCGCCGGTCATGGCGCGCAACGCCGCGATCTGTTCGGGACTGGTCGGCTCATCCGTCAGCATGGTTTCAACATGAGATAAAGGCGGGGAGCGCGCAAGCACCGAGCTGGCGGGCGTTTCGGGGGGAATGAAAAAATCAAAATCCAGAATGCAAACTGGGGGGCGGAGGGCGGAGGCGGGATAAGCAGTTCACCCGGCCAACCCAAGATGTGAGCGGCGGTGCACGGCACAATGATACCCGAGGGCTACCATACGGCCATGAGCATTGAGCAGTTAAAGCTTGAAGTGTCTCGCTGGGTGACCGCGAGCAGGCGGTACTCATTTCGTGCACGTTGCCACTGCGCCACTCCCACGACCCGGCCGATCGCCGCGAAGTCACCGATCGGCTTATCGACGCCGACAAATCCCACTGGCTGACGCCGGAGGAGTTTGAGCGAAGGTTGGGCGAAAACTGAGTCTTCGTGCGATCCTCCGCTGTCTTTCATCTGAGCGAGCACTGTGCTTGAGCCCGTCGCAGCGAGATTAATCGCCATGGCGTTCGCCAGCTCGTCAACGGCCACTGCGTCCAAGCGGCGGCGTGAGCTTCCAGACATCATTCATCAACGGCCAGGAATTGCCGGCGACGACCCACAGGCCGTTGTCGTGGACATAGGCCGTGACTTCGTGCCGCGGGGAGAACTTCGTCTTCGTGTCGAGGCGCTCCCACTTCATGCCGTCGTCGGTCCACCACACATCATCAAAATTCGCGCGGTGGCGGTTGTCGAAGCCGCCAATGATCCAGAGCCGGTCCGCATGGACGATTGGGACAAACCACATGCGCGGTGACCACGGCGCGTGTTCGACCACGCGCGACCAGTCAGCGCCGTTGGCAGAGCACCACACGTCGTTGAAGGTGGTGAATTTCGGATACACCAGCTCCGGCGGCGTGTTGGTTTTCTCCACCGCGCCGCCGAGGACCCAAAGTTTGCCCTTGAAAGCGACCGCAGCGGACGCAAACCGCGGGCCGTACGGTGCGGGGGATGCGACGCAATTCCACGCGACGCCGTTCGTGGTGTGCCAAACATCTTCGCCGCTGCCGAGTTGCCAAAGCTTGCCGTCATGGACGAGCAACTCGCCATAGCCGCGGACGCCGAAGGGCGTTTTGTCCGACACTGGCTGCCAGTTCCGGCCGTCCGCCGAATTCCACACGCTTTGTTTGACGGCCCAGAGCTTGCCGGCGTAAACGGCCATTTCGGCATAACCATCGTACGGTGGGTTGGTCAGGACCAAACTCCACGTGACGCCGTCGGTTGCCGACCAGAGATCACGCGTCAGCGTGCCCCCGCTGACGTAGCCATTGCTCAGCCAGAGTTTGCCGCCGAAGACAACGCCTTCCGCCGTGTCACGTGGGCTGAACTCCGCGTGTTCCGCGACACGCACCCAGTCGGGTGCCGAGAACTCTGCCGCAAGCGCAACTGGTGACGCCAAGTTCAGGCAGCCAACCAACGCGATCAAGGAGCGCCAGCGTTTCCCGAGGAGGTTTGGGCAACGCTCCCCCTCACCCCGGCTCTCTCCCCGGGGGGAGGGAGAATTCTCGCCCGACCTTTGCGAAATCACGCGCCCGCTAAATTGGTTCATGGCTACTGACAAGCTCGAAACCGCGAGGTATCCGGTGAGCGCGACCAAATTCTCCAATCGTGGGCCAAGGGGCTTCCTCCCCTCGGGGTAGAGGGCCCGGGCGAATGCGAGCGTCAACACTCTCATCATCGCAAGGGCTGCATTTGTCAGTTGCGAGCCGAACGGTCCTCAAACCGTCGCGAGGTCGCATACACATGGACTTCCCGCGGCTTGATGCCATCGGTCAAACGACGGTCAGCGACTGTCTGTTCCTCGGTCGCGTAGAGCCGGTAGAGGGTTCGCCCATTGAGTTTTGCCGGCAAGCCCTCGATTGAAAAGCCGAGTCCATCGGCGGTTTCGTTCACCACCAGGAGGACGAAGTCGTCATCCACCCGGCGGAGCGAGCAGAGGATGCCCTTCCCGTCAATCGAGCCGTACGTCGAAGCCTGGCGAACGGTCGGTGACTTCATTGGCGGAGCAATCAGTGCCGGCTCCAAGGCTCGAAGTTCGCGCGCGACCCGCAGCAGATCCCGCCAGAGCCGGGGCCGGCCGGTCACCGCCGAACCGTCATCTTCCACACGTTTCATGTAGGCGGTGCCCCAGTAGAGGATGGCGTTCGCGCCGTGGATGATCGCGTCGTAGGCCATGAACCGCGACTCGGCCCATGTGGGTCGCCGGCCGATGCCCACCGCGGCTTCACTTTCCCGCGGCGCCTTTTGCAAGTCGCGCCAGCCGAAGCCTTGCAGCACCATCGCGCAGGCTTTACCGGGTGCGGCCTGCTGCATTCGGCGAGTGTACGCGCCCACCGAGGTGAGTCCCATGTCCCGTAGATCGCTATGGCCGACCAGGAGATTTGCCGGGGCCGGGTAAATATCGCAGCCCACCATGTCGGCGGCGCGATTGTAGAGCCGCAGGTCGTCCAGGGAATTACGGGGTGCATGATTCAGCCAGATGACGTGGCGGGGGTCCAACGCGCGGACAGCGCGAATCCCGGCCGTGATGCCTTCGCCGCTCCGGCGCACCCGTTCCGGCGCGTCATCAATCCGAACCCCAGGATTGGGTGCCGGTTGCCCCGCCTGGCGCCAGAACTCGGCGCGCGCAACTTCGAACTCGGCGTAGAGCCCGCGCTCGAACCGGTCGCGTGCGCGGCGGCTCAACGTTTCCAGGTCGGCCTTGCCTTGGGCCGCCGTCCGCATCTTCTCCATCTCCGGACGAATCTGCTCCATCGTCCCCCACCAGTTATTCCAAAGAATCTCGTCCGGGCCCTCCCAAACGAGCAGCGCGGGGTGATTCTCCACCCGCCGAACGGTCTCGGTGAGTTGCTGGCGACGTTTTGCCGTGTCGGCGCTCAAATCCAGCGCGCCACCCAGATTCACCCACGCCATGGCCCCGACACGATGCAGGCGGTCTAACGCTGCCGCATCGGGTGCGCTTTGAATCAGGTTGAAACCCGCGTCCACGGCTTCCTTGAGCACGGCATCGTCCGCGGGATTCTCGTAAAGGCCGAGGATGAAGCGTGGCTGACCGTTAACCAGGAGCATCCGCTCTTTGTTCATCAACGCCGTCGAGCCGCCGATGGCGGTGCCAACCGGGAAAGCCACCGCGGCCAGAATCAGGATCACCCATTGGAGCATGGCTTCCCGACGCACGAATTGATTCAACCACACAACGCGATACGCCAACTGCGTCAGCCAGGAAATCCCAGCCCGTGGCCGCTGGTTGCCGCCGATGGGAGGTGGCGGACTATTCGAGACGCCATCCGCCTCATCATGTCGGCGGCTACGGGGATCGGAAAAAGTTCGTGTTAGATTGTTTCTCATGGCTTCCTTCGCCGAGCAGCCTCGGCTTCTTTCATGGCTTCAGCTTCGGTGCTTTCTTCAGGTAACGGACCTCGTACGAGTACGCCGCCGTCTGGTCCTTCTCCAGGGACATGGCCTTGGACGTCATCTCGAGGTTGACCTGTTGTCGCGATGGATCCCAGAACAGGCCCAACGCACCAAACTCGGCCGGGTTGAATCGTTGCTCCACGCCGAATTTCGCCTGGTGGTTGAAGTACGCATACGCGCCTCCGCGGACCGCGTCCCTCACCACGGCACGTTGCTGATCCGTGGACATGGTGCCGGTTTCTTGCCCATTGACCTGAACCCAGCCGGATTGATTGACGTAAATGCTCAACACCGCCGGTTCAAAGGAAAGCGTGGCCGTGTCGTATTCCGGATGAGCGAGCATCTCAAACCGACGGGGGGCAGCCGCGGTCATCCGGGTCGCAAACCGAACCACGTCCCCGTCCAAAGTAATGGTGCGCTCCAGTCTCGCCCCATCCTTGGCCGTCAACGTAAGCCGGACCTTTTGCGGCCCGGCTTCCGCTGTGAACGGCAGGATGTCCTCGGGAGTCGGGCCGGCGCCCTGCTTCATCCATTCCTCGTGACGGAAGCGATTAAAGGCGCGAGCCGCGCGGGCCACGTTGCGGCCGGTGGGTTTGTACGTCATCTCCACCACCTTGCCGTTGCTCCCGGGCAACACGACCAGGCGCCAGAAATCATTCTCAAGTCGCACCGCTTTCAATCCGGCATGTAGTTGTCGCATGCGGTCGAGGTAACGCTCCGTGGAAATCATTTCGTCATCCATCGTAACCCCGAAGCGCTGTCCGAGTGCGGCGTATTGGTCCAGCAAATCCGGGCCGAATTCGGCCAAATCGGGATAGCACACGCCCTCCCGATACGTCAGCTTCATGCTCGACGCGCTCAGCGCGGCGCGGTAGGCGCACAACGACGCCTTCTCGACGCGGGTCCGCACGGCCTCGGATTTGGCGAGTGCCCGGGCCTCGCGAAAATAGCCCATGATGCGACGCGCCGAAGCCGGGGTGATGCCCAGGGACGATTCGGTGGGGAAACAGGTCGGATGCGCCCCCGATTTATCGACAAGGTTGTGGTAATACTTCAGGTAGGCGAGAATCGGCCCGGCGGACTCCGCGTAATGCAGCCGGCAGAATTCCTCAACCTCCTTGAAGCTGTCGCGGCCGGGCTTCCAGAGGCAGCGAGCCATTACGTAATTGCGCAGGTCGCTGAGTTCGGTGGAGAAACCGTTGCCCGCCGCCTGCATGAACACGCCGCGGCCGTTATTCTCCGCAAAATAGGCGACACTCTTCCCGATGCTACGCAGGTTCGGGAACGGCAGCACATAGCCTTTGAAATTCGTGTTGTAATGCCAGATGAAAACATTGTTCGCGATCTGCTTCCAGCCCGCCATGTCGGCACAAAAAGACCGGTTCAGCGGGCACGCGTCGTCGTCGATGGCGTGGAAGTCACAGCACTCGATGCTGCACAACTGAATCATCACGTTGCGGCGCGGCTTGATCGTCTTGGGCGGCTTGCGGGTGTAGAGATAGGCATAGGTGCTGATGAGAACATCGGGGTTGGATTTCTCGATGCGCTCGGCAACCGCGTTAACGAAGGCAAGCGTTGAACCCGCGTGCGATTCTTCGCGCGCGTCGATCGCTGCACAGTTCGGGCACGTGCAATAGCTTTCGTTGTCCATCTGCGCAATGTTGATGTTGCGCGCGGTCGGGTTCTTCTTGATCTCCTCCCGCACAGCCTCCTCGACGACGCCGATCAACTCCGGATTGCTCATGCACAATTGCGGGCCGCCGCCGCCCTCCTCGAGCTTTCGCTGGCCGTTGATGAGGGCGAAGTATTCCGGGTGGTCCTTTCCCCATCGGGCGGGCGGCACGAGGTAGGCCACGTTGTGGCTGACCAACCGGAAGCCCGTGCGCCCGCCAAGCTTCGGATCGTCGCTCACCGTATTGACACGCAAGCGCGCCGCGAAGTCGGGGTAGCGGCTGCTCTCGCCGTAATAGGACCAGCGGAAGGCGAAGGTGGGGTTCACGTACCGAACTCCGAGCGGAATCTTCCGGCTCACGGCGTCCTTGGGATAATACGTGTGATCAAATGTCAGAAACCGGACGCCGCACAGTTCTTCGAGGAATTCATAGACCCCGTAAAGCGTGCCGCGGGGTCGGCCGCCGTCAATGCACACCGCCTTCGGCGCGATCCGAATGCGAAACCCCTCTTCGCCCAACGCCCGCCGGTCGGTCGGTTGGCCGGAGTGGACGACCGCGTCCGGTCCGATGAAGATGGCGCCCGAATCCGCGGCTGCGCGCTCCGCGAGCGGAAGCTCCGCGCCGGTCATTGCCTTGAACAACCGCTGGAACTCCGTGGCGGCATACCGCTCCGATTCCGTGGCCGCGGGGTCACAAACGATTTTCCAGGAGGTTATCACCGCTGGTGTAATGCTCCCTTTCTGGGTGCGGGCACCGCCCGCCGGCTTGTCCGGAGCATGAACACCCGCGTCTGTGGGCGACCGGGCGGCGTTTGCCTGAAAGGAAATGGGGTTCAGGGGACTGATCAGGGCGAAGAGCGTCAGCCATACCCAATTCGCGGTGGTGGGGAAAGAGGGAGGGAGTTTGCGGTTGCTGCGCATGCGGCCAGCGTGCCGGCCACACACGACGGCGTCAAATCGAGAAATCCGAGTAAATCGAAAGGTCCTTCCCATCGACATTCCCCCTTGCGATCCGCCTCCATTTGCCATCAAATGCATGTATGACCCTGTTCCCGAGTTGGCGATGCGCGCCATCGTGGCGACCTCGCCTGCGGATGACGGCCTTCACGCTGATCGAATTGCTGGTGGTCATCGCCATCATCGCCATCCTGGCCGGGATGCTCCTGCCGGCCCTGGCCCGCAGCAAAGCCAAAGCACATCAGATCCGGTGTCTGAGCAACGAAAAGCAAATGAGCGTGGCGTTCATCCTGTTTGCCGACGACAACCAGGATGCTTATCCGGCCACCAGCAACTGGGATAATTTCGGTGGCACCACGGGCAAGTCCGATGCCTATGGCGGGTTCACCGCCGAGAGTAACCGCCCTCTCAACCGGTACGTCGGTAATGTCGAAGTCTTCCACTGTCCCAGCGACAAGGGGGACTCATTGTGGCCGCAATTCAAGACGGCCTGGGAGCTCTCTGGCAACAGCTACCGGACCCAGTGGGGTTACAATTCGTTTCGCATCCTCCACGTCACGGGCGATTCGGGTTCCGGCGATGCCCGCACGCGGCCAATCACGACGGCCGTGATCAACCGCCGGCCCGTAAACAAGATCATTCTGGGTGAGAACCCATTCCATGGCAACCGGCTCAGTGCGGATGCCAAAAGCGTGTGGCATAATTTCAAGGGCCAGCGCGGTTACAACATGGCATTTGGCGACGGCCATGCGGAGTTTTACAAGTTCCCGAAGGAAATGGAGAACCCGGCGATCGCGGTCTTTACGTATTCCCCTTCGGAGTTCTCCTATCCCGACGCAAATTTTGCCTGGTGGTAGGAGTCCTAGCCTGGTTCTCCACCACGCACGGTGGCTCCAAGAGCCATCGCAACGCTCGGTCTAGGCGATAAGACGCTGCACGTTTCCGTTCCGAATGGCTCGCAGTCCGTCCGGCGTCAGCGGAGATTCCTTGAGCTTTAACAGGGACGACTCAAAGTAGAACAGCGGCGCGTAGGAGCCAAAGAGGACGCGATCGGCCGGAACTTGGGCCAGCAAATTCGCGATTCCCCCCACCCCTTCGAGCATCGAAATCTCGACGTAAACTTCTCCCGCTCTGAGGAGCTCGAGCAATGGTTGGCCGCGAATTTTACCCAACGCATTCAGGAGCACCAACCGGAGGCCGGGCGTGCCGTGGACAAGTTTGGCCAGCGGAGCGGTGTCAACGGACTCGACGCGCAGCAAGGAATGCATCATGCGTTCGTCCTCCATGAGGAGCGCGAGCTGCACCGTCAATCCTCGCTCCGCCGCCAGGCGCAGCAGGCGGGCGAAGTCCGGATCATCCAACTTGTAGCCATGATAGTTGGGATGCAACCGGATGCCTGGCATCTGGTGTTGCTCGGCGCAGCGGCGGAGTTCTTCCTCCCAGTCCGGCAGCTTCGGGTTGATCGAGCCGAACGGCCGGAGCAGCCCGCGCCCGTGACGACGGCACTCCGAGGCCAGACGCGTGTTCACATTCGCAAGATCCTTGGACAACAACCCGTCGAAGCTGCCGGCCCAAGCCTGCGTGACCCCTTGCTGGCGGAGTTTGGTGACGAGCGCAGCGGTGTTGTCCAGAGGCAAGGAACGCAGCGGCCAGCGCGAGAGGTTCACATTCACGTCGATCAACCCGTCAGGCTGGTGGACAGGCTTCCCCACTGCATAGGTCTCAATCCCAAGCAAAGTCAGGCCGACAGCTGTTGTGGTGGACTTCAGAAAGTGGCGACGACTGAGGCTCGAAAGGTTTTCGATTCGATGCGTTTCCTCCTTCACACTTTGATTCCTTTCTCCCGGAGAATGGGCCGGAGGAGTCGCTTCAGGTTTTCTCCCAGGATCAGCCGCTTCGCCGATTCGGGAACGTCCGCGCCGATTACTTTCGCCAACTGTGAGGCGAAACTGCGCCCGCCGGCATCGCTGCCATACAGGACCCGCTCGGCGCCGAGCTCACGTACCGCCATCTCCGTGAATCCCGCCGTCGGATCCCCGCCGCCCAGGTCGGCATAAACATGCTTGTGCGGACGAATCGCCCGCAGGCCAATTTCCCAATCACCCCCGGAGTGACCGCAGATGAGTCTGGCCTCCGGGTGGCGCGCGGCGAGTTCCGCCAGTTCCATGGGTGTGGATTCGCCAGGCAGGTTGCCAGTGATTTTGATCCAGGTGTGCTGAAACACAATGGCCTTCAATTCCGTCGCCCGCCGGAGAATCGGGTCGAGCTCCACGGCGTTGCAATGCTGGGCCACCCAGAGTTTCACGCCGACCATCGGACCGTCACGGACACAGCGGTTGAGCTCGTCGAGGCTGGCCTGCGGGTATTTGGGATTGAGATAGACGAAGCCAAACGCGCGGTCGGGAAAATGGCGCAAGGCCCGCAGTACCTCGTCGTTTTCCTGTCGCAGTTTTTCAGGCGACGGATCGTAACTCCACTCCAGGCCCATGAACACGCACAGCCGGGCGATCCCCATGCGGTCGGCGTATTCCAGCAGTTTCCCCAAGCGGGCTTCAGGGGTGCTTCCCGGCACGCCGCTCAGGTGGCAATGGAGGTCCCAGATTTCCATCTGCCGGCCATCGTCCCGGTTCGAGTCCAGGACTGCAAGCCGTGAAATGAACCGGCCCGCGCAGCGAGCTTGCCCGCCGGGCTCCGGGTTGGGCAAACTCCCCTTGCCCGGGCACGAGCACTGCCCGGTTGGCCTGCTGGGCAACGAACGCCAACCGCCGCACGCCGCTCCGCCTTGCCGCCGAGTGCGGGTGAACGGCACGGATTATTGACACACACTCATGAAGACAAAACCGGGTTGCGGTTGGCTGGTCCTGGTAACTCTGGGCTGGCTGTCTGCCTGCCCTTTGGTTGTGGCAGCGCGCCCACCCAACGTGATTGTCATGCTGGTGGACGATCTGGGCTGGACGGATTTGGGCTGCCAGGGTTCCACATTTTACGAGACCCCCAACCTCGACCGGCTGGCACGCGAAGGCATGCGGTTCACGCAGGCTTATTCCGCGTGCACGGTGTGCTCGCCAACGCGGGCGTCGCTGTTGACGGGCAAGTATCCGGCCCGGCTGCATCTCACCGACTGGATTGCCGGGCACAATCAGCCGAAAGCGAAGCTCAAAGTGCCCGAATGGCAAAAACATCTTCCGCTCGCGGAGCGCACTCTGGCCGAAGTGTTCAAGGACGCCGGTTACGCGACGGCGTGCATCGGCAAGTGGCATTTGGGGGGATCGGAGTTTTATCCTGAACGGCAGGGGTTCGACGTGAACCTCGGGGGGACAGATCGCGGCCAGCCGCCCAGCTACTTCTCGCCGTACGGCATTCCAACGCTGCCGGACGGCCCCACGGGGGAATTCCTCACCGACCGGCTCACCGACGAGGCGCTCAAGTTCATCGAGCGAAACCGGGCCGCGCCGTTCTTCATTTATCTACCACATTATGCCGTCCATACCCCGCTCATGGGCAAAGCCGAGGTGGTTGCCAAATACCAGCGCAAGGCGGATCCGCAGAACCCGCAACACAATCCCACCTATGCCGCGCTCATCGAAAGTGTGGACGACAGTGTCGGGCGCATCCGGCAAAAACTGGTTGACCTCAATCTCGCCGATCAAACGGTGTTCGTCTTCACGTCGGACAACGGCGGGCTGGTTCTGCGCGAAATCACGAGCAACCGACCGCTGCGCGCGGGCAAAGGTTCGAGTTACGAAGGCGGCGTACGCGTGCCGCTGTTGCTGCAATGGCCCGGCGTCACCCAGCCGGGCAGTATTTGCAACGTTCCGGTCATCACCCCGGACTTTTACCCAACTCTGCTTGAAATCACCGGCGTGAAACCGACGCCGGGCCCGGTGCTCGACGGTGAAAGTATCGTCCCGTTGCTGAAGCAATCCGGCGGTCTCCGACGCGAGGCAATTTACTGGCACTACCCGCACTACCATCCCGGCGGCGCGACCCCCTACAGCGCCATCCGCGCGGGCGACTGGAAGCTCATTGAGTTTTTTGAGGATAACCGGGTCGAACTTTTCAATTTGCAAGACGACCCTGGGGAGCAGACCGAGCTCGCAGCCCGGAAGCCGGAAGAGGCCCAGGCACTGCGCCAAAAACTGCGTGCCTGGCGGCAGCAGGTTGGCGCCCAGATGCCGACACCGAACCCGGACTACGATCCAAGCCCGCGCTAAATTCTTCGCTTGTTACTAACTTCACCTCCGCCTCAACCCATGCCGCTGGCTGGGAACGTGTCGCCGTGGAATCAGAAACATCACCCGGTTGGGGAGGTGATTTCCATGGCCACCTGTGGCATCGGGGTTGCTTTTTTGCTGGCAAATTTGGAAATCAGGCGAATGTCATGAATGAAAGCTCATGTCGGCATTTCTCCGACTATATGGGGACGGAGACGAAGGTCATCCGCAAGCATCTCGACGAGCATCGTTACCTTCGGCAGATCGATAATAAAACCGATGCGCTGCGATCGTTCATTAACGATTATGGATGGCTGATTCGGGAGTTGTATTGCACGAAAATCTGTGCCGACCGTTCCACTTGTGCGGTGGCGGTGGAGTTGGATTGTAACGGGGACCTGCTGCGAAACCGCCGCGATGCGGGAGCCCCTGTGAGGTAGACGCACTAGCTGGCGCTCCGTTGGTGATGGCTGATGCCGGCGTGAAAATGTAAAGGGCCGGCCACGAGCGCTTCCGGTGGCAGCGGGCGAGGTTGGACCTCGTTAAAGCTCACAAAAATTGGACATTCGCACTTGCGCTTGATCCTGCCCAGGGGCAGGCTCGCTTCATGACCACTGACGTCCGAGCAATGTGCTGTTACCCACAGGGCGTCAAGGTTCACATCACTGCCAATTCCTTCAGATGGCATTTCCCCAAAGGTGGGTTCACGCTGATCGAATTGCTGGTCGTGATCGCCATCATCGCCATTCTGGCGGCCATGCTGCTCCCGGCCTTGAGCCAGTCCAAGGAGAAAGCCAAAACCATTCGCTGCAATAACAATCTGCGGCAACATGCACTGGGCTTTGCGATGTACGCCGACGACAATTTGGAATTCTATCCGGTTTATGAAGGCTGGGCGACCATCGGCGGGACCACCGGGCGGATGGATCTTGCGAGTGGCAAAGTGCCGGCCATCCGTCGCCCCTTGAATGTGTACGTCCGCAATCCGGAGGCCTGGCATTGTACGGCGGACAAAGGTGACTCGCTGTGGCGGGACATGTTTGCTGCGGAGTATAAACAGGCCTATCCAAGCGGCCAGGGCGGCAGCTGCTTTGATGCGTACGGAAACAGCTACCTGACCGTCTGGGGCGTGGAGACGCTCCGCATTCAGCACGTGACCGGTGATTCATTGGCCGCCCGGGGAAGCCCTCAGGCACGGCCGATGAAATCGAGTGAAATTGCCCGGAGCGCTTCCAACAAGCTGATTTCCGGTGATTGGCCCTGGTGGGCCGATCGCGACAAGACTCATATCTTCAGTCAATGGCATAATTACAAAGGCCAGTACCGCTTCAATGTCTTGTTCGGCGACGGCCATACCGCCTTCTTCAGCTTCCCGCCCGCCGCCTACCAGTGGAATTACACCGGACCGAAACCTGACCCGAGTTTCACCTGGTGGTAGTTGAACGGGACGCGCCCGGGTTGTTCGGTTTTGACGGCGACCGTCTTCGTTTAATGCGCGCGACTCGCAGCCGGGGCGAGTCCTCGATTCCGCTCACGAACCTGAGGCCGGGGCGGGTGGGTGATTGGGTTTGAGCTGCCGGGACGGCCGGTTGGTTACGACAACCGGCACGAGATTGGGCATTCCGCAGTCCCACTTTTCCAGCACCTGGCTCTCATTGGTGTAAGTTCCGACCCGCATGGCTTTGGCCCGAATCAAGTTTCCGAACGCCGGCGTTTGGCCGTCATAGTTGATCAGGAAAATGGTCGGCCCCTCCTCCAGCCACTTTTGCGTTTGCACGCTCGGGCCCGCGGCTTTGCCCCCCGCAAGAATATTGCTGATGCTCGTTCCGGAGTCAGCCGGCGGGATGACTTGGCTCGCGCGCCTTTCGATGACCGTTTGGACCAGGAGGCCATTGGTAAGCATGGTCGTGCACTTCCCCATCAAGTCATGCCACAGCACGCTCTTTTCGATGTTGTATAGCTTGCCATCCACCCGACGGAAGGACTTATGCGCCTTCAAATAATTGGTGGTAACCAATGGCGGTGCCGGAGAATTGGTGGCCTCCCCCGCCATCACTGAAACCGTCGTTGTGAGCAATGCGATGAGCGTCCTCATAAGTGGCTTCCCGTCGTCGTTGATGCATTCATCCTCGTCATCCGGGCACGAAGATTCAAGTCTGCTTCGCCCCAGACTCCGCCATGGTCTTTCCGCCGGCTGCGGCCCCTCCCCCTCAACCGCGCAATCCCCGTATCCATCCGGTCGTGCAGCTTGCACGCGACGGGCTTGCCCGGAGTTGGAGTTTGCCCGAACATCTTTTCCGACGAAACCCGGTGCCAAGGGCGGTGCCGTTGGCCAGGATGGACGGTCGGTTCGGGTAAGCCCAATGGAACGCATGATCCCGGCGCCTGGCGCCAGCGATGATTGGACGAAATAACATGAAGACAACGCTCAACAGCTGGTGCGCCTTGCTGGCAACGACAGCTCTGTTCGCTTGCACGACGGCGCCCGCCGCATCTCGTCCGCCAAACGTGGTGTTCATCCTCGCCGACGATCTCGGCTGGGCGGACCTCGGCTGCTACGGCGCTGACCTTCACGAAACCCCGCGTCTGGATCAACTGGCGCGAGAAGGCGTGCGGTTCACTCAGGCCTACATGATGCCCGTTTGTTCACCCTCCCGCGCTGCCATCCTCACCGGCCGCCACGCCGCCCGGCTCCATCTGACCATCTGGCGGGAAGGAGCGATGTCGCCGCCACGCGACCGGAAACTGCTCCCGCCCCCGGCAATCACGGACCTGCCCCCCAGCGAAGTCACGCTCGCCGAGGTGCTCAAGGTGGCCGGCTATTTCACCTTTCACGTCGGCAAATGGCATCTGGGAGACGCCGCTCACTCGCCCGAAACCCAGGGTTTTGATTTGAACATTGGCGGCACGCACTGGGGTGCGCCCGCCACTTACTTCCATCCGTTCAGCGGGCCATCCGGTCAGTCCCGCGAGTTCCGTTACGTGCCCGGACTCGGTCTGGGTCAGCGCGGACAATATCTCACCGACCGGCTTACGGACGAAGCCCTCAAACTGATCGACGCGGCGGACAACCGGCCATTCTTTCTCAACCTCTGGTTCCATGTCCCCCACACGCCGATTGAAGGCAAGCCGAAGCTCGTCGAAAAGTACCGCGCCCGGATGCAACCCGCCCTGCGCCATCAGAACCCCGACTACGCCGCGATGATTGAGACCCTCGACGAGAACGTCGGCCGTGTTCTGGACCGGCTCGACGAACGCAACCTGACGAAAAACACGCTGGTAATCTTCGCCTCCGATAATGGCGGTTACACCAACCACCACCGGGGCCGGCCGGTGACGGACAATTCACCCCTGCGCTCGGGCAAAGGTTCGCTGTATGAGGGCGGCATCCGCGTGCCCCTCTTGGTGCGCCTGCCCGGAGTGACGCCACGCGCGGCGGTTTGTGCGGAGCCTGTCACTTGCACCGATTTCTTCCCGACGATTCTCGAACTCTGCGGGCTGGGTGCGAACGCGCAACCCCAACCGGCCGGGCCGCTCGACGGGGTCAGTCTGGTCGCCCTGCTCCGGCAACCCCAGTCCCATTTGGATCGCGAAGCATTGTTCTTTCACTACCCGCACTATTACCCGACCACCACGCCAGTCAGCGCCGTACGGGCCGGCGATTGGAAACTGCTCGAGTACTTCGAAGACCAACATGTTGAGCTGTACCACCTGCGCGACGATCCGGGCGAGCATCGCGACCTGGCCCCCGAACAACCGGAGCGCGCGGATCAACTGCGGGCGAAACTGCGGGCGTGGCGAACCGAAGTTGGGGCCCAGTTGCCGGCCGTGCGGTGAGAAATCTTTCCACTTCGTCCGGCTCGACCGGCCGTTACCGTGTGGATCCTCACACCCACGCCGAATCAACTACTTTGACGAAGGCGCCTGGACTGCGGGCGCGTTTGTGTCCCCCTTGGGCAAAATATCCGAAGCCTTCACCCGCACGATTTTTTTGTCACGGGTCACGATCGTTTTTTCTTCCCCAGTTGTCGCTGCCACCCGGCCCAGAATAACCTGGCCGTCCTTTAGCCGGATCACGTCGGGCTGCCGGTTGAACCACGGATTGTCCGTGGCGCTCCAGGCAGCCGGGACATACTTCTTTCCGGCGCAAATCTCGCACGCCTGTTTCCCCTTCCCGACACAGGTCGGGCAAGTCACTCTTGTCGTACCACCACAAACCTTGCACGGGCCGGTATTCACCGGAACGCCATTCTGGTACGCGACCACCTCACCGACATGGTTTTGGTTCCAGGCTTGATACCCGCCCTTGCCACTGGCATCCGGAAATTTTTGCCACAACTCACTTGGGTCATGTCCGGCTACGTTCATGCGAACCCATGCCCCGCGGGTGAGCCGCAGGCAGGCGCCCGGACAATCCGCTTTGCCCGCTTTGCAACCAGGCGCGCGACAATCAACCGTACCGGCTCCGGCGCAGTGAAAGCAGATCTGCTCATTCGGACCCGGGCCCGCCACCGCTGAAGGCTTCGGCGTGGAAGCCGCGGGCGCCATGGTTTGGCTTGCGGGAGCGGGAGATTCCTTGGTGGCATCGGGCGCTTGCTTCCCACAACTGACAAGTAGCAGGGCTCCGATACCGGCCGCCATCGCCGAATGAAAGTTAAAACTCCCCTTCGGTGGAAAGATCTTGGTCATGCCCGAGATTAGGCGTGCATTGATCCTGAGTAAAGCGGCGATGCGATCCACGGCTTCAATGACCTAAACCGAAAGTCAGGGACACGCTGGAACATGGCCGGCGCGAAACTCAACGGCTGGCGAGCGGCATGCGGATGCCGCATGCCGTCTTTGCCGTGAGAAATTATTTCATTTCGCCCGGCCACACCGGCCGATGCCGCGGAATTTCCGACCGGAAATCGCCGAGGCTCGACCAATAGAGCCGCTGACCGAGATCCACTTCCGCCACCGCCACCGTGCCCCACTCCTTTGCCTGCGCCAGCACGCCGCCTTCGCGATCGTAGATGGCGGAGATCATCCAGTTCAGGTTCGTGCCGCAATACGTGCTGCTTGCGAGAAACACATGGTTCTCACACGCGCGGGCCGCGGCGAGCAGCGGATTGCAGCCCGCCACGGGGAACGCAATGATTTCTGCACCCCGAATGCTGAGCTGCCGCGCCGGTTCGGGGAAAAAGCCATCGTAGCAAATCATGATGCCGATCTTGCCGAGACGCGTGTTGAACACCGGATACTCGGTGCCCGGCGTGATGCCCGCCTCGATTTCGGTCCGCGGCAACGTGACTTTCCGGTACTTGCCGATGAGCTTGCCATCCGGCCCCACCAGCACTCCCGTGTTGAACACCAGATGCCGGTCGCGTTCGACCAAACCCACCACCAGATGCAACGCATGTTTAGCGGCCAGCTGGCCGAAGTATTCCGTGGCAGGCCCGGGAATCGGTTCCGCCGCTTGCGCGTAGCTCAAGCCGTTGCCCGTGGCGGTGATGGTTTCGGGCAGGACAACCAGGTCCGCTTTCTGGCGCGCGGCCTCGGCGATCAATGACTCGAATTGCCGGCAACTGTCCATGGCTGTCTTCCCGCCGTGTGGCACGTAATGCACCGTCGCGAGGCGGACCTTGCGCGGTTCGGGGGGCGCGGTTTCCGTCAGCGAAATGTCGCTCCATTCCACCCGGGCGCGGGTAGCCCAACGCAGATGCAATTCCACAATGGCCTGCGTCGCCCGCGTCGGGACATGGTAAACCCCACTCACTTCGGTCCAGCCGGCGTGATCCGTCGGGCCATCGTTCGGGAACTCCGGTTCGGCTTGTGGCGGGACGCCCGGCGCAAAGCTGCGGGCGCCGGGCGCATCGTGGTTGACCGCCTTCCCATTGGCGTCGCGCCAGTGAATCCGTACCAGCACACTGTGCCGCGAGACCGGTACGTTTTCCACGCGGCGGAGCGCCTGGAAGCGAAACCATTTGCCGCCCGCGACCGGAAACGTTTTCTCCCAATGCCCGTCGAGACCTTCGCGTTGGTCGGTGCGGATTACGAGCGCGCCTTGATGGGTGGGCCCGCCTTTGGGATCGAAGCTGAACGCAGGTTTGATTTCATCGCGCGCCGCGGCCGTGGTCCAACCGGCGGGAGTGGGGAATTCCCTCGCCCGCACCATGAAGCTTAGCCCGAGCAGGGTGCCAAACAGGAGATGCTTTTTGACGATGGCCGTTTTCATGGTTTCAATTCTGTCTGGCGGGCGCGATTTCTCGTCCGGCAAATTGATAACGCCACAATTCTGAGTTGGACCCGAAGTAAACCGCATCGTCGGTCAGTGCGAAGCCACATTTGATGGGCACGGGGGCCTTGACTTGCGCGATGAGCTCCACTTTGACCGGGTCGAGCAGATATACGTTTCCGCCCGCCAGACCGACGAGTTGGCCGCGCGCATGCCGGCCCAGCGAGATTTCCACTTGGGCCCCCGGCAGCGGGATGGTTTTCATCACCTTCATCGACGCAGGGTCGAAAACGAAAAGCTTGTCGCCCACCGTGGTGAAGATTTTGCCCTCCGCCGCCACGGTGGCGGGATAACTCCGCGCGTCCACAACCAACGAAGTTTCAAAGACCTTCTGTTTCTTCCGCGGATCAAACGCGAAAAACCGCGCCTCCTTCTCGGACGGCTTCGAGCCGCCACCGCCCCAGTTGCCGCTACCGCCAAAAATCAGGCCGCTCTTTGGTTCCCAGGCCAGGGACACGATGCTTTGGTTCGTTACGAGGTGTCGGTAGTTCTCGATAGTCTTGTTCCGCCGCGGATCCCAGACGCCCAGCGCGCCGCCGAGTTGGCCGTAGGGCGGCTCGCTGCCGATGTAGAGCAAGCCCTCCGGCCCCCGGATCATCGCGCGCGGCCGGAGATGGCCGTCGCCGATGCCCCCGAAGGAAACCGGATTGCAATCCGCACCGGTGCCAAACTTCCAGAACGGTTTGGCCGGATCGTAAAGATTCATCACCGCGCCACCGTAGTAACAGAGGTAAAGTTTCTGCTGCTCTTCCATCATCGAGTAAACCTCCCCGCCCGGCATGGCTCCGAGGTCCTCGCTGGCGCCGGTACGCGGATCGTAGCGAAACACTTCCAGTGGCATCGCCGTGCTACCGTACACGCAGTTCGACGGCCCGACACCGACAACGAAAATATGGTCGCCGTTGCCAGCGTATTTGAAAGTGCGTTCGACGGTCTTGCCGGTGGCCGGATCGAGCACCGTGAACTGGCCGCGATCGAATGAGGCGATTATCCGACCGTCCTGCAGTTGCATCTTGGGGCGCTCCGGCGCTGTCGTCACGCGCGTCAGGGTTTCATCGTCCAGCCGCATGAGGTTCGTGCCGAACTCAACATAGACGTTGCCATCGCTCCGCCGCGAAACACCGACAAAGCCGCCGGCGTTGCTCCAGCCGCCGGCCGCGCGCACCTCTGGCGTCAGCAGGGTGCGATGCTGCTTGGTCGCCGGGTCAAACACCACGAGATCGCCCTTCTCGGGGCCAACCCCGACATACACCTTGCCATTCGGTCCGACTGCCAGGTTGCGCGCGTACATTTCCGTCGGGTGCATCCGCCCCAGATCTTCCATCGCGCCGGTCTTGGGATCGAAGCTGACAAGTTTGGCCTGCGGATAGGTGCAGGCGTAGAGCTTGCCATCCTTGCCGGTGGCGTACTGCCAGAGGTAATCCTCGGTGGCGGAGGGTTTGCCGACCACTTCGATGCCTTTGTCCGGCTGGTTTGGGTCGAAGCGCAGGATGAGTCCACCGTCCCACGTACCGAGATAGATTTTCCCATCCGGCCCGGCAATCAGCCCCCACGCGCCCGGGCCTTGTGGGGCGTTGAACTGCCGCGCCTCGCCCGTGTCCGGGTCCACTTGCACCAGGAACAGTTTACCGCTGATCTGGTTGAAATTGAAATAGAGCGCCTCGCCGCCGCGACCGTTCGGGCCGAGGATGCAACCCATCAAGCCGCCTTTGCGCACGGGAATGCCAAGCGATTCGAACTTGCCATTATCGGACGCTGCCGCGGGGAGCCCCTCAGCGACGCCCAAAAGGAGTGCGATCCAGAAGCAAATGGCTTTCATCATTGACACATCATGAGCCGCCCGCCGCAGCGCGGCAAGCGCCACCTTGGGCCGCCCCTAACCGCTGCCCGCTCATCAATAGATGCGTACGCATCAAGTATTGAACATTATGCTCCAATGAACCACAGCCAGTTCTACAGTTTGAATTCGCGCATTTGTTTGGCGGCGTGGGGGAGGGATATCCCGCGTTGCTGCCAGGCTGTGCACCCAAGATATCCTTGGGGGAGCAACTTCTCCGGCAACAAAGGGTCGGCCGCGAGCGCTTCCGTCCAGGCCTGTCGCTCATGTTGAATCCAGCGCCGGAACGCTTTCGCCGCGATGACATTGTGGAGGTTGCCGTCCGGACGCTCCTTCAGAACCTTCAAATACTCCTCGTAACGACTGTTGATGTATGGAAAATCCCATGCGCCCGTCACGATTTCCTCGTCCGTTTGGCCGGCACAAGGCCGGGCTTCAAGCAAGATCAGCGATTCGACATCCACCCCGCCGCCGGCCCCAAATTCGTCCACGGACGGCATGGGGTCGGGCGTAATCCAAACGCTTTTCTGGAGGTATCCAAACCGGCATCTGCGCAGATGAGCGCGGAGCCGATTCCGGGCGGCGTGTTTTGTGTTCGGAAAATCGAAAAGCACCATCCGCCACTTCCTGTCCCACGGCCGGTCCCAAAGCAGTTTGGGACTGCGTCCAGCATGCATGTGCAGTAACCCCGCCGCAGTCAACCGGTAGACACGGCCCGCGCCAGATGCGCCGCGTCGTTCAATCAGCTTCTGCTGCTCCAGCCGGGCCAATTGGAGGCGCAGTCCGTTGGCATAGACCCACTCCTCAAATGAACCGGTCAGATTGCGAAACGTCGGGCGCAGGAACAGGTCGCAGCTCCAGCCCAGCAGATAGAGCAGTTCTTCAGTCTTGCGCTTCATAAGGAGCAATGCATTGTTCAAATAGTAATGCGTACGCATCGCACAATGCAATCAGGCACTCGTTCAACTAAGGAAATGGGGCTCGTTGATCTGAAGGCCAAAACCCCTGCTTGGTCCTCGCCGCAGCGGCGCAGTCCCGAATCCAGCGAATCAAGCGATTGCGCCGGCCGCCGGGATGACGTATTTGTCGCAGCCATGCAGCAACCTGTTTCAACCTCCCCCGCCCCGTCGGCAACCGGTCTGCCCGTCGCCATCCGCACCGAGTCGGACCTTGAGGAAAATTTGACCCGCCCCAGCGCCGCGTTGACTGCCTTCATCAAAACGGTTTCCAGTCCGTTGCTGGTCCTCGGCGCAGGCGGCAAGATGGGCCCAACGCTGGCGATGCTGGCGCGGCGGGCCGCCGATGCCGCCGGGCATCCACTTGAAATCATCGCCGTCAGCCGATTCAGCAACGCGACGTCGCGGGACTGGCTCGAAGCGCGCGGGGTTAAGACCGTGAGTTGCGACTTGCTGAATGCGGAGGCAATTGCCCGGCTGCCGGATGCGCAGAACCTCATCTATCTGGTCGGGCTCAAGTTCGGCACTTCCCAAAACCCGGCCGCCACCTGGGCGATCAACACCCTCGTCCCGGCGCGCGTTTGCGAACGCTATCCGCACAGCCGCATCGTGGCGCTCTCCACGGGCAATGTGTATCCGCCGAGCGAAGTCAGCCGGGGCGGCTCCCTCGAAACGGATTCGCTCACCCCGTCCGGCGAGTACGCCAACGCCGCCGTGGGCCGCGAGCGCATCTTCGAGTTTCATTCCCAGCGCAACCGCACGCCCATCACGCTGCTCCGGCTGTTCTACGCAGGCGAGCTGCGGTATGGCGTGCTCGTGGATATCGCGCGCAAAGTGCACATGGGCCAACCGATCGCGCTGGCCAACGGCGCGTTCAATTGCATCTGGCAGCGCGATGCGAACGAACTCATCCTCCGTGCCCTGCCGCTGGCGACATCACCGGCGACCGCTTACAACCTCTGCCGGCCCGAAACCTTCTCCGTGCGCGAAATCGCGAACCGGTTCGGCGATTTGCTTGATCGTCGCCCCGTCTTTTCCGGCAGTGAAACCGGGACCGCGTTGCTCGGAAATGCGACAAAACTTTGTGCCGCCCTGGACTCGCCGGCGACACCCATGGCCAGCATTCTCTCCTGGATTGCCGAATGGGTGAAGCACGGCGGTCAGGATCTGGGCCGACCAACCCATTTTGAGGTGCGCGATGGCAAGTATTGAATCCGTGCGAGCGCGGCTCGGCGAAGGGCTGGCGATTCCAGCCTGTCCCCTCGCACTAAATGCGCAACGGCAGTTTGACGAGCGACGGCAACGCGCGTTGCTTCGTTACTACCTTGCTGCGGGCGCGGGTGGTCTGGCGGTGGGCGTGCACACGACTCAATTCGCGATTCGCGATCCAAAGATTTGTTTGTTCCAGCCGGTGCTCGAACTGGCGGCGGAGGAAATACTGAAGGATGCTGGGAATGGCGAACCAGCCGACGAATCGGGCGAAAGATTCTCCCCTTCCCCCTCCCCCTGGCCCTCTCCCCTTTCGAAGGGGAGAGGGAATCCACCGCGCGCGCGCATGGCCATCGCCGGCATTTGCGGACAAACGAAGCAAGCCGTTGCGGAGGCCACGCTGGCGCGCGAACTGGGCTACTCTGCTGGTTTGCTGAGTCTGGGCGCAATGCGAACTGCAACGGAAGCTGAATTGATCACGCATTGTCGCGCTGTGGCCGAAATCATCCCGGTGTTTGGTTTTTACCTGCAACCAGCCGTCGGCGGGCGCGTCTTACCGTCTTCCTTCTGGCGGCGCTTCGCCGAAATCGAAAACGTCGTCGCAATCAAGGTTGCGCCCTTCAACCGTTACCAGACGCTCGATGTGGTCCGCGCTGTCGCCGAGGCCGGCCGCGACGACATCGCGCTCTACACGGGCAACGACGATAACATCATCCTCGATTTGCTCACGCCCTTTCGCTTCCGCGGCGGGGAGCAGTTCGTCGAGCGCCGGATCGTCGGCGGCTTGCTGGGCCACTGGGCGGTGTGGACGAAACGGGCGGTCGAGTTGCACGCGGAATGTCGCCGCCTCGCGCGCAGCGGCGAACCAATCTCACCGGACCTGTTGCGCCGCGCGAACGAAGTCACGGACTGCAACGCGGCATTCTTTGACGCCGCCAACAACTATGCCGGCTGCATTGCTGGCCTGCACGAAATCCTTCGCCGGCAAGGCTTGCTCGAAGGCATCTGGTGTCTGGATCCGAGGGAAACCCTCAGCCCCGGCCAGCGCGAGGAGATTGATCGCGTGTGCCGCGCCTATCCGCACCTGAGCGACGACGAGTTCGTGGCTGCACACCGGGATGTGTGGTTGACGGGCTAGGCGATTTTTTAAAAAGCGCCGATGGACGGATCTTCAGCTTGCCCGCGATTGTCCCGGAGGGATAGAATGTGAATGGCCGTGCACGATAGCACACGGTATTTCGCCCCAAATACATTCGACCCCTCCGGGGCCGTACCGATTCCACGATTCCTTCGGTGCGTTGCACCCAAGGCTATTCGTGGTGGGCCGCTCTGCGGCCAGCCTAACCGGGTGCGGCGGCGTCAAGCTAGGCCCGCTCGGCTTGGACGGTATGCCTTGCACAAATCGCTTTGGGCCTTGGCCGCGCTCGGAAAACACCAAAACGTTCCCCCTCACGGCCCGCGCAGGCGGAAGAAGGCGCGCGGTCCGATTGGAGTGAGGGTCACGATGTTCTGGCCGTTGATTTCCGTGACCGTCAGGTTGGAATCCTTCCAATCGCCGCCGTTGGACAGCGTGGTGGCGGATTCGAGGACAAACCCGGTGGCATCGGTCGGCCACGACAGAACAAGATTGGGCCCGGAACGGATAATGGCCAGTTGTGGTGGGCTGACTGGCTCAACGATTATGTTGTCTAGAACGAGTCCATACCAGTCAAAGGGTTCATCCGGTTCACCGAAGGTCAGCCTATCGTTTCCAGATGCGACAAAGAGAAAACTGGAAGAATTGACGATGTGAGGTGTGGAAGTATAGTCTTCTTGTGCTCTTACAGGGTCATGAAGATTTTCATTGAGATTACCAACCGAAACGAACGCGGACGTCCCACGTGCGTATTCGGAACCCCAATCGAAAGACAAGCGATAGGTCTGTCCGGTCACCGTTGGCAGGACCTGTGAGATGCTGTTTCCCGACGCATCCCCCCCAATCCCAAGGGTAAAAGCGTAGTTCCCGTCCGTCACGTTTGCTCCTGGGAACGCGCCGCGCTGGAAAACCCCTACCACGTTTCCCTGAACGCTGACGGTCCACACTCCCATCGAGCCCGTACCATAGCCCGCACAAGGACAGCCGTCTGTATTTGTATAACCTAGAACAAGAATGTTTTCGAAACTCCCGTCCTGAACCAAGTTTGCGAAGGCCGGGCTCGCCCCAAGTACGATTGAGAGCGCGATGTTGTTGAAGAACATTCTCCGATGAGTCCCAGGCCTCAAGTGCGTCAGTCTCGAGCCGAGACTGGCGACCGGAACGGGCAAGCGGAACAGCTTTGTAGTGTACATTTTCATTGTTTGGTTTTTCTTTGGGCTGATACCAATGTTACGGGCGTGCTGAATGCAGGTTCGGCAAGCAACCGCCAGACGGCCAGTACAGGAAGAAATGCTGTTAACGTTCATAATAAAACCGGATTGAAACTGATCGGTGGCATGATGTTTCCCGACGAGGTCGCAGCCCTATTATTGCGCCGGCAGCTTGCGCACGATCCAGCGTGGGACCGCGTCGTCGTCGTCCGCCCTGCCGCCGACGTAGAGGTTTCCTTCGGCGTCGGTGGAGATGGCGTTCGGCTGGGCCGATCTTCCGGCCGCCAGCTGGTAGCCGGGGTCGATGGTGGTCCACGTCATGGTCTCAACCATCACCAACCGCTTCCCCTGTTTGACTGTTTTGGTGCCCGGCACTCCCTTGCGAACAACCCAGCGCAAATCGCCGGCCGTTCCGGCGATCCGCCCACAGACGAAGAGATTGGTGGAGGTGGTTGAGACGTTTTCGACGATGCCAACCGCCATAGCAGAAGTGCCAGTCACGGCCATGTCCGTGATGGACCATGTCAGGCCACCATCCGAACTAGTGCGAACGACCCAGTGATTCTTTTTGGTGCTCGCATTGTACGCCGAACCCACGACATGAATCTTGGACTGCGCGGCTAGAATGCAATTGGCGATCCCGGAGGTCCACTCGCGTTCGGGGAAGAAGGAGTCCACGGTGCTCCAAGTGGCTCCGTTGTTCGTGCTGCGGCGCACCGTCCAAATCCCGTTAGCCTCGCCGACCACGAACACGCCGTAGGCGGGGTGGTAGGCCATGTCCCAACTCCCCCCGGCAGTTTGACCTGTAGAATCCGGGTACACCGTGGTGAACGTCGAGGCGTTTGCGGCACGTTTGCGAACCACCCATCCAGGTCCGCCTCCACCCGTTGCAAAAACATCGCCGGAAGGAGTAACCAGGATATCGGCACAACTCGTCTCGCCGACATCCAATGCGGAATAATCGTCAGCAGTGGACCACTCCCACTTGTCCGTCAGCGGATTCCGACTCCACTCGCGGATGAACCACAAGGTGTTGAATTCATAGGTGCTGTTGGGCAGGAGATTGTTGAGGTTGCCGCCGGCGAAGAGGTGGCCGGCTACGTCGGGGGGAGCTCCGGCGGGAGCTGCGGCAAACGCACGATTGTGGGCGTAGTTCAGGCCGGGTTCGGCATATTGATCCATGAGCTCCCAACTGTTACCCCCGTCGCCACTCCTTTGCACGACGGCCACCGAGCTTCCATTGTCTGCGATATACCGGCCTGCGGCGCAGACATTGCCGGCGGCATCCGTGCCGATGTCCCCGCAGACGCCGGCGATACCGGCGCGCGAAGAATCAAAGACGGTAGTCCAAGTCTGGGCGTGGGTGGTAAGGTTGGCGGCCGCGAGGAGCGCAACTCCAAGCAGAGGCGAGAGAGAATGGTGAGTTATCATAATTTGTAAATGTGATGGTTTGTGATTCATGCTTCGCTATCGGAGGAGCAATCGGCCCGCTTCGGGAGAATCTTTCAAAATTCTGGAAGAATTATTCGGGAGGGCCGGAGGGGGGATTCGCAGCAGGTATCGCAGGGACGAATTACACGCGTCCCTTGGACGTTGGGCGACCCTGCCAGTGGCGCAAGCCGGGCGGTGGGAAGGAGAAGCAGGATGGGAAACTGCGGGGCTCGTCGCTCTCAATTGCCCGTTACTCCGCCGTGAGGGCGATGAGGACCGGATGGACGCGCGGATGCTCGGCCACGAAATCCAGCGCGGTCACCTCAACGTCCGGGAACGGGTTCTCCCAGGAGCGCTTGAAGACGCGGATCGGTCCATCGCCCTCCGGCCGGCCCCGGAGGGTAAAGCCCTGCCATGCCACGGTCGCTTCCGGCAGTTCCTTGGGCAGATTGCTGTGCGCCCACCAGTCGCTGATGTCCACGTTGAAGCGAATGGGCAGTTCGACCGACCGGCCGTCGGCGTAGTGAACCCGGTAATGGCCGATGCGGTCGCTGGTCTTGACACCTTCATCCATTCCAACCGACGCCTGCAGGAAATGCAGCCGCGCCAGACGCCGCTGAATGCGGATTCCCTCAACTCGCGCGGGTTCGCCAGCCGATGGCCAGTCAGGCCGGCCCGACGCGACTTCGATTATGCCGCGGGCATCGAACACGGTTCCAGCGAAAGTTTGGGACCCCGAGGGCAATTCGCGAAGGTCTTTGGGCGAAGTTTCCGGCACCTCATCCCAGGCCAGGGAAGTGGTGTAGCGGGCCGACAAATCAAGTGCCCCGTCCGGCGTGGCCGGGCCACGCGCAGGAAGCTTCAGCAGCGTGATATTCTCCGCTCCGGCTTCGTCCATCCGGCCCAACCGCCGCAGGAGTTCGATCTGATGGCGCTGGAGTCTGGGCGCAAGCCACCACGCCATTTCTTCGCGGTCCTTGGCGATGGCATCAGCGCGAGAACAAGCCTCCCAAGCTTCCTCAAGGCGGCCCCGGCGCAGCAACTCCTGGGAGACGGCCAGCCACGTCGGGGCATCCTGACCGGCCGCAGTCCGGTAATCGCCACCCTCCGCGACAGCGATCTCCGCGAAAGACGGCGCGAAGTACAGCGAGGTTACCGGGTCCCTCTCGGCATCCCGGCGATAGCACGCCAATGCCCGGCCGTCGGGAGAGAATTCGAGCAGGTAGATGTCGTTGTCCTCACTGCCGCCTTGAAACCGCAGCAACTCGCGTTGCGTGGTCAAGTCCCAGAGGCGCGCCGTGTGATCGTCAGCGATGCTGGCCAGCGTCCGGCTGTCGGGACTGAAGGCGAGCCGGATGGCTTTCCGGGTGTGCCCCTTCAGCACGCCGACCACTCGGCCCGAAGGCAGGTTACGGAGGGTGATATCTCCCGTCGCGGAGGCGAGCAGCCGGCCGTCCGGGGAAATCGCTATGTCCCCTAGCGGAACCTTCAAGAGCGGACTGAGTTGGTCACCTTCGATCCGCGCGACTTGGGCTTCCGTCGTGCCCTCAGTCGTCACGTAGTCACCCTGAGCCGTGCCCGTGATGACAGGGCCCATGAACCCGGCCACCTGCCACTTCAAGCTTCCCGTCGGTAGCTGCCAGGCGGCAAGCATATCCTGGCCGGCCTCATCAATGATGCACGTGCTGACCAGATTCCGCCGAGTATCGAAGGAGAAACGTCCGTCACCTGCGGGTACGGAGCAGAGCCGCTTTCTGAGCCTGCGGTCCCAGACCTCCAGCCGATCCTCCGGCACGACCAAAAGGCCCTGATACCTGCCGTCGGAGGATAGGCTGTTCAGCTTGCTGGCAAAACCGGCGCCAGCCCGGAGCCTTGGAACCGGAAACGGCGTGAGCTTCAGGTCGGCTGGATCGAGCATCACCGCCTGCCGCACCCTGGAAAACCCCGCCAAATTCCCTCCAGGATCGAACCCCTGCGGCACCAGCCACCTTGGCAGCACGTCGCGTCGTGGCCGGGACCGGATATCCCACAGCATGACGACGGACTCGGTGATGCCCAGCGACGCGAGCGTCGCGCCATCGGGCGAGAACACCACCTCCACCACCTCGTCCGCCTGTCCCCGGAAAGTGTGGAGCAGTTCTCCGGTGGCCACTTGCCATAGCTTCGTCGTCTGGTCCGGACTGGCAGTGGCGAGAAGGGTACCATCGGGGGAGAACCGGGCGGAGTAGACGTGATCGAGGTGACCAGCCAGAACCCGCAATTCACGATTCTCGACGGTGTCCCAGAGCCGCACACCAAACCCCTTCGGACTGGGAATCACGAGCGTGCGGTTGTCCGGCGAAAGCGCGACAAACGGGCGGAAGGTCGTACTCTCCGGCAGGCGCTCCGGGAGGACGAGCAGTTCCTTCAGCTCAGGGCAGTTCACGAGGCGCACCGTGCCGCCGCTGAGCACCGCCACACGATTTGCGTCAGTCCCGAAAGCCACCTGGAGGTAGAGGTCCCGCGCCCCGCTGGGCGGACCTGAAAACGGAAACGTGGCGCTGTGGATGACCGTCCAAGTTTGAGTGTCCCAAACCAGCAATTCCTCCGGCTGATTCCACTGAGATGCGTAGCGTTTCCAAGGGCCGCGACCGGTGAGAAGGAACCGGCCGTCCGGCGAGAATAAAGCCGGCGCCGCGGCGTTGGTCAGCCGGCGAACTTCCTGGAACGAGTGAGTATCCCAGAGCCGGATGTCGTTGGCCGAGCCGCTGGCAAGTAACTCGCTCCCGGACGAGAACGAAAGCGACAGGATGGCGTTGGTGTCCTCCAGCATCGCGACCTCACGGTGAAGGCGGAGGTCCAAAAGTCGGATGTTACCTCCCTCGTATCCACCCACAGCCAGATGCCGACCCTCCGGGGAGATGGCGAGCACACGCGAGCCATTCGTGCGGGCCGGAAAGCTGAACAGTTCCTCGCTCTGGCACTGGTGCCAGAGGTAGCGCCACTCGAAGCCGCGCAGGTCTGATTGTCCCGGCTTGGGGATGTGGTTTTGCAGAAGACTCCGTGCGAGCCGGAGGTTGTCCGACTGCAGGGCCTGCTGGGCGAGGTTGATGTCGGCGGCGTAAAGGTTCTCGCGGGCGGCGGTAGCGCTGGCATCGGCCCGTTGCGCCAGTTTCAGGTTTTCTGTGGCCAGTTCACGGACCTTCGCCGTCTGCCGCGCCTGCCACCACCAGCCCAGCGCGATGACGGCGGCGAGCGCGGTGATGATCGCCCCGGCGCGTTGGACGAAGCGCAGTTGGCCGGTGAGCTTGCGCTGGCGGCGCACCGAACCGCCGCTTTGGAGCAGCGCGAGGTCGGCGTTCATTTCCTCGGCGGATTGGTAGCGTTCCTCGCGGTTCGCGGCGCAGGCTTTGAGGAGGATGGCGTTGAATTCGAGCAGTGCGGCGGAATCAGGCGCTTCGGCGATTTGCGTGTAGGGCTCGGGGAAATCCTTGCGGTCCTTGCCCATGCCGGCTTCGTACAGGACCTTGCCCAGGCTGTAGAGGTCGGCCTGTGGCGAGTTCGGTCCTTCGGGCGGGATGAAGCCTTCCGTGCCCACGAACGAGCGCGCCTCGGCGAACTCGATGACGAGTCCGATGTCTGCGAGCTTGGGCACGCCGCCCACGAAGATGATGTTCGAGGGCTTGATGTCGCGGTGGATCAGGCCGGCCTTGTGCAGGTGGGCGAGGCCGAGGTTGAGCGTGAGGCCGAGTTCGAGACATTCGGCCAGCGGCAGGCGTCCGCGCTGGAGCAGGACTTTGGAGAGGGTCTTCGGGACGTAGGAGTGCGGATCGCGGAGTGCGGAGTGCGGAATGAGGTCCTGTGCCGGGGCGGCCCCCTCACCCTGTCCCTCTCCCCCGGTGGGGGAGAGGGTGTGCGCAGGACGGGTGAGGGGTAATTCCACATTCCGCGTTCCGAGTTCCGCGGCATCATCCGCCAATTCCATCACATAGTAGAAATAGCCTTCGGCGTCGTTGCGGCCGATCTGGAGGATGTCGATGAAGGCTTCGTTGCCGCGCGAGAGCGGCTCGAATTTCTGGATGCCGTTGAACTCGCGTTCGTAGGGCCGGGCGTCGGTGAAGCGGTCGCGGAAGACGACTTTTACCGCGCGCCAGGCGCCAACGGTGGTCCGGGCGAGCCACACATCGCCGTAACTCCCGCCGCCGATGCGCCGGATCAGCTCGTGGTCGGGCACGACCGGCGTCACCGGGGCCATCCACGAGGGAGGGCCGGTGGTGTCGGTGGTCTTGGGTGGTGGCTCAGGGGGCATGGGAGAAAGACGGCGCGACAGCATTTTGGACTGCGGCGGGAAGCAGAGCGCCACGCCGCTTTCGGGTGGGCAATCGCAAAGGAAAAGCGGTGTCGCCGCCAAGCTCTGCCACCGCACTCCAAATCATTTGCTTCCGAACGTGGATGTTCATTGCCCAGTCCCTGCAGCTCTCCAGACCAGGCGACGCAGGAGGCGGGTTTCGACCCGGCGCGTTCCGCTGCGTGGCGCGGGGCGATAGCGGGCAAAGCGCAGTGGGCGCAGCCAGTCCAGAAGTCGTCGTAGCAGGCGGCTCATGATTCGGCCTCTTTCACTTTCGCGTGTTTGGCGTATTTCGCGGTTTGGTTTACTTTCACATGGGTTTCTTCTTCAACCGTTCCACTTCGCGCTTCACTTCCTTCGCCAGCCGGTGGCGGATGAGATAGACCTGGCCAATGTTCACCTGGAGCATGCGCGCCACTTCCGCGGTCTTCAGGCCTTTCACGGCGCTGAGGTGGAAAATCTGATAATGCTCCGCCTTCACCCGGAGTTTCACCCGTTCCATGGCGGCATCCACGAGATTGCGCTCCCATTCCTCGTCCCAAGCGGCGTCCTGCTCTGCGCTGGCGGAGGGATCGGGCACACGCTCGACCGTCGCCGTTCGCTGGGAATCGGCATCGCCGGCGGGGGCTTGCGAAAAAGCCGGCTGGCGACGGCGGAGTTGATCCAGGATGCGCAGCCGCGTCACGTGCATGAGCCAGCCTTTGAACGAGCACCGCGCCGGGTCATAGACGAACTCCGGCATCTTCTTCGCCACGGAGAGCACGGTTTCCTGAACCACCTCCTCGGCCTCGGAATCACTGAGGCCCGACTTGATGGCGACGCCATAGATGAATTTCCAGTAGGTATTGAAGAAGTCGCGCCAACTCGCCTGGTCCTCCCAGTTGCGCAGGCGGTCGAGCAGGCTGCGCCGGGTGGGCAGCAGCTCCTCCCGGTCAGCCGCAGGGACGGGACGTGATGACATGGCAATAAGAGATCGTGCGAGTTCCTCGAAATCTTTCAAGAATGTTTGGGGCGAAGGGTGTTGGGAGGCGGGGTGGGTCGGGGCTGCGGAAAACGCCGAAGCGATGCTTGGCATCCGGACGCGGGCGGAGGGCGGGCAGACAGCGAATCCCACCGCCGGGTCAGCCGACCGTGGTGACGGCGAGCTTTTGCCGATTGGCCAGCTCCGCGCAGACTTCCTGTTCGAGCAACAGGGATTTGCCCGCTTCCAGCGCCAGCACCGCCACGCCGGATCGGGCACAGGTCTCCAACGTCAACGGGCCGATGCACGGGATGTCGAAGCGCATGTCGTGATTTAACTTCGCCACCTTCACCGCGACGGCGCCGCCGTCCTTGCCCGCGAGTTCGCCGCCGCGCGCCAGGCACTTGTCGGTGCCTTCAAATCCTTCGACGGCCAGCACCGTCCCCGCCTTGACCACCACCAGCTGGCCGATTTCCAGCCGCGAAACTTCCTTGGCAATGCCGAAACCGAACGCCACATCCTCGCGCTGCTCGGCGGATAATTTGCGCCCGAGCTGGAACCCCGCGCCCGGCATCAGCGGTTGCAACCACGGCGTCGCTTCGATGAGTTCCACGCCGTCCTTCTGCAATTCATCGGCAATGGCGCCGAAGATTGTGTGGGCATTCCGTTCCTTCAACTTGAACAGGACGGCCATGCCGCGGAGGTCGGGCCGGACGTGGTAAAGATTCTTCGGGGCGATCTGGCCGAGCATGACGCATTGTTTCACTCCCCGATCGGTGAAGGCGGCAATCATCCTGGCGAGTTGACCCACCTTCACCCAC
>CAZIJO010000014.1:16455-45091 GCA_964539515.1 uncultured Bifidobacterium sp. | reverse complement strand
TCAGCTCATCGCCATCTTGGATTGGCTCAAATAGCATTTTGAAAACACGACCTAGGCCACTTCGCGCTATGAGTTACAATCGTTGGCCAGAGTATCGCCGCCGCACCAGAGTTGCGCTCATATTTGTGCTTGGTGGGTTGCTGTCCATCGCAGGGGTTGGTTTACTAGTTCGCGGGACAGGTTTCGAGGCTGTCTGGTCGTTGCTCCTCATGGTGTGGTTTTGTGGCTCGGTTGTGACGACTTATCGTGCGGGTGGATTTCGCTGCCCTCGTTGTGGAGAGCAGTTTTTCAAGAGCAACTTTTATCACAACGGGTTTGCCCAGCGCTGTGTACATTGTGGACTCCCAAAGTGGGAGGAGATTTGATATGACGATGGCGTGGCCAAACCAGAGCATCTAACCGCCGCCCCACTGGGCAGTCGGACGGTTCGGCTGATTTGGCCGCGACTCTTGCAGCCGACCGGGCTTTTCCGGCGGCGGTCGCCGTGCTTGGCCACAAAACCACGGTATGAATAGTTTCAAACCAGACATGAGAAGACACCTCGGTGCACATTCTTGGTGTTGGGTTGTGTTGGTGTTCTGCACTCTGGGACTTTACGCGGCAGACGATGTAGTTGTGTCCGCCACGATCGTGACCAACACCCAATTAGGGCTTGTTACAACCAGGCAATGGTTCACCCGTGGCGGTCAGACCAACTTGGTTCACGTGAGCCACAGCGTAAACGGAGTAGTAGAGGAGCGTTTATATCGTTTCTATTACGAAGGTAAACACGCGGCTGACTGCCTCGTTAAGCCTCGCTCTGGGAAGTCCTTCACGGATACCTACAACGGTTTTGAGTTACATGTTGCGTATGCGAGTAATTGCCTGACGGAAGTCATGATTTGTGAGAAGAAGCATCGCGTTCTCGATAGATTTACAATCACCAACGGTATGTTGGCTCCGGTTGCAGCCACGGAACTAGTTCAGTGGTTTGGCATTCCCACCGGGGCAAAATCTGAACTCCAGAAGGAGGTTGGTAAGTAACCGTGCAGGTTAACCGCCAATGGATTGAAATGACCGGAACGAAGCGTCATTCCACTGGTGGCTCGCACCTCGCTCGCGCGGCGCAACCCACGCCCATCCCGAAGAGCAGACACTGCTTCGGCGCCCAGCGAAAGCCATACTGACTAGATACGATGCGCACCGTCGAACAGTTCATGCATGATTTTCTCAGCGAGAGCGAGGCGTTGCATCGGAAGTATCACCACGACGACCCACTGCCGCAGGAGATCGAGAGCGTCTCGACGTTGGGCAGCTTCGCTATTGCGATCACGAAAGTCCCGGGCATCAACGCGAGGCTGAGGTATCGGCTCCGCCCGACAGATGATTCTTGGATGATTGTGCACAAGGACTCACCTTGCGGCGCCTGTCGAGGCACAGGTAAGAAGCGAGGCACAGATGAGACTTGCCCGAAGTGTGAGGGAACATGTTGGGTCGGATTCAGATGATTTCCCCTGATGAGCTGTTTTGCAATCGCTTGATTGCAAACGGAATGTCCAAACGGCTATTCGCGTCATTGCCCCGCCCAAGGGCGGTTGGATTGCTAATCGCCAAAGGATTGAAATGACCGGAGCGAAGCGGCATGCCACTGGTGGCTCGCACTCCGCTCAAGCGACGCAACCCACTCTCATCCCGGAGCACAGACACCGCTTCCGCTTCCAGCGAAAGCCATGCTGACTAGGTGTCAGCGCGTATGACGATACCAGTTACCAGAGCATCCACCACAATTGCAGCGGTTCTTGTGTCGCTCGCGTGTTTAGTCGTCATGGTTTTCATGCTGGCCGGCCCAGAATACTTTCTTGGTCTACTTTGGGGAGCGGCATTGCATATCGCGGTCATTTCGGCAGTCGCTGGAGTTGTCCGGCTGCCATTTAGACGAGGAGGCTTCGCGCTCTCCGTCCTTTGCGGTGCGTGCATAGCGCTCGCGGGGTTTTTGATTGTATGTGCTTACGCTATGTCGAGGATATGACACATACCAGGCGTTGTAGCATTGGTTCCAGATAATACCTTGACCAATCCCGCTGAAGCTTTCACTTTGCGCGGGTGTTCCTGAAAAAAGTAATCGTTGCCCTGCTGGTTGGCGCGGTGGTGCCGGGTTTCGCCGTCGAACCCGAACGCTCGGCCATCCAGATCCTCACGTATCGCCAGGAGCCGGACTGGTCGGCTCCGTGGCGGTTCGACGCCGTGCAACGCGCGGGCGGTTCGGGTTTCGTCATCAAGGGCAAACGCATCATGACCAATGCCCATGTGGTGAGCTGGTGCCGCCAGGTCATTGTGCGGAAATATCAGGACGCCAAACCCTACCTCGCCACCGTGGAATTCGTCGGCCACGATTGCGACCTCGCCATCCTGACGGTGGCGGACGACAGTTTTTTTGATCAACTCCCCGCCCTCGAATTCGGCGAGATGCCCAAGGTCCGTTCGACCGTGGTCACGTACGGTTATCCCGCGGGCGGCGAGGAAATTTCCTACACCCGCGGCGTGGTGTCCCGCATTGAGTTGAGTGCCTACTCGCACATCGGCAACCGCCGGCTCCTCAGCGTCCAGACCGACGCGGCGATCAATCCCGGCAACAGCGGCGGGCCGGTGATCCAGGATGACCGCGTGGTCGGCGTGGCTTTTCAAGGCATTGCCGGACTGGAAAACACCGGATTTTTCATCCCACCGCCGGTGATCCAGAGATTCCTCCAGGACATTCAGGACAACCGTTACGATGGCGTCCCGCTGGCGGGCGTGAATCTGGTTGCGTTACAAAATCCCGCCTACCGCGCGCGGCTCCAGTTGCCGGACAACAACCTCGGCGCGCGCGTGGATTATCTGCGGCCGCATTCGAGTGCCCGCGGCGTGCTGCAACCTGAGGATGTCGTGCTGCAGATCGGCGAGTTTCCCGTTGCGAGCGACGGAACGATTTTGTATCAGGGCAACCGGGTGTTCTGCGCCCTCGGTTTCCAGCTGGGGCAAAGCGGCGACAGTGTGCCGGTCAAAATCTGGCGGGCCGGCCAGCCGCAAACGGTCAACGTGAAAGTGGCGGCCTCGACCGTGGACCGCCCCGAAGGCAATCAATACGACGTGCAGCCGCGCTACTATGTTTTCGGCGGGCTGGTCTTCACGCCGCTCTCACGGGATTACCTGGGCGCTCCCACTCGCGACGGCGCGGATCCTGCCGGCACCGATTTGACCTACGAGTTGTATTACCGTGCGCGGGAAGAACCAAAACTGGTGCGCGAAGAGCCCGTTGTGCTGAGCACCATCCTCCCCGATGCCGTCAATGCGAATTTTCGCGTTCGCAGCCGGGTGCTGGTGGACCGCATCAACGGCCAGCGCATTGAAAAGCTCGACGACGTCATTCGCGCCTTCCAGTCGAGCACCAATACCTACGACGTGATCGAGTTCCTGAAGAGCCGCCAGTTCGAGACTCTCAATCACCAGGAAGCGCTGCGGGCCCACGAAAACATTCTCAAAACCTACGGCGTTCCTCGCGACCGGCAGCTATGAAATTCCTTTACCTGATCACGATTTTGTTTTGGACGGCCCTGCCGGCAGGGTTTGCCGCGGATAATGCGACCGCCGCCGCTCCCGTCTGGGAGAAGTCGGTCGTCAAAATCGAAGTCTCGCGCAACCTCTACGACTATTACCAGCCTTGGAACCGGCGGAACGATCGCTCGGCCAAAATCGGCCTCGTCGTCGGGGAACGCCAGATTCTGGCCACCTGCCAGGATCTGTCCGACCGCACTTTGGTTCGGCTGCAAAAAGGCGGTCGGGGCAAATGGACAAACGCCCGGGTCGAGTGGATTGACTACCATGCCAACCTGGCGTTGCTCACCACCGACGATGCGGCATTTTGGAACGGCCTTCAGGCGGCCAACTTGAACGGCAAACCACCCGCCGAGGGAGCGACGCTGCAGATCATTCGCTGGCGCGAAGGCAAACTGGAAAATCGCACCGCGGAATTCACCCAGTATGCCGTGCGCCAGAGCGAGTTCAGCAGCATCACCCACGTCCAGCTGGAAATGGACTCGGAGATCCAAGGCGTGGGTCTGGGCGAGCCGGTCATCGCTAATTCCCATATCGTTGGCATTGTGGCGTCACAACGTGGCCGCACCTGCAAGGTCATCCCGGCTTCGTTCATCCGCATGATCCTGAGCGCAAGGGCAACGGGCAACCAGCGCGGGCTGGGCTACTTCCATTTCTATTGGCAGCGGGCCGAGAATCCCGATTCGCTGGCTTACCTCAAACTGCCCGGCGAACCGCGGGGCGTGTTGGTCATCAACGTCCCGGAACGCCCCGATGACGGCGAGCAGGTGCTCAAACCACAAGACATCATCCTGGAAATCGACGGTTTCGAAGTGGATATGCAGGGTGATTATGCCGATCCGGACTATGGAACACTGATGCTGGAGAATCTCTCCAGCCGCGGCAAATGGGCGGGCGACGATGTGCCCATGAAAATCTGGCGCGACGGCAAACTGCTGGAGGTCACTTATCGGCTGCCCAAGTACGACTTTTCCCACTCGCTGGTGCCCCTGGCGGTGAACGATCAGCCGCCGGATTATCTGATCGTGGGCGGCCTGGTGTTCCAGCCGTTGACGGTGCCATACTTGCAGCGCTGGGGCTCGGAATGGGAACGCCGGGCGCCGTTTCGGTTCCGCCATTACACCGGCGACGAAGCCACCCGCGAGCAACCTGGCATCGTGATCCTTTCCCAGGTCCTGCCCGACCCATTCAACCTCGGCTATCAGGAACAGCGCGGGTTTGCCGTGGACAAGGTCAATGGTCAGCGTGTGACCAGCCTGAGCGAATTGCGTGAGGCCCTGAAGCAACCCATGGGGCAGTTTCATGTCATTGATTTCCTGCCGAACGATTCGCTCCAGCGCATCGTCCTGGCCGCCGGGGAGCCCGAGCGCGAAGCCACCCAGCGGATCCTCCAACGCTTCGGCATCGCGGAAGCAATCCAGATCACTCCCAAAGCCACCGCGGCCAAGTAGGGACCAGGCCCTGTCGTCGCGAGTGACGATTTCGAGCACCTCCCGAAAACCGCTTGGCAAACCGCCGGGCCGGCTTAAATTGACCTCATGATAAATTCCATCCCGCTCAGGAATCCATTCAATCGGGAAAAGGAATTTGCCAGGACCAAATCAACCAGCAACACAACCATATGAAACTCATAACCACATTGATGGCGGCACTCTGGGTCAGCGTATTGTTGGCCTTGCCGGCGCTCGCCGCGGAGAAGACCTGTTGCGAAAAGGCCAAAGCGGAGGGCAAGGAATGCACCCACCCGTGCTGCGTGGCGGCCCATAAAAACGGCAAGTCCTGTGAAAAATGCAACCCCAACAAGGAAGACCGCCGGGGCGACCTGACCTGTTGCGAAAAAGCCAAGGCCGAGGGCAAGGATTGCCCCCACAAATGCTGCATTCAGGCCAAGAAAGACGGCAAGATCTGCGAGAAATGCAATCCCAAGGTCAAGGGTGACGGCAAGAAAGCGAAAGGCCAGAACAAGTAGCCACCCGCCTCCGGCGCTTTCCCAATTCGGCGGTCAGGATTTTCCTGGCCGCCACTTTTTTTTGCACAATTTCATCGTCGCGCTTGCCAACTGGCGGGCGCGGGATAAAATCGCGACGAAACCCGCCCACCCGAGACGGCGGGCGGCCAGATTTCCTTCCGCGCGGAAGGAGCGGGTGCTGGGTTGAAAACGTGTGTCGCCCAGCATCCGCTTGTTTTTTGTACGCGCCGCCCGCCTTGCTCCCCCGGCTTTTGACTTGGGCTGCCGCTCCAAGCTTGGTCTAATCGCGCATGTCTTTCACGCGGCGAGCCGTCATTGATGTCGGCACGAATTCGGTGAAACTGCTTGTGGCGGAGGTGGGCGGCCACGAGGTGCGACCGCTTTGTGAGGAAAGCCAGCAGACGCGGCTGGGGCAGGGATTCTATGAGACGCACCGTTTAAGGCCCGAAGCCATTGCCAGCACCGCGGAGGCCGTGGCCCGGTTTGCCCAGGACGCGCGCCAGATGAAAGCGGAGCGTCTTTGCGTAATTGCCACCAGTGCGGCGCGCGATGCGGTGAATCCGCACGAATTGGTCGCCGCGATCGAAAGTGCCGCTGGCGTTCCAGTGGAAATCATTTCCGGCGAGCAGGAAGCCGACTGGGCGTTCCGGGGCGTCACGACGGATCCAGCCCTGGCGGCGCGGCCGTTGTTGCTCCTCGACGTGGGGGGCGGAAGCACCGAGTTCATCCTCGGGCAGGGTCAGCAGCGGCACTTCTGCCAGAGTTTCCGGCTCGGCACCGTACGTCTCCTCGAAACGATACCCCCGGATGACCCGCCCACCGCGGCCGGCCTGGCCGAAACGCGCCGGTGGTTGCAGGATTTGGTCGAAACCAAAATCCGGCCCGCGCTCCAGTCCGCGTTGCAACGCGAGCTTGAACTGAATTCGGCTGACACCCCGGTTATCCTCGTGGGCACGGGCGGCACCACGACCATTTTGGCCCGCATGGAAGCCCGCTTGGAGAGTTACGACCGCGAACAAATCGAGGCCACGCGGCTCAGCTATGACCGCGTCCGCTGGCATGTCGAGAATCTGTGGCGAATGCCCCTCGCCCGGCGGCAGGAAGTCGTGGGTCTGCCCAGCAATCGCGCCGATGTGATTCTCGCGGGGGTGGCCATTTATGAAAGGGTGATGGCGAGCTTTGGTTTTTCCGAACTCCGGGTGACCACGCGCGGTTTGCGCTTCGCCGCCCTCATGGATTGAGCTTGAAACGATCCGCTTTTTACATTGACCGGACGGGGCGAAGCCGGTTAGGGTGCGCGTCCTTGTTCAAAGCCAATGCTTAGTCAAAAAATATGATTGGGACGATTCGCAAACACTCGCAGTGGATGTGGTGGATCATCATCGCAGCGATCATCATCACGTTCGTGTATTGGGGTTCGGCCATTAACGGCCCCGGCGGCGGGTCGGGGGGCGGTCGCGGGAACTTTGGCGTCATCAACGGTGAGACCATCAACCAGAGCCGTTTCGTGGATGCCCAGCGCGAAGTGCTGCTTTCCCATTTGTTTTCCACCGGCGATTGGCCGGACGGCGGCCGCAAGATGTCGGGGTTCGACCTGGAGCGGGAGATTTATTTTCGCCTGCTCTTGATTCAGAAGCAGAATGAACTCGGAATCGAGGTCAGCGACGAGGCGGTGGCCAAGACCGCCGCGGAACGATTGCGGGCGTTGAACCGGGGAAACCCACTGCCGTTGGACACCTTCGTGAAGAATGTGCTCGGCCAGAAGAATCTCACTTTGGAGGACTTTCAACGATTCATTCGCCATGATGTGGGTGTCCAGCAGCTCATCGCAGTCACGAGCCTGGGTGGCAATCTGGTGACCCCGCAGGAGGTTCAGTCGTTCTACGTGCGTGAGCATCAGGAACTTTCCGTGCAGGCGGTCTTTTTCCCGGCCACCAACTTTCTGGCGGGCATTTCCGTCACCCCCCATGCCGTCAGCAATTTCTTTGAGTTGCAGTCGGCCCAGTACCGCCTGCCGGAGCGGGTGCAGGTCAACTACGTCAAATTCGCCGCCTCCAATTTCCTGAACGAGGCCCGGGCGCAACTGGCGCAGGTCACGAACCTCGAGGCCATGATCGAAGCCGAATATCAGCAACGCGGCAGTAATTATTTTTCGGAGGCCAAGTCGCCCGAGGAGGCGAAGGCGATTATCCGCGAACAGGCGCTGAACAACAACGCCCTCATGGCGGCCCGCAAGCAAGCCATGGCGTTTGCCGGCGAATTGTTCAACCAAAGCCCGGTCGCACCGGAAACCCTCGCAACGTTTGCCCAGGCCAAAGGCCTGACTCCGTTGGTCAGCCCGCCGTTCGACCGCGACGAACCACCAGCCGGCTTTGAAGTGCGCGCGGATTTTCTGCGGGCCGCCTTTGCGCTGACGGCGGAGGAACCGTACAGTCAGCCCTTGGTGGGCAGCGACGGCGTCTATGTAATTTCGCTGAACAAACGGTTGCCGAGCGAGATTCCCACCTTTGAAAGCATTCGCGACCGGGTGACGCAGGATTACCACTATCGTGAAGCCATCATGAAAGCGCGTCAGGCGGGAGCGAGTTTCTACGCCGCCGCAACCAACGCCGTCGCCGCCGGCAAAGGTTTCGCCGCGGCCTGCACCGAGGCAAATGTGCGGCCGGTCCTGCCGGCGCCGTTTTCCATCAGCAGCCGCACGATCAGCGGGGTCGAAGGCCGCGCCAACCTTTCCCAGTTCAAACAGGCCGCCTTCGGCACTCCGCCGGGCCAGGTCAGCAATTTCACACCGACCGGGGATGGCGGCTTTGTCGTTTTCGTTCAGGCCAAGCTGCCAATGGACGAGGTGCGGATGAAAGCCGAGCTTCCCAACTTCGCCCGTTCCGTGCGCCAAACCCGTCGCGGGGAGGCGTTCAATGAGTGGTTCCGCCGCGAGGCCGAGAAGGGTTTCCGGGATGTCCCGTACTTTCACCAGCAACAATCGCAATTGACCGGCGCGCCGAAGAAGTGACCCGCCGCCGCTCGGGCCTCAAGTCTGGTGTCAAACCGCGGGCAATGTCCCGCGCGCCGCCCGGCGCTTCGACCAGTCTGAACCAGGCGTTTTGCCGTGAGCGCTACCATCAAACTTTCCGCCCCCGCCACCCACGAGTTCTGGGAAATCCCCATCCTGTTCGAGGACGCTCACCTGCTTGCGCTCGATAAACCCGCCGGCCTGCCTACAACGCCCGATCTCAACGACCCCGCGCGGCCCAGCTTGATGAATCTGCTGCACGCCGCCATCGCGGCCGGGAAACTCTGGGCCACCGAACGCAACCTGACGTATCTCAACCCCACCCACCGGTTGGATGCCGAGGCCAGCGGCGTAACCCTCCTCGCGAAATCGAAGCCGGTTTTGGAGACGCTCACGAACCAATTCGGCGACGGACAGCCGCTGGCAAAATATGTCGCGCTGGCCCGGGGGGTGCCGCGCGCGGACCAATTCGAAGTGGACGCCAAGCTCGCGCCGCATCCGCTCATCCCCGGACAGATGCGCGTGGATTCGCGGCAAGGCAAGCAGGCGAAGACGCTCGTCAGTGTCGTGGAGGCCTTTCGGGATTACGTCTGGCTTTCGTGCCGTCCCGTCCCGAACCGGCTGCACCAGATCCGCGTTCACCTGCGGCACACGGGCCTGCCCGTCGTCGGAGACGCGGTTTACGGTGGGAAACCCCTGCTGCTCTCGCGACTGAAACGCGATTACCGCTTGAAACCGGGCCGCACCGAACGGCCTCTCATTGCCCGCGCCGCCTTGCATGCCGAGGAACTCACGGTCTTTCACCCGGTCACCGGCGAAACGGTGACCTTCACGGCGCCTTTGCCGAAGGACTTGCGCGTGGCGTTGAAGTACTTGCGCGAGTATGGCCGGGCGAGCTTTGGCGGATACGATGCAGGCGACGACGACCACGATGCCGCGGCTCCCAACTGACCAACCGAACACCACGCCCAAGGGGTGAAAAACTCCTGCCCCGGAGCGCAGACCTTATCGGCTTCCGGATTTGACAACGCATGGATTGGGCGTCGGAGCCGCACGGCAGGCCGCCACTGATTTACTACGGTTGTGAGTCGTCGAGGAATCTGCTCATGGGGAAAAGACCGTTGCTTCAACCGAAACGATGTTCTTGACGCTCGAACCTCCCGACGATGCCCTACATGGCGCGTGAGCCCGGGGGGGCAGGAGCAGTGGGCCGCCATTGAATCTTGCCAGGTAAGCGAGCATGCCCGCCGCCTAGGGCGCGACTTCTTCTTGCCCGCTAGCTTCCCTCCGTCATCATGGGTAAGTATGCGCGTCCTGGTGGTTGAAGACGACAGGAAGATTGCTTCGTTTCTGGTCAAGGGACTAAAGCAAAGCGGCTTTGCCGCCGACCACGCTGCCGACGGTGAGGCCGGACTCTTCCTGGCGACGAGCGTAAACTACGATGCCGCCATCGTGGACCTCATGTTGCCCAAACTCGACGGCTTGTGCCTCATTCAGAAGCTCCGCGCCCACGGCAGCCGGGTGCCGACGTTGATTCTCAGCGCCAAAGCATCGGTGGATGACCGGGTCAAAGGCCTGCAGGCTGGCGGGGATGATTACCTGACCAAGCCGTTCGCCTTTTCCGAATTGCTGGCCCGCGTGCAGGCGTTGATTCGCCGGGCGACCCAGACGGTCGAGCCGACCAAACTGACGGTCGGGGATTTGACCATGGATCTGCTGTCCCGCGTCGTGCAGCGCGCCGGCGAGCGAATCGAATTGCAACCCCGCGAGTTCGCGCTGCTCGAGTACCTCATGCGCAGTGCCGGCCGCGCGGTCACCAAGACCATGATCCTGGAACGCATTTTTGACTACAGCTTCGATCCGCAAACCAACGTCGTGGACGTACTCATTCACCGGCTGCGCGGCAAGGTGGACAAGGACCGGGCCATGATCCAAACCATCCGGGGAGTTGGCTATGTCCTGCAGCCGGCTTGATCGCTTGCGCCGCCGCGTTGGCTTTCAGTTGAGTTTGTGGTACGTGCTGCTCTTCACGTTGAGCAGCGTTGCGCTGTTCGGGCTCACCTATTATCTGCTGGCGGCCGCGATTGAAAATCGGGAGCGGATTGTGCTGGAGGCGCGGTTGCGCGAGGCCGCCCAGCTGTACAATAACGGTGGCGACACCGCGCTGCGCCAATGGGTGCAAAACCAGCCGCCCAAGTTGCAGAAGATGTTTTTCGTCCGGCGGGTGAGCGGTCGGGATGACATTAGTCACTTCAACGTGCCGGAAGACTGGCTCGCGTTTCGGGACTCCACCACCGATCGGGAGGCGTACCGTCAGGGAGCGGGGCAGGTCTTCCGTCTTCCCCACGATGAAGAAAAGGACCTGGTGCTCGATGCCATGCTGCTGCCCGATGGCTCGATGCTGCAAATCGGTCGCGCGACCAACAATCGCGAAACCATGCTGCGGCTGTTGCGGGAGAGCTTCCTGTGGGTCGGAGGCGTGACGGTCATTATCAGTTTTCTCGCCGGCAACTTTTTCGCCTATCGCGCCATGCGGCCGGTCCGGCAAATCGTGGCCACGGCGCAGTCCATCCTCCGTACCGGCCGGTTGAACGCCCGCGTGCCGACGCGGGCTTCCGCTGACGAGTTCGACGAACTGGTCCGCTTGTTCAACACGCTGCTCGACCGCAACGAAGCGCTCATCCGCGCCATGCGCGAGTCGCTTGACAACGTGGCTCACGACCTGCGGACGCCGCTCACCCGGCTGCGCGGCACGGCGGAGCTGGCACTGTCGCCCGCCGCCGATCCGGCGGCAGCGCGCGAAGCCCTGGCCGATAGCGTCGAAGAATCCGAGCGCGTCCTGGCCATGCTCAACACCCTCATGGACATCACCGAAGCCGAAGCGGGCATGATGAAACTGGCGCGTGAACCCGTGGACCTCAGCCAGCTGGCCCGCGAAGTCGTGGAGCTTTATCAGTACGTCGCGGAAGAACGCAAGATCACCGTCCACCTGGAACTGCCCGCCCGTTGTGAAGTGAGCGGGGACCGCAACCGCATCCGCCAGGTCTTTGCCAACCTGCTCGACAACGCGCTCAAGTACACGCCCGCCGGTGGCCGGGTGCACCTCACCGTGCGCGATGAACCGGGCCAGGCGGTGGCAATTTTCCGCGACACCGGCCCGGGCATTCCAGCGGAGGAACAGGAAAAAATCTGGATGCGGCTTTATCGCGGCGACAAGAGCCGCTCACAGCGCGGCCTGGGCTTGGGCCTGAGTCTTGTCAAAGCAGTGGTCGAAGCCCATGGCGGCCAGGTCACGGTGTCCAGTCTGGTCCAAGCAGGCGCAACCTTCACCGTCATCTTGCCGTCGGTGCCGTCCGCCTCTGCGCCGTAGTCCATCGTCTCCCCCTCTTCGGCCCGGGCCACCATTCCCGTGGCCTGGTCTCGGGCCGTTGTCCCGGTCCCTCGGGCGGCCAATTTACCTTTCAGAATTGTAATGCTCCGGTAAGCGTCCGGTAAGCGGCCCCGGGTCTGTTACTGCAGGAACCCAAACCGGAATGGGAACGCTCGCAGAAGACAATTACGGATTGAATGATTGCCATGACCATGCCCATTAAAACGCTCTTCCAGCGGACGCCCTTTCGCCAAAGGGCGATCGCCTTGGCCGGGCTGCTTGCGGTCGCCGAGGCGACGGCGATGACGGAAGTTCAGCCGCGCGCTGCCCGCGCCGTGCCCGCCAACTTGATCGCGCCCGCCGCGAACCCGCGGCATGCCATCACCAATTTGACACCGGCTGCAACCGTGTCGGTGCCGAGCTCCCGGGTGTTAGGGGACATCCGGGAGATTCGGCCACCTCGACCTTTCCCCACCTCCTGGCTCTGGGTGGGGATGGCAGCCGGTGTCGTTACTCTGATCGCCGCCGCGCGCGCCGCGTGGCAGTGGCTGCAACACGGCAAGTATTTTGAGATGACACCGGGTGAAATTGCGCTCCAACGACTGGAGGAAATCCGCCCGCACCTGGAGCCGGATCAGGCTCGGGACCATTGTTGCGCCGTGTCGCAGATCATCCGGCGCTACCTTGAGGCGCAGTGTCAAATTTGCATCCCGCGGCTGACGACCGAAGAATTCCTGCGTGAACGGGCCGCGGACAGCGAAGCCATCGCCACTCCGTACCGTGCCTTGCTCGGGGATTTCCTCCGCCAGTGTGAGCTGGCGAAGTCCGCCGGCTGGCAGTATTCGCGACCGGCCCTGGCGGAGTTGCACGCCAGTGCAACCGACTTTGTGCGGCAATTATCCGCCGCGGCCGCCGCCGTTCGGAAAACTCCTCCCCAGCCCACCCCTTGCTGGCTGCCTGGGCGCGCTGAAAACGTCTGAACCTCCTATATGAACACGCTCCAACTCGATGCCGAAAAACTGGTGGAGACCTTAAGCCCAACACGGCGCGGCCCGATCTGCGCGGTCCATTCCATTACCTATACGCCCGCACGACGTATCATCAAGCTTGCCAGCACGGTGCCGGAGCTGGCGGTCCCCCGACCGGCGAGCAATCGTCGCCTGCCGCCATTCCTTTTAAGAATTTTGATGGGACCGGAATCCGCTTCGAGTTTTCTGCCCCGCGTGCAAGTGCGGCCTCCGAAAAAACCATGAACCATGAACTTTGCCCCTACCATCCTCCGCTGGCGCCCATGTTTTCGCCTGGCCGCTGAGGTGTCCATCACCAGGTGCGTTTTTGCGCCTGCCGGACGGCACCATTGGCCAGCAGCCTTGTTCCAAGTGCTCGAAAAACAGGAGGCTCGATGAACTCGATCACCCGGCTGATTCTGCGCCGCTTGATTTCAGACCGCGTCAACTTGACTCCGGAAGTGCTTCAAGCCTTGAAGGATTGTCACCGGGAACATGCGGCGGTCGCCGCAACCGACCCGGGACAAAACCGTCGGTCGGCCGGTGATGTCCATCCGACTGTAAGGTTTTCGCCCGCAACGCAGACGTCGCATTCACCTCCGGGCGACGAGCTGTCGCCCCAAGTTCGCAGCTAATCCAGCGTCGTCGCTTCGGCTTAGGCGGCGCTTTGCTGGTTACCGTCAACCTTGAGCCCGCGGCAATCGAGCGCGTTTGGCTGGACAACCCGAACACCGCTTTCGTGCTGGGCAAGCATTTCGAAACTGCGAGCGGTTACGAAGCATTTTTGCTCAAAGCGGTGCTTCGATCCCGGTTCGGTTCAATCTGCGCGGTCCGGAATTGTACCGCGCGGTGGTGACCGCGTCAGAAGCCCTCGCCGGGGTTTCGCCCCTGACGGTGGTCGAGCCGGTATCCAACAATTCGGGCGGGCAAAGTTGTGGCGTTGCAAGGGGGGCATGGCGACTTTGCGCTCGTCCGGAAGGTTACCGGTCAGAACGGTTGGGTGAAACGGGACGAAATCACGCGCGTGATGCAGTAGCGGTCACCGGGCGTTCGGCTCCGGCCGGCGATGAGCTTGGCCAATGTCGAATCGTAAAGCCCGGGACCATCGACTGGAAGGCAGGGCGCCGAAGCTGATTGCGCCGGAGGATCGACCGGCCGTCGGAAGGGGTTACATGAGTTGCCCGGGACGATCATCCCCCGTCAGTCACCGGTCCAATTCAGGGTTCCAACAAAGGCCTGGTCCGGGGATTGTTGTTTTAGTAGGTGGCCTGCACCCGAAAGAATTTCTGCGGTTCATCTTCCGTGGGGATGAGCAATTCTATGAGACCATTTGTGCCGGGGAACGACACGCCCAGGAGCTGCCAGTTTACCAAGTCCGTTGAGTAAAGCGGTTGATAGATGACGCCCGGCAGGCCGGGCCAGTTCAGCATCACATTGGTACCGCTCACCCTTGCGTTCAGCGTCGGCGCGACGGTCTCGACCAGCAGGAAATCCTGGTTCGCGAGCGAGTTGGTAAGCATCGCGTAGGTGCGCGCAGATGGCACCAGTGAGTAGCCGGGCAGGGCTGGTGCCAGGGTGAGATAACCGGGGGGGGCATAGCCCACAACGTAAGCACCATTGGCGTCGGTGACGCCCCCGGATTGGAGACCGCTGATCGCCACTGCCACGCCCGGCACCGGCTGGCCATTCGCGTTGGTGACGGTGCCTTGAATCGTCGGCAACACGATCGTGAACGAATTCGTATGGACCTGCGACATGGGCTGGCCAAAAACATCCTCGATGCCGGGGCCCAAGCGCAGGAGATAATTGCCGGGGGTCGTTTGTAAGGGAAAACTTGCGCGCAGGGTCGTGGGGTTCAGGTTGGACAACGTCAGGCTGTTCAGCGCGAGCGCGCCTGGCGGCAGTTCCATGCTCACGTCCGAGCCATCAAGGGTCAGCGGGTTGAATGGTGCACTAAAAACAAAGTCAACCCGGCTCACTCCGTTGCTCACGACCCCGGAAGGCGAGTTGGAAACTACGGTAAATTCACCGAGGCTGCTGGACTGAAAAACCGTCCCCGTCCCACCGGGCGACGCGCCGGCACCGCCCGCCACCGAAACCGAACCGGTAAACGCATTCGCCAACGAGTAAATTGCAATTCGCCCGCCGCCGCCACCGCCGCCGTTGAACAGTTCACCCGCGCCACCGTCCGCGGTGATGCTGCCGCTGCCCGTGATGGCGCTCGCGGTGACCCAGATGCTCCCGCCCGCGCCGCCGCCGGAATCGTCCTGCAATCCTGCGCTGCCGTTCGCGCTGAGCCGTCCGTCATCAAGCGTGAGCGTGCCGCCGACGATGAGGCGAATGGCGCCGCCACCTTCCCCGCCACCACCAGGGATCGTTCCCGATCCCACGCCGCCGCCGCTGCCGCGATGGACTGGCTGGGTGAGCGAGCCGTAGTTCGTTCCGCCCGCCGCGCCTGAAGCCGCCGCGCCACCCACGCCGCCGTAACCGCCGCCGCCTCCCTGGCCTGAGAAAACCTTTCCCGCGCCCGGACCGTTGGTTCGCGGATGGCCCTTGCCGTCCACAGCGATGCGGCACGCTGCGCCGATGTTGACATCGCCCAGCACGTTCAGAACGAGGTTCGTTTCGTTCGTTCGCATCGTGAAACTGCCGCCCGTGGTGAGCGTGAGATTATTCAACAAGGGCAGCGGTGGGATCGGATAAACCATTGCGCCGCCGTTGATCGTGAAATCAAACGGAACCGTGGGCAATCCGTTGGTGGTCGCCACTGGCGTCTCGACCCCGGACAAACCGCCGTTGTCCACGAGCAACTGTCCGACCGGCGCGGTTACCGACTTGGTGTAAATCGTCCCCGCGCCGCCCGCGACCAATCCCAGCCCGCCGACGGCGGAGATGGTGCCAGTGAACGCGTTCGACGATGAAATGATGGAAATGCGTCCGCCGCCACCGCCACCGGCGTAGCCGTTCCCCACGCCGCCTTTCGCGGAGATGACGCCGTTTCCCGCAATTACCGCAAGCGCGCCGGGTGTACCGTTGGTGGTTATCCAAAGACTTCCGCCGGACCCGCCGGCGTCGCCGGGTTCGCCGTCCTTTCCGTTTGCAGAAACCCGGCCATTGACCGTGAGTGTGCCCAGCAACGTGATTCTCAGCGCCCCGCCGCCGTAGGAAATCGCGCGGCCCGAGCCGAAACTGCCCGGCAGCGAAGGCGTAGTGATGGAGCCGTAGATGCCGCCTCCACCAAGTTGATTCGCACCGCCCCTTCCTCCATGACCGCCTCCGCCAAGGGAATATCCGGTATCTCCGCTGCCCGAGCCCAGCGTGCTCTGTCCTCGGGCGTCCGCCGAAATGGCGCCTCCGGCCTCCACCACCGCCTCGCCAGTCACTACGAGCGTCTGCAGCGAGCTCGAAAGAACTGAGGCCAACACCGCGTTGGATCGTACGAGCAAGTTCCGGATGGTCGTAATCCCCGAAGGCATTTGCCCGATGGCCCCGCTGGTCACCGTCAAATCCACCGAGCCGGCGTTGAAGGTTGTGTTGGTTCCGCGATTGCCGCCGTTATCGAGCAGCACGAACGCGGTGGGTTCCGCGTTGGTTTTCAGGTAAATCGTTCCCGCCCCGCCCCAGTTTGCGCCACCGCCGCCATAGGCCGTGATGCCGCCGGTGAATGCGTGGTTTTCCAGCGTGATCGAAATTCTCCCGCCGCCGCCGCCCCCACCAACCGAATCCACTCCGGATCCACCGTGGGCGGTGATGGAGCCGTTGCCGGTGAGCGTGCCGAGCGTGAGCCATAAGCTGCCGCCGGCACCGCCGCCGCCGCCCAGCCCCGCGCCGTTGCTGCCGTCGGCGGAGATTTTTCCGCCGAGATTCAGCGTGCCGTTCACGATCAGTCGTACCACGCCTCCACCCAAGCCGCCGTACGAAGCATTGCCCGCACCGGTCCCGATGAATCGGCCGCCGCCGCCGCCGAACGAATTCGGTGCGGTTGTACTGCCAGAGCTGTTCCCGCCGGCGGCGGAGTTTCCCGCACTGTTCCCCCCAAAGCCGCCATGACCGCCGCCGCCGCACGGCAGGCCGGGCAAGCTCGAACCCTGGCCTCCGGAACTCAAACTCCTGGCATCCACCGAAATCCCGCCGCCCGGTTCGATCGTTGCGTCGCCGGAAATGGTCAGGCTCAAGGTCAGTTGTGGGCTTTGCGTGCGGACCGTCAACCAACTGTTGGAGGCCACCAGCAGACTCGCCAGATTAAGTGCATTGGACAACTGGCCAATCGCTCCGCCGCGTACGATGAGTTGCGTCGCGGTAATCGAGGCCAGCGGCGTGTTGGTGCCGGGTTGCTCGTGGTTGTCCAGAATGAGCCGCCCGCCGGTCTGATTTGTCGTTATCAGAATTGTCCCCGCGCCGCCGCGCCGCGCGCCGGCTCCGCCGTAGGCCTCAATCGTTCCGGCGAAAAGATCGCTGCCAAGGACAAGGGCCACGCGTCCGCCGCCCCCGCCGCCGCCCAGTGGCGCCGCGCCGTCGCCACCGTTCGCCGAGATGACCCCGCCGCCCGCGAGTGAATGAGCCGTCAGGTACACGCTGCCACCCGAGCCCCCGCCGCTGCTGCCCAAACCGTTGCCACCGTTGGCGGAGAGTCTCCCATCCACCCGCAGCGTGCCGGTCGTGGAGAGGCGAACGCCGCCGCCACCGCGGCCGCCGTTCGTCGTCCCCGCGCGCGTTCCGCCGCTGCTGCCGGTCGTAAGGGGTGCTTCCGGGGTACCGTAACCGTTACCCCCTGCCACGTTGGTCGAGCCCATGCCACCGTAGCCGCCGTGGCCCGCACCACCGCCCGGGTAGTTCACGGTATCCGTCGTAGAGACCGCTCCCACGCCGCTGCCACCGAGGATCATGGCGTCGGCGGCGAGAGCCGCGCCGGACTGGATTGTGACGTGGCCTGCCAGCCAATCTCCGGAAGGCAGAACCGACGCGTAGCCGCGAATCAGCACGTCCGTGCCGTTTGTCACCGCAACCAGTGAATTGGTGCCGGCACGCCCGCCGTTGTCCAGGAGCAGGAGGCCGGTCGGGGCGCTCATGAGTTTGGTGAAAACGGTGCCGGCACCGCCGCTTTTCCAGCCGTTACCGCCATAGGCCGCCAGCGTGCCGGAGAAGCGGTTTGTGCCGCTGAAAATTGCGATGCGTCCGCCGCCGCCACCCCCGCCATGGATGGGCTCGCCGTTGCCACCGTGCGCGGTGATGGCGCCCGTGCCGCTCACGGTTTGCGCGGTGAGCCAGATGCTGCCGCCGCTGCCGCCACCCGAGCGGCTGTTCGTACCGTTCAGGCCGTTGGCGGAAATCAGGCCTTCGAGGAGGGCCGTGCCGCCGACCGTGAGTTGGATCAGCCCGCCGCCGGCGCCGCCCACGCCACCATTGCCGAGCCCGCCGCCGCTGCCGAGCATGGCCGGTTGCTCGAACGCGCCGTAGCAGGTGCCCCCGACGGCGTTGCTGGAACTGTTCCCGCCAAATCCACCGTGGCCCGCTCCGGCGCCGGTGGGGGTGCTGCCGGTTTCACCGCCGTTGCCCGGACCTTTGTTGCCACCAAAACCGCGCCCGGTCGCGTTGATCGAACCGTCGGCGGACACTTCCAAACTTCCGGTCACCGTGAGATTCAATCCGGCCGGAATGGTTCCGCCCGGCATTGCGTAACTCACCAGGACCAGCGCACCGTCGGGGATGGACGACGGAGCGCTCCGATGGAGATAGGTGCTGCTGCCGTTGGTGAACAGGATGTAGTCCGTGTTGGTCTGGTAGGTGATCGTGCCGGACAAATCGCGCACCGTCACCGTGGACGTGATGGTGTTGGAGCTGGCGAGGAGCACCGCATTGGTGCCGGTCAGGACTTGCGGCTCATCCAGCACCGCAATGTTGGTGTTGATCATGCCGCTGGCGGAATAACTATGCGTTATCGTGCCGCCCGGCCCGACAAGCAGGCTGGCGAAGGTATGCGGTCCATCCACGGTGAGCGTGGCATTGCTGATAACGATGTCGGCGCCGGCGTAGGTGACGTTATCCGGGGCAATGGTGATGTCGCTCGTGAACACCACAGCGCGCGCGGCGAGGGGTAATGCGAAGAGCAACGCCGCGATTTCACGAAGAGTTGTTTTCATGGTTAGTTGGAAAGAAATCACGGCGCCGTGGCACGATAGAATCGTTGCGGCCGGTTGGTGGAGGATGCGTCGAGAAACAGGAATCGTCCCGGTGACCACGACGGAGCCGTCCCCAGCAGTTCCCAGTTCAACAAATTCGTCGAAGCCCATACGCGATAGCGGGCGTTGGTCGCGCCCGTGAAGGCGAGTTCGAACTCGCCGTTCGTCGTCACGCCGGAGGAGGCCGAATCGAGGATTGGTGCGCTGGGAAGCAGGATGTTGATTGTCACGGTCCGAGGCGCGGAATCAGCGAACCCATCGCTGGTCGTGAAGCCAAACGTCGCGTGCGGACTGGCCACTTGATCCGCCGCAGGGGTAAAGAGGATTCGCCCCAGCGCGTCAACGAGAGTGGTATCGGGCGCGACAATTTGTGCGCCCCGCGAACCTCCAATGAATTGAAACAAACTTCCGACTGCCGGCAGCGATTTGACCCGATACGACAATGAATCGTTGTCCACGTCCGAGCCGGTGAGCGTGACGAGCAAATCCGTGTTGGGATAGCCGGCGACGACCTGGTCAAACGCCACCGGCAGATGATTCGATCGCAGGGCGAGCGAGTGCGAACCGCCGGCGGCAAGGTTGACGACATTGCTTAAGTTTGCGGGCGGCGTGGCTTGGCCGAAGAAGTTGTAACCCCAACCGGAGAGCGTGCCGTGGGTTTGCAGCGCCAGATTGTGCGCGCCGCCACCGGCAACCGCGCTTGTGTTGGTCGCGTTCGCCGGGATATCGGTTTGGCCCGAGGAGTCCAGGCCCCACGCAACTATCGCGCCGTCGCTGCGCAACCCCAGGCTGTGATACAAGCCCGCGCCGACCCAAACCACATTGGTCAGGTCCGCTGGTACCGCGCTTTGCCCGTACGCATTCGCGCCCCACGCCGCCACCGTGCCATCGCTGCGCAGGGCGACGTTGTGATACCAACCCGCTGCAATGCCGACAACGTTGCTCAAGGAGGCCGATGCGTTGCGCTGGCCTTGCGAGTTGTCGCCCCACGCCACCAGCGAACCATCCGCACGCAACGCGATGCTGTGCTGGCCGCCCGCCGCAATCGTCACGATGTTGGTCGCGCTCGCGGGAACATCGGTTTGGCCGAGATGGTTTCGTCCCCAGGCCACGACGCTGCCGTCCGTGCGCAACGCGAGGTTGTGGAAGCCGCCGCCGACGACCGCCATCACCCCAACCAAGCCAGCCGGAACGTCCGTCTGGCCGTGAACATTATTTCCCCACGCGGTCACGGTGCCGTCCATGCGCAAGGCTAGGCTGTGAGATAGTCCGCCCGCCAGCGAGACAGTCGCACCGAGATTTGTCGGCGGGGCCGATTGGCCGGAAGAGTTGTCGCCCCAACCAAAAACTTTCCCGCCGGAGACGAATTGTTGATCCGCGCCCCGCACGACTACCGAAGCATTGCTCGCCACGAGGCGGCAATGAATCACCTGCCCGTCCGCAAGGCCGGCGATTGGTTGGTTCACATGCACGACGCGCGACTCGGCGCTTACGATGGTCGTGCCGCTCGTTTGTCCGTAAAGCGTATTCGTCCCCCACTCGAACCACGCCTTCGCCGAAAGCCCTTGCAACCCGACAAAGCCGTTCAATTGCGCATGGCCCGGCGAAATCGGCGTCGCGGGCAACGTGAATGCCGCCAACGGGGCAACGATCGAGACCGTCACCGTGGCCGGCGCCGAGTTGACCGTGCGATCATTTACTAGAAAGCGGACGCTGGCATACGGCTCGCCCACCGTGTCATTGGCCGGCGCGAAAATGATTCGCCCGCCCGGATCAAGCACCCGCGCGCCGGTGTTCGTGATGATGCTCCCGCGACCTCCCGATTGATACTGATACAAGCTGCCCGCCGCCGGCAGCCCGCTGATGATGTAACTCAAAGCATCTCCATTGGGATCCGTACCGGTGAGCGGGATGATCGAATCCGCGTTGGGCAAGCCGGTCACGTTTTGGTTTTGGGCATGCGGCGGTGCATTGCCACCCAGCGCCACGCTATACTGCGAACCCGCGGCAATTGCCACGACGTTGCTCAACCCGGACGGCACGTCAGCCTGACCGGAGCTATTGTAGCCCCACGCCACGACCGATCCGTCCGCCCGCAAGGCCAGACAGTGTGCGGACCCGGCCGAGATCGCCAGCACATTGGTCAACCCGGCGGGAACGTTTTTTTGGCCTTCACCGTTTGTTCCCCACCCGACCACGGTGCCATCAGCTCGCAACGCGAGACTATAATAGTTGCCCGCCGAAACCGCGATCACGTTGGTCAAATCCGACGGCACGTTGGTCTGCCCGGCAACACTGTCGCCCCACGCGACGACCGTTCCATCGTTCCGCAATGCCACGCTGTGGGAATACCCGACGGCGAGCTCCACAAGGTTGATCTCACCCGGTGGCCAAGCGGTTTGGCCATTATCAATGCCGCCCCAAGTAGCCAGCGTTCCGTCCGCGCGCAATGCGAGGCGACCGGCTGACAGGGCGACAACATTACTCAAGCCAGCCGGCCCGTTGGTCTGACTGGGATCATTGTAGCCCCACTCAGCCACCGTGCCATCGGCTTTCAGTGCGCGGCTCTGGCCCCCACCACACGCCACCGCCACCGCGTTGCTCAAGCTCGCCGGGACATTCGTCTGCCCGACGTAGTTATCGCCCCAAGCCACGACCCGGCCATCCGGGCGCAACGCCAGACTATGGTCACCACCCGCCGCGATGGCGACCCAACCATTCGACGAAACTGGCGCCGCATTCTGGCCGAGATAATTGTAGCCCCACGCCGTCAGGCGATTGCCGGTTGTGAGCAGCCGGGTCGTGCCGCGTCGCAACCCGACCGCATTGCTGACCACCAACCGGTATTGATAGGTCAGGCCCGTGACCAGATTGGAAATGCCCGCGCTGACCCGCACCACGTTGAAGCTGTGGCCCACATTCACCGGCGCGTTCGTTTGCGAAAAAGTCCCGCGCTCCCCCCACTCGAACCAGGCTGCTGATTCAGAACCATTGGGGGTGGCGAAACCATTCAAGCGGGCGCTGGTGGTGCGGACTTCGGTCGCGTCGCTCGTGTGAGCGAAAGGCGCGGCGACGGTGGTCGCCACGGCTAGGAGGCTTGCACCCGCTGCGAGGAGGACGGCATGATTCATGTCGGAAGTGGCTATGCCGGTGGGTGCATTGGCGTGTATTCCGGTCTCCCGCTGACTGACGATCTGATTAAGACACTGGCGGCTCCAAAGTCAATCGGAAAGCTGGCCGTTCTACCGTCAGAGGCCGAGAACAAAGGCCGCTCCCGCCCCGTTGGAATGGCCGTCCGTAGCTCTGCCTTTGCCCACGGCAGACTCTGCCAAGCCTATGCGAAATTGGAGATTCCCAGCAGCCAGGTTTTCGCGACTGAATTTTAACTTCCACCTGGACCTGGGTTTAACTCATTATCACCCGCCATGAAAACCGTTCCGCTCGCTCCTCGACCACGCTCCGGCGGCTGGTTCGTTCCCGACCGCTTCCCGGTGCGCACTCTTGCCAGCTGCTGCGGCGCCGTCCTGCTGGTGCTGTCACTCCGGGCGGCGGAAGTTGTGCCCGTGGCACTGTTGCAGGCCACGGATGATTTGGAGGTAACACTCTGGGCGGCCTCGCCCATGCTCAAGAATCCGACGAACCTCGATACCGACAAGGATGGGCGGCTCTGGGTGGCCGAAGGGGTGAACTATCGCAGCCATTACAACCGCCAGCCGGAGGGGGATCGCATCGTCGTGCTGGAGGACACCGATGGCGATGGTAGCGCCGACAAGAGCTGGACGTTTGTCCAAGAACCTTTTCTCCGGGCGCCGATGGGGATCGCCGTGGTGGACAACAAGATTGTGGTCTCGATGACGCCCGATCTCATTGTTTACACGGATGTAAACCGCGACCTGAAATTCGATCCGGCGGTGGACCAGCGCGAAGTGCTGCTCACGGGTATCAACGGGCGCATGCACGATCACAGCCTGCACTCGGTAACTTGCGGTCCCGATGGTCAGTGGTATTGGAACGCCGGCAATCGCGGGGCGCGGTTCACGGACAAGTCGGGGAAAACCTTCCGGATCGGTTGTCCGGATGATTCGAGCGATTTCCCCTGGAAACCGCGCGAGATTGCCGGCCAGCCGAGCGACGACGGGCACGTCTATGTGGGCGGCTTTGCGGCGCGCATGAATCCGGATGGTTCGGTGGTCCAGATCATCGGTCACAATTTCCGTAACAGCTACGAACAGACGGTCACGTCCTTCGGCGATGTGTTCCAGAACGACAATGATGATCCGCCCGCCTGCCGGACCACGTTCCTGATGGAGTATGGCAACGCCGGCTACTTTTCCGCGGATGGCAAGCGCTCCTGGTCCGCCGACCGCCGGCCCGGTCAGAGCACACCGATCGCCGAGTGGCGGCAGGAAGATCCGGGCACGATGCCGCCGGGGGATGTGTATGGGGGCGGATCGCCGACCGGCATTGCCATTTACGAAGATGGCGCGCTGGGCGAAAAGTATCGCGGCTTGCTGCTCAGCTGTGAGCCGGGCCGCAATACGGTCTTCGGTTACCATCCGCAAATGGCAGGCGCGGGTTGGAAGCTGGAACGATTTAATTTTCTCACCAGCAATCTGGAGGGGAATTACGCCGGGACGGACTTCAAGGGCGGCGCGATTTCGCCGGAGCTCAAGATCTCGTTTCGCCCATCCGACGTGGTGGTGGGCGCGGACGGAGCCATTTATGTGGCGGACTGGTTCGATCCGCGCGTCGGCGGGCACAGCGATTTGGACAGCACGCTGTCGGGGGCCATTTACCGCATCGCCCCGAAGGGATTCAAAACCAGGATTCCCAAGTTCGATCCCGGCACGACGAAAGGTCAAATCGCGGCGCTGAAGAGCCCGGCGGTGAACGTGCGCAATCTCGGTTTTGAAAAACTCCGCGCGCAGGGATCGAAAGCGGTGTCGGCCGTGGCCAGGTTGTTGAAAGATGAAAACCCCTATGTCCGGGCCCGGGCGGTTTGGTTGTTGTCGCAAACGGGTCCGTCCGGCATCGCGAAGGTCGAGCCGCTGTTGAAGCACGACGACGCGCAGATGCGCCTCGTGGCGTTTCGTGCCCTGCGCCGGCAAAACTGGAAGTCAGGTGAACTGGCGCGGCGGCTGGCGGTGGATCCCTCGCCGGCAGTGCGCCGGGAGGTGGCGCTTGCCCAGCGCGATGTGCCCTTTGCCGCGTCGAAGGATGTTTTATTCAACCTTGCCCGCGGTTACGACGGCGCGGACCGCACATACCTCGAGGCTTTCGGCACGGGTTGCGGGGGCAAGGAAGCCGACGTGTACCAGCTGATCGAGCGGGAACTTGGCACGGCCGATCCGTTGAAATGGACCTCCAAGTTCACCGGCATCGCGTGGCGTTTACATCCGCCGCAGAGTGTTGCGGCCTTCAAAGCCCGGGCCTTGGCGCCCGATCTTTCGCTGGCGGAACGCAAAGCGGCGCTGGTGGCGCTCGGCTACATTCCCCTCCGGGCTGCTGCCGAGGCCGTCGCGGATGTGGCCATGCAAACCAACGGCGATGTTCGCACCGACGCCCTCTGGTGGTTGCTCAATGGCAAGGATCGGCAGTGGCAGGGCATGGGCGTGGCGGAACGGCTTAAACGCGATGGCATCTATGATCCGGAGACAATTGTGTTGCAGGCAATCGTGACCCCGGAGCCGCAGCCCACCAAACTCCCACCGCCAGCCGAGTTGCTCGGTCTCAAGGGCGACGCCGTCCGCGGCAAACAGGTGGCCACCGCCTGCCTGACCTGCCACCGGATTGGTGGCGAAGGCACGGATTACGGGCCGGACATCACCGCGTTTGGAACAATGCAGACCCGCGAAGTCGTGCTCCGTTCGATCCTCGATCCATCGGCGGAAATCTCCCACGGCTTCGATGGCTCGGTGATCAAGCTCAAGGACGGCACGGAGATTCACGGACTGATTCTGTCGGGCGGGGATCCCTTGATCGTGCGCTCCACCGCTGGCGTGACGCAGACCGTGCCGGCGGACCGCATCGCGTCCCGCAAAGGGCTGGGCCGGTCGCTGATGTTGAGCGCCGATCAACTTGGGCTGGCGCCGCAGGATGTCGCCGACGTGCTCGCCTACCTGACGCGTCCGTGACCAAAGGCAAATTTAGCGACCCCGCGCGCCGTCCCCTGCGATTTTGAAATCTACGGCCATGAAACTTGATCTGCTCCTCTTCGCCGCGGTCGCCACCTTGGTCACCGCCCGACCCGCGCCGGCCGCGGACACTTCCGGCGCACCCCCGCCGGTCAAAATAATTTTCGACACGGACATCGGCAACGACGTGGACGACGCCTTGGCGCTGGGCCTTTTGCACGCATTGGCGGATCGCGGCGCGTGCGAGTTGCTGGGGGTCACCATCACGCGCAGCGACGAACTGGCCGGCCCATTTGTGGATGCCGTGAATACCTTCTACGGGCGGCCCAATCTGCCCATTGGTTTCATCCGCGCTAAGCCGGAGACGGATGTCAGCAAGTTTCTGCCGCTGGCCGAGGTGCGGGATGGGGAACAGCTGCGCTATCCGCGCGACCTGAAACGCAGCAGCGACGCGCCGGCGGCGCTCCGCCTGCTCCGGCAATTGCTGGCCGCCCAAGCGGATGGCAGCGTGGTGCTGGTACAGGTGGGATACTTTTCCAACTTCGCCGCGCTGCTTGACACCCCGGCGGACGAACTCTCCGCTTTGACCGGACGCGACCTGGTGAAACAAAAGGTGAAACTGTTGTCCGTGATGGCCGGCGCGTTTCAGACCATCAACGACAACAACCATTATCCGGAGTTCAACGTGTACAAGGATATTCCGGCCGCGCAAAAACTCGCGCGCGACTGGCCCACGCCCATCGTCTGGAGCGGTTTTGAAATCGGCATCGCGCTGCCGTACCCCGCCGTCAGCATCGAACGCGATTTCCGCTTTGTGCCGCATCATCCGCTCGCCGAGGCCTACCAGCTTTACAGCCCGACGCCGCATGAACGCCCCACCTGGGACCTCACCAGCGCGCTCTACGCCGTGCAACCGGACCGGGGCTTCTTTGGCCTATCGGAAGCGGGGATGGTCACCGTGGAGAGCGATGGCTTTACGCGCTTCACGCCCCAGCCGAAGGGCCGCGACCGCTTTCTCAAACTGGACGCGACGCAAGTCGTCCGCGTGCGTGAGGCGCTGGTCCAGCTGTGCAGCCAGCCGCCGAAAGCCCAAGGGAAATGACTCCAGGCGAGGTTGGCTTACTTGGAGGCCTTGAACCGATAGAACTTTTTCGGTGATGCGTCCTTCAGGATCACCGCTGCTCCCGACCAATTGACCAGGTCGGACGACTCCTCCACACACAGGCCGTTCACGCCCGCAGCGGCAATGACCCCTCCGGGCAACATCCCGACCGATCCGCTGTGGAGCGAATAGGTGAACCAGCGGGCATCCATCATGTTATTGCCGATTTGGATGTCGATCGGGCCGCTGAATTCCATGTCCAAAAGCGAGTTAAGCGCTTCCATCCCCAGATACGCCGCGGCGCTGCCCGAAATCAGCTGAAAGGACGGGCCCATCGTCACATCGCGCGAAGATCGGCTCAGGAGGCGGAAGTTCGTGCCCGATGCGACGGCCACGCTGTTCGTGGCCATCCCGGGAACAATAAGGGTCTTCAACCCCGCCAGCGGCAGAATCTCGTACGACATCCAACTGCCGTCGAAATCGGACGTCTTCGCGATGAACAACTCGAGGAGCAATGGCCCGGCCAGGATGTTGGGATGGCCCGCCGGTGTTGTCAGGATCGGATCGGACATCGAATCCGAGCGCAGGAGATGCAGCGCCCCGGATTGGGTGACGCGCCAGTAAACTTCCGGATCCTTGGCGACGAAACGGCCGCCGTAGATGACCACGGCGTGATTGGATGGCACCGTCAGGCTGAAGTTCACCGGCTGGTTGGTGCCCACCACGAGGGTCTCCCCGCGAGTGTCATTGCCGGACAATGCCAGCATGAGGATAACCATCGGCGGAATCGTGTTAAGCAGTGTAGTGTGTGTTTTCATATCGGTAGAACAGCCATTGACTGGGTTTATACTCTACTATCTATAGACAATATATTCTTATCATACGTCTCCGTTAGCCGCAAACTCCGTAGGGTGAGCAGGGGGCAATTGAGCTTCCGTTGGTAGTCGATGAGTCGATGGTTTGGATTCCAGTTCGCCGCCGACGATTTGGGTTCGCCTTATTTCCTGATAGCCTATGGCGTGGAAACAGCCCACCTCGTGTCGGCTATCGTCTGCAGGACTAGTTGGGGGACTGTTGCCGACAACCAGTGCGCTGGAAATTGGTGGCGCTGAAATTTGGTCTGGCTAAATCGACTTGTCACCCGCGCCGGCTGTCCGCAGACTAAATTTCGTTAAAGTGAACTTCGGATTACTCCATGCGCGCCGCCACGCTTGACCTCCTGCAAGCCGCTTATGGCCGTTATGCGTTGGGGGCGTTCAATGTCTCCAGCATGGAACAGGTCCACGGCTTGTTTCGCGGAGCGGAGCGGGCCCGGTCGCCCATCATCGTCCAGTTTACCCGCGTGATGCGGAGTTATGCACATCCCCGGATGCTCGCGGCGATGCTGGAAGCCGCAGAGGAGATTTATCCCAGCGTGGTCTTTGCCTGCCATCATGATCACGGCGATGAAGCCAGCTGCGCGGAGGCAATTGCCTCGGGCGATTACAACTCGGTGATGATTGATGCGTCGCATCATCCGTTCGCAGAGAACGTGGCGATCACGCGGCGCGTCGTGGACCAAGCCCACGCGTGCGGCATCGCCGTGGAAGCCGAGCTGGGGCTGTTGCAGGGTGTCGAAGACGAGATGAGCGTGGATGCCAAGGAAGCCATTCTGACCGACCCGGCGCAGGCTGAGGAATTCGTACAGCGCACCGGGTGCGACAGTCTTGCGGTGGCCATCGGTACGAGCCACGGGGCTTACAAGTTTTCCGGCAAACAGGGGTTGCACTTTGATCGGCTCGCAGAAATCCAGAAACGGCTGCCGGGCTATCCGCTGGTGTTGCACGGGGGCTCGGCGGTGCCCCTTCGGGAAGTGGAGCGGATCAACGCGGCGGGCGGCAAGCTGGACGCGTCCGCCAGCGGCGTGGCCGAGAGTGAGTTGCCGCGCGCGATCGCGTCGGGCATCACCAAGGTCAACATCGGTACCGATGGCCGGCTGATCTGGACGCGGGTCCACCGCGAGTTCTTCCAGAAGTCGCCAAAGGAATTTGATTTCATGCAACCCGGTAAAACTTACATGGAAGAGTTCGCCGCGTTTGTGGCGGCCAAATGCTCGGCACTAGGGGCAGCTGGTCAGGCCGGAGCGGCCAACAAGGCAGTCAGGACGGAATTGAAAACGAAGTGAGAACATGACCAGACAACTGGAGCGACCCCTCACCATAAACCTCGTAGCAGCGGACGTGAGTCCGCTCCATCTCATTTCGGGAAAAGTGAGAGCCGACTCACGTCGGCTGCTACGACCAGGCCTTTCAG